>DATHIZ010000100.1:0-49891 GCA_035316385.1 Bryobacteraceae bacterium | reverse complement strand
CTCCGCCAGAAAACGCATCTCCACGGCCTGCCCGGATAAATCGCCCCTGCCCATCCGCATACCCTCACCTTTCAATCCGGGTCCCTTCGCGTCTTTGAGATCAGGCGGCGCCAGGTCAGCACCAGCCGCCTGCTGGACCTTCGGACCGTTCTTTGCGATGAGCAAAGCATAGACCGGAAGTTCCTTTGTCTCCCGGTGGAGCGTCAGCTTGAAGCGCTCGGCCAAAAGTGCTTGAATCATAAGCTTGCGCCGCTCCATCCCGGCGTTCCGCTGATCTTCGGTCATTTTGAACATGTCGTCGTTAGGGGAGGAAGCCTCCGCTTTGGCCTCGATATCGTATTTTTCCGAATTTAGCCAGTCTGGGCCCCCGGAGATCTGAAACTCCTGCACACCGTACGCCACACGGATGAGCATTCTTAACGCGACGTTCGTGGCGGTAAAACGCGTCCCGGAGGGAAACATGATCCTCACTCCCCGGTCGCCGGATTTGTTCGGTTTGATGGAAGCGACTTCAAAGGCGGGCGTGGAGGAGACTGCGGGCGGTTGCGGTTGAGCGCGGCCCTGCGGCGCGTTCATGAGCCCGAACGCGATTGGCCCTGCCACCGCCGCCAGGCCCGCACCGGCCAACAGCAGCTTTCTACCCAGGCTCAGATTGTGCGAGACGCGCTGCGTCATGATGCGGACGATGCGCTTCTTGAGGTCGGAACCAGTGACCCCGGATACGCAGATCAGCGGCGATCCCAAGTAGAATTGGCACGTTTTCAATATGCTCTCCGCGTAGATCTCCGGCTCGCTGCCAAGGCTCAGCACTTCTTCGTCGCAGGCCCGCTCGCGTTCTTCCACCAGGCGCGCGCCGATCCACCAGACCAACGGGTGAAACCAGAAAACGGTTTCGACGAGCATGTGAAACGCCGCGGCGAGATTGTCATGGCGGCGCACATGGCATAACTCATGCGCGAGAATCGCTCTCAACTGTGCGGGCGCCAAATGGTCAGTTATGCCTTCCGGCAAGAGCAGCACCGGCCGCCAAATGCCGAAGACCCCGGGTTCCAGCAGAGTGGGTGAGGACAGCACCGGAACGTCTGTGTGGAGAGGCAAGGGCGAGGCGACGCGCACCGCCACGCGGACCCGGCGCCAGCGGATCCACCAGAAAAATGCACTCGCTACAAAACCGCAGGCCCATATCGCAAATAACACGACTGGCATGACCGTGGTAACCGCCGGCGTGGCCGCGTGCTCCACCAGCGACGAAGCCGCCGGAGCGCTGAATGACCGGCCGATCTCTTCCATCACAAAAGAGAATCCGCCGGACGGCAGGACGGGCCGGGCCGTGGACCACCCGAAACTGTTGCCAAAGCGGACCAGCAGCGAGAAAGGGAGGAGGAATTTGAGCGAGGCGGTCAGCCAGAGCCAGTAGCGCGCCCGGGCGTAATTCTTCCT
Source organism: Bryobacteraceae bacterium (assembly GCA_035316385.1). Taxonomy (GTDB): domain Bacteria; phylum Acidobacteriota; class Terriglobia; order Bryobacterales; family Bryobacteraceae; genus Bog-105. The sequence goes on along the minus strand of DATHIZ010000100.1, from coordinate 48,451 downwards.
TAAAACAAGCGTCAGCAATCCAGCGGCAGCAGCAAACAGGGTCGATTGCCACAAGTGATTCGACAAAGCGGAGGGCAGATAATCAGGTGTCACCGTGTGTCCTTTCTGCTTAGATTCCGGAGCTCTTTCTCTGCTTCCTTCACATCATCCAGCGTGAGTTTACCCGCTTCAATCAAATGCGACATGACAGGCTGTGTCCGCCCGCCGAACAAGCCCAGAAGATCGTCAATCAACCGGCGCTGTGCCGCTTTACGGGAGACCACCGCTTCGAAAATGTGTGCGTTGCTGATCTTCTTTACCCGGCGCACCGCCTTTTTTCCTTCCAGCCGGTAAACTGTGGTCTGCACGGTTGTGTAAGACGGCCTATCCCGTTCGGGAAACGCTTCTTGCACCTCCCGAATGGAGGCGGTTCCGCGGTCCCAAAGAGCTTGCATGATCTGAAGCTCAAGTTTGGTAAATTTGCCTGCGCTCATCAGCTTCCTGCCAAATCCGTTTCTACTATATTCGTTTGTGATTCTACTACGGAGTTGTGCGCTCCGCAAGAGAATTTTCTTCCCGTGTATTGAAGAAGGGGGATTAGGGAAAGGTCTCGCCGGCGCGCCGGGCGCCGGTCCATGGGCTACTTTGCGTTGGGATCGTTCTGCATCATCCCGAAGATATGTCCTTCGGTGTCCTTGCAGTAAGCGAGCCAGCCCATTCCTGGGATGGGCATCTTCGGAAGAGCCATCGAGCCGCCGTTGGATAGCACGGTCTCGATCGTCCGATCCAGGTTCTCGACCCCAACAGTGTTAACACAGGGTTGGTTCGGATCATGGCGTGGCATTAGGCCACCATCAATTCCGGGTTCGGCGGATTCCCCGGTGGAGATGAGCCAGTACTCCATCGGGCCGTCCCACTTATTGAACTTCCAGCCAAACACGTTCGTATAAAAGCCGATAGCCCGCTCCGGGTTCTCGGCGGGAATCTCAAAATGAATTGGTCGAGGCATGAATTCTCCTGCGAACATATTATGCTAGCGGCTTATGCAAGATCACGAAGATAGTTACTCTGTGGAAACCTGCGCGTTACCGGCTCTCCGGCACTGCTTCCGAATCCACGCGGGAAAGCCACGCGCGGCCTACGGACTCGAGCGCCCGGTCCAAATCCCCAGAACGGATTGGCTTGGTAAGATGACCGTCCATGCCGGATTTCAGACAGCGCTCCCTATCACCCTCCATTGCATGCGCGGTTAGCGCGATGATTGGCACTTGGCGAGAGGATATGCGTTGGCTGGTCCGCACGCGCACAGCAACCTCGTAGCCGGTCAGCCCAGGCATCTCAATATCCAAAAACACGACATCGAAATTTCTCTCCGCAAGCGTCGCCAGCGCCTGAAATCCATCCTTCGCGAGCGTTACCGAATGACCGCGCTTTTCAAGCAACCGGAGAATGAGTCTCTGGTTCACAAGGTTGTCTTCGACAACCAGAACTTGAAGGCACTCGGCTTTCTCCGGAATGAATGGAAGCACTGCGGCCGACTTCGCTAAATGCTCGATGGACCGGCTGCTCAGGCGCTCTAGAATCAATTCCAACAACTCCGGAGGATTAATCGGCTTTAGAAGATAAGCGTCAATCCCTGACTCGCGACAGTGGCGCGCGTCTTCGTGCGGATCGCCCGAACTCAGCATCATCACGGGCGCCCGCAAATGGCCGTTGGATACTCGAATTCGCTCAGCCAGCGTGAATCCGTCCATGCCCGGCATGCGAGCGTCTAGCAAGATCAGCCGAAAGGGCGTTCCCTCCTGTTCGGCTTTCAAGATCGCGTCAAGAGCGTTTGGACCGCCGTCGGCCAACGTGGGTTGCATTCCCCATTTACTCAGCCACTCACATAGAATGTCCCGGTTCGTAGAGTTGTCATCCACGGCCAAGACACGCACGCCCCGGCAACTGACGGGCTCGGCGTCTGGCCCCTTGTCCGTCGTCTCAGGAACGGTTCCGAAGCACGCGGTGAAGCTGAATGTGCTTCCGTGCCCGACCTCGCTCGCCACTGAGATGCCACCCCCCATAAGTTTGACAAGCTGAGTAACGATCGCCAAACCCAAGCCGGTACCGCCGTGAGACCGCACGGCGGATGCATCCACCTGCGCAAAAGAGTCGAAGATGCGGCCCTGTTCACTGGACGGAATGCCGATGCCTGTGTCCTTTACAGAAAACCGGAGTTCCGGCATTTCACACGGTGCAGACGTGGTTTCCACGCACAACAGCACTTCCCCCGCGTCGGTAAACTTGACGGCGTTTCCGATTAGATTGATCAGAATTTGGCGGAGACGCACCGGGTCGCCTACCACGACTTGCGGTACCGGCGGCATCACGCGCCACAGCAGTTCCAGCCCCTTTTGATGGGCACGCAACGCCAGGACCTTTGCCGTTTCGCCGATCAGGCTTCGCAGATCGAACGCCTCAGGGTGCAGAACCAGTTTGCCAGCTTCAATGCGGGAAAAATCGAGGATGTCGTTGATGATCGTCAACAGGTCGCTCGCTGAGGTCTTGACAACGCTCAGATACTCGCGCTGTTCGCGAGTGAGTCCAGTGTCGAGTGCAAGCTCAGTCATCCCGATGATTCCGTTCATGGGCGTACGGATCTCGTGAGACATGTTCGCGAGGAACTCGCTCTTCAGACGCGCGCTCTCTTCGGCCTTCCGCTTTGCGGCCTGCAGGTCCCCATTTGCTTTCGTCAGTTCGGCCGTTCGCATGGCTACCTGGTCTTCGAGATCCTTGCGGTGGCGCCCGAGGTCCGCATCCCGGCGCTGAAGCGCGGCGAGAAGTTCAGTGAACGTATCGCTTAAGAGGGCAAACTCCTCGTGGCTTTCACTTTTGGAAGAGAGGCGGCCGGAAATTGCCGTGCTCACATCCGCCGACAGCTCCGCCGCACCGCTGCGGAGGGTGACCATGATGCGGCGCCGGGAGCGAGTTATATCGCCAATCACAAGAAACGCAAACAGCCCCGACAGCGATAGCGCCGCGCCGGTTGCAATCAAGCCCAGGGATTGCGCTCGCTCGCGATCTTTGACGCGCGCTTTGAGCAAATTGTCGAGTTCCGGTACCGCCGCCCTCCAGAGTCTGAAGCTGGCTTCGCGTGCTATGGCTGCCGTTGCGCAGAGTTCCGCAAGATCGCCGCGCGGGCCCGATTTCACCAGCCGGTCGAGGACCGCTAGAAGTTTCTCGTTGGCGGCCTCATAGTCTTTTACCGCCGGCGGCAGGTTCCGCTGCAAAGATTCGCTAATGCCATAAAACCCGGCATCCTCATTCAGGCCGGTTTGCACGTCTACGACAATACGGTCCTGATCGGACTCTTTCAGCAGAGAATGATAGACGGCAAAATGAATTTGCTGCTCCCTGCTCAGCGCGCTTGGCCTCGAGCGCACGGGCATCGCCTGAAGCTCCCGCCGAATGCCTTCGCCGTAGACAAGCAGCGCCGCCAGCCGGTCCTGCGTCTGAGGTAAAGCCTGAAACGTGGCGTCCATCAGATAGTAGCTATCCAGGTCCGGGTCCAGAATTAAGAAGGAATTGTCGCCGACGTGCGTGATCATGATACGAAGGTCGGCCAACAGATGCCGGTATCGTTCGCTCGCCGCCGCGAGCGTTGGGGGCCCGGCGCCGCGTCGCATTTCCTCCCATTCTTTTTGGACAGTGGGAATCGAAATATGGCCTCGTTTACGTTTGGCCAGCCCCTCCGGCGTAAACTGCAGTTCAGCTCCATAGCGCGCCTGCATGACAGCCACCTGGCGCCAGGCTTCTTCGATTTCTATCTCCAGGGTGGTCAGTTCAGCCTGCGCTGTTTTGTCTCCGTCATGCAGGCGGTCTGCAACTTGCTCGTGTTGCGGCAGTTTCTCGAAGAGCGTCTCCAAAGGCCGTTGGTATGCGTTTCCATGTTGCTCATGTGTCGCAAAGTCGATGTCCTTACTGATTCCGGTGGTGGCGAAGTACACGGCTGCAAAAGCCATTGGCAGCGTGAATGCGGCCACCAGGCAGAGTATCTGGTGAGATAGCCTGCGCGATCGAAAATAACGAACTACTCGCGGTGTGGCGCGGCCTTGGTCGGACAGATCCCAATCTCCTACCTCTCTCATCGGCGGGATCGCCGCGGCAACAGCAGCAATGATTGTTTCGCCGGCCTAGTTGCCGTATTTCCATGGTGCCGGCGGAGTAGTGTGTGAAAGGCTTAGCAAAGCGCTGTGGGGAGCATCGTTGCTTGCATCACGGTAAGCGTCGTATTAGTTCACTTTTGCCGGTCCGAGGAGACTCGAACGGTAGAGGCCAGGGCTTCGCGGCCCGTCGCCGCTACAGCGAACGCAAATGAAAGCCGCCATCAACGTGCAGCACTTGCCCGGTGCAATAGTCCAGTTTTCCATCGGCAATCGCGCGCACGGCGTCGGCAACATCGGCCGGTTCGCCCATGCGGCGCTGCGGCAGTAGACCTTCGGCAATGCGCTGTTCATAAGCCGCTTCAACCGCCGCGATCATGTCGGTGCGGATGATCCCCGGCTCAATCTCGAACACCGGAATATTGTGCGGCGCCAGCCGGACAGCAAATAATTTCACCGCCATACTGATGGCCGCCTTCGTCAGGCAGTAATCACCGCGATTGACCGACGCGGTGAAGCTCGATATGGAACCGATGAAAACAATACGTCCACTGCCGCGCGCCAGCATGCCGCGGGCGATCTGCTGTGTTAGAAAGTAAGGGCCGCGGAGATTGGTGGCGAAAAGTTCATCAAAGCTCTCCTGCGTGGCGTCCAGAATATCCCGCCTTTCGCGCGGGGCCATTCCGGCGTTGTTCACCAATAAATCAATTACTGGAAACCGCTCGTGCAGCACTCCCAGAAATTTCCGGCAGGATTCGGCATCGCCTAAACTGCACGGCAGCATCACAGCACCGGTTGCCTCTGCGACTGCCTGCGCGGCGGCTTGGTTGGCATTGTAGGTTGCTACCAGGGTATGCGTGCTGGCGAGTTGTTCGACAATCGCTCGTCCAATCCCGCGACTTCCGCCAGTAATCACCGCGACCGGTTTTTGCATTTTGGAATGGGGAAGCTTTGCGCAACGGTAAAGTCGTGAAGAGAGAGGAAGGTAGCGCGGAGGTCGCACCCTACTCTCTCTTCCACTTGCTTAGACGACTCTCTCAATACAGTAGCAAAGATAACACTTGGGACTTTTTATCAGTTCCCGGGTACGGTTTGCCCGGAGGGACCGCCGCGGTGTTCACGACGGGCAAGCTTAGCGGCTATATCGGGGCGCAAAAAGTGCAAAATCTTCGATGCTACGGCTTTACCCTGCTGCAGGGCTTCGTCATAAAGCCGCTCCCGCTCCTGCCGCGAATACGTGTAGCCAATCCCGTAATAGTGATCTAGCGAAAGGCCCAGCACCTTAGTCCCGGCGTAGGCGACGGCAGCCTTGGCGATCAAACCGCCGCCGAACGGAATTTTCCCTACTGCTTGACGAGCTAACGCGCGCCACCCAAAGGCGCTCCCGATCACCGTAGCGATCTCGGTCTTCTGATGTGTGTACCCAACTTCGCGGTCGCTGGCGCCGGCGATCAGAAACGCCATACGCACCTGATTCATGGTGAGAAACGCAGTGTCCGAGGCGAACTCGGCAATCGCCCAGGGCAGTTCGATCAAGCTCGGAACAATGTCGGGGAGCGCCGTCGCCAGCGAAAAAAGCGTATTTTCCTTGCAAGTCTTCGAGATCACACTATCCACGTAAGGCCGGCGGAAAGGAAGAAAGGTCCTGGCTAACGCAACGCCCAAGTCCGGTTGTCGAGCAAGCACCTCGCCTGGAAACCGCTCCGCGCGTTCCGGATGGAAAATAAGTCCGCTGGACGGCGCCAGCATACCGGCGTCATACACCGACAAATCAAAGCGAGCGGAGGAAACCTGCACGCTTTGCCCCGGAGTTTGAGCATATCCAGGCACTCCCACGCGGGTTAAGGCCAGGGCCGACGCACGCCTCCGCTCAAGTGTTAATTCACGTAAGAAGAAGTCTTCCAGACGCTCAAACGCCCCTGTATCCGGAGCGTGCAAGGCAATCTGTAGAGGATACTCGGTCATCTCTCGCACGTGACTGGGATTCAGCGTGGAGATTGCCTTTTTGATGTTTAGCAAACCCTCAAAACTCATTCAGAACTCCCATGGGAAATTGGTACGCTCGAGCCCTTGAGGCGTAGCACCACTCTCAAATTCCGCTGCCAATCCGAATTTACTCCTATCCTCTCGACGTCAATTCCGGGTGAGAAGTATCGGAGTATTGTGACCGTCGCGGGATGGAACGACATGGCTGGCGCAACCAGCAGCAATGCGGGCGGCGTATCCTGCAATACGATTCCGGGAAATAAATGCCGCAATTCGCCACGCCGCGCATGCCAGGCCACTCGCAACCAGTAGTCTAGCGCCTGGACCGGCAGATGGATATCTTCCGATGCTTTCAACTCCAGCACGGCTAACCGGCCACTCTCGGAGACCGCCAAAAGATCAATCAAATCGCGGTCGCCGCCGGCAAAACTCAGCACTTGTCCGTGCACGGGTGTGCGCAACAAAGTGGGATCAATTGCCTCCAAGTGCCTGCGCACGCCGGATTCGAACTCGCGCTCGGGAAAGCTTGGTGGCCGGTGCTGGGAAACGGCCCGCATGCCGGACAACTGGGCCGCAAACTTCACCACGTCATCAGTTTGACACGCGGCCAGTTCCCGCTTAGATACGAGGCCAAGCAATATCCGGCCCGCCTCGATGCGGGCAAATTCAAGTCCACGGCTGCGGATGCTGACACTGCCGTTCAACTCCGGACAACAGCCCACTCCCTCGATTCCTTCGAGGCGCCCCAGCATCTCCTGTAAGGATGCATTCAAGAGTACAGGCTTGTACTGACCACTTACTTGTGTATGCACGTTGCCCAGATCGCTCGGATCTACCTCGCCAGCCGATCCGTGTGAATTAAACCGGAAAAGGCGGGGCGCCAGGCTGCCGCCGGTCAGCCAGCGCAAGCGGTGCGCTGTCAGCGCGCCGGCATCTTCCGGAAGGAACAGGCACAATGCCGTATTCTCACCCCGCGCGCAAACATGCCGGTGCCAAATCAAAGCAAAGCTGAGCATCTCCGCTTCGTCCTGCATGCTGGTGCAGGCCATCGCCGCGATTCTCCGCTCTCCGAGCCTCAGTTTCGCCCTGGGATATATGGAAGAGAATGAGTGCTGCAAATCTTGCGCTGAAGAGAGCGCGGCAATCTCCCACCCGGGGAATTGCCGCGATAGCATACGCCGGAATTGCTCGGCAAAATTCTCCCTGACGGCCCGCAGCGAACGGTGCGCCGTCTGCGGCCGGTCCAAGTCTAGAAAGGTCATTCGTCCAGGCTTGCCCGCGAATTTTTGTATGCTGCAATCCAGCAATCCGGTCGCCGCTCTTTCCAGCCCTAGTATACGGCGCGAAACGCTGCGGGTTTCGTCCCAAATTTCAATGCAGAGCCGTCCTGAGCGAATCTCCAGCGCATAACAGCCGGCGGTAAGCGGAAGGGGATTCTCTCCATATTCGAGAACTGCCGGACGGCGGCAACCGTTAAGAAATGTCTCGACAGCCGCAAGCAGCGCTTCGGGAGCCGGAGCGTCCTCTTGCCCTGGTGTTTTATCGTAGAGTGTTGTCACCACGTGATCCAAGTATCGAGAGCCGCCTTGAGGCGGTCGAAGAACGCATCCAGCAAGCCGCCACCCGGTCCGGGCGCTTGCGCTCCGATATAACATTAGTGGCGGTTTCGAAAAAATTTTCTACCGCTCATATGCGCGCTGCCTATCAAGCCGGTCTGCGCGAGTTCGGCGAGAACTATGTGCAGGAATTCCTAGGTAAGAGCCCGGAACTCAGTGATCTGGCGGACGCGCGCTTTCATCTGATCGGCCACCTTCAGTCGAATAAAGCGCGCGTGGCGTGCGATCTATTTGATGTGGTGCACACTGCCGATTCAGTGAAGCTCTTGCAGCGCCTGGAGTCCGCTGCCGCCGAAAGGACGTCGAAATTGGGGAAACCGCAGCTGGAAGTCTTGGTCGAAGTCAGGCTCTCCTTGGAAGATTCCAAAAGCGGTGTCCGCCCGCAAGAACTGCCCGCACTGCTCGCAACCGCGCAGCAATGCCCCCATCTGGCTGTCACTGGCTTGATGACCATGCCGCCGTGGCACGCGGACGCGGAACATTCCCGGCCCCATTTCCGGGAACTCGCCGGTCTGGCCAGGCAGTACGGACTGCCCAAGCTTTCCATGGGCATGTCCGGTGATTTCGAAGTCGCCATCGAAGAGGGAGCCACGTTAGTCCGAGTCGGCACAGCGCTTTTTGGCTCGCGCCCGAAGCCTGCTCCTGACGGGTCCACTCCATGATTCGAGCGGCTGCGGTGCTAGGCCCCGCGTTCCTTCTGCTGATCACGCTGGCGCCAGCGCAAATTACCCGGAGAGACAGTCCTCAGACCGAAAAGTCCGCGGTTGTATCCATTCCGATGCGGGATGGCGTGCGTCTCGCGGCCGATCTGTTTTTACCGGGTGCGGGCCGTTGGCCTACAGTGCTCGTGATGACGCCTTATGGACGCACCGGCTCCGCCACTCGCACCTACCGTTATTTCTTATCGCGCGGCTATGCAGTGGTAATTGAAGATATGCGGGGACGCTACGGCTCGCGAGGCGTGTTCTCGACCGTCACGCAATCCGGTCCCGATGGAAACGACACCATCGACTGGATTGCGGGACAGGCCTGGTCGAACGGGCGCGTGGCCATGGCCGGCAGCTCTTACCTAGGCTTGGTGCAATGGTGGACGGCGCTCGAAGATAATCCTCATCTGCTCGCCATCTCGCCCATGAATTCGGGAAACGACGAATATATAGATCGCTATTATTCGGCCGGCGGCGCGCTGCAACTCGGTCATCGCCTGCTGTGGCTGGCGGAAAATGAAAACTCGCCTTCCCGCCCGCTTTCCCGCCCGGACGCCTACATCCGGAACCTTCCGCTGCGCACCTCTGACCTGCTGGCTACCGGAACAATCGTACCCTACTGGAGGTCCGCGCTCGATCATCCGTCCTATGACGATTATTGGAAGCAGCGCAGCGTTCGCCGGAAATTGGATCAGTTGAATGTACCCGTGCTCTCACTCGGCGGTTGGTTTGACGCCTACGCTGAAAGCGACCTTGACGCTTTCTCGCGTTTGGCGCTTAAGCGTAAGTCAGCCGAGACCTGGATCGGCCCATGGGGACATAATCCCGGCTTGAAGTTTCCCACACTTGATTTTGGTCCGCAGGCCAACATCGGTATCAGGGGTAGGCAAGCGGACTGGTTCGATAAGTGGCTGAAGCGCAATGTTGGCGCGAGTATTCATGAACAGCCGCTTCTGCACATTTTCATAATGGGGCCGAATGTCTGGCGCGAAGAGCATGAGTGGCCGCTGGCCCGCACGCGCTACACCCCGCTGTATCTCACCAGCGCCGGAACCGCCAATTCTTCCGCTGGCACCGGCTTCTTGCGCTGGCAGCCTGTACGCGCAGCGCCGCACGACAGTTTTTTCTACGATCCCAAAAACCCCGTGCCAACCGTTGGCGGCGCCATTTGTTGCGAACCTAAAATCTTCCCTCCTGGACCGCTCAACCAGGCCGAAGTGGAACGGCGGTCCGACGTGCTGGTCTACACCTCCGCGCCCCTGAACGAAGAGATCGAGGTGACCGGTCCAGTCCGTACGATACTGTACATTTCTACCTCCGCGAACGACACGGATTTCACCGCAAAACTGGTCGACGTGCAACCCAGCGGCCGACCCCTCCTGGTGACCGACGGCATGCAGCGCCTGCGTTATCGCCTTTCGCTCGATAGACCGGTTTTTGTGAAACGCAATCAGGTCTACCAGGTCAGCGTGGATTGCGGCGTAACCAGCTATGTGTTCTCCGCGGGACATCGCATACGGCTGGAAGTTTCGAGCAGCAATTTTCCGCGCTTCGACCGGAGCCTGAACAGCACCGGCTCAAATGCCGACCAAACGAAGCCAACCAAGGCCAAACAAACCGTTTTTCACGAGAAGGGATATCCTTCCGCGGTTATTCTGCCGGTAATTCCCAGGGCGAATGCCGCGCAGGCACAAAATCTCAGTCGAGCGCCACGAAGATCAAGATAAGACGCGCGAAAGTAGCGCAGCCAGGATGTGGATGGTGTAGACGATCACCCAGCTTAGCCAGCCCCATGCAGGCCAGTCCCTAAGCGCTTTAAGCCAACCCGCGCTCGACGGCGTAACGCGTCATCATGGCGGTCGAGTGTAATTTCAGCCGATCCATAATTGCCGCTCTGTGGAACTCCGCCGTGCGCACCGAAATGCTCAGGCGCCCGGCAATGTCCTTTGCCGAACATCCCTGCGCGATGAGACGCAGAACTTCGATTTGCCTCCCCGTCAGAGCACCTTCGGGAGCTGCGTGAGCCTCTTCGAAATCCGAGTGTAGACGAGACCCCATGTACTTTCCGCCATTTAAGACGGTATTGATTGCGGTAAGCAATTCATCCATTGGCGCGCGCTTGGAGAGATACGCCTTTGCGCCGATATCCACCGCACGTTTGATGAACCGGCTCTCCGTGTGCATCGAAAGAAACATTACCTTCATGTCAGGCCGCCCAACTAGCGCCCGCCTCGCCACATCGAAAACGTCTCCATCCGGCACGCGGATGTCGAGCACGGCCAGGTCGGGCGAATGTTTGTCGATGGCCTCCTCGAAGCTTTTCACCGAGTCAGCGGTCAATACATCAAAGTAGGGGCTTGCCATAAACGACAGCGCGTCGAGCACCAAATGGTGATCGTCCAGAAATAAAAGCTTTCGCCGCGCGTTCTCTGCACTTACACTACTGTCGATTTGAGCCGTCATCCTCTATAATCTCCCACGAATCCGGGGGCATTATCAATGGATGGCAGTAATCCATTCGTTCGATGCCTTACCTCGGACACTGCAATTTCATATAAAAATGCTCAGGCGCCTGAGGCTGCGGCGCGTTGGGCCGCTGGGAATGTAATGTAGAATATGGAACCGGCTCCTACTTCGGACTCCACCCAAATCCGTCCACCTGCCCTCATGACAATCTTCTTGCACGTAGCCAAGCCGATCCCGCTGCCCGCAACCTGCATTCCGTGGCGTCTCTGTAATGGCAAAAATATGCGTTCGGCCCAATCCGGTTCGATCCCGATCCCGTTGTCTCGGACGCTGATTAACCAATCGGCGCCCTGCCGCTCCGCCGCCACGCGCACCATCGGCTCCACTCCCGGTTGCCTGTACTTGATCGCGTTGGACAGCAGATTTTGGAATAGCTGCGTGAGCGGTTGCGCCTGAACCGGAAGAGGCGGCAGAGGTTCATGCAGAATTACTGCGCCCGATGTCTCAATGTCATGGCGTAAGTTGTCAAGAGAGATCGCCAGCGCTTCATCTGCGTCGGTATTCTCCGGTGAATTGATCGCGTTCACGCCGACTTGAGCGTGGGCCAAGATCGCCTCTACCAGATCCGCCATTCGCTCCAGGCTCATGGAAATCTGCCGCAAACACTTGCGGCCATCTTCGTCGAGCTGCCGCCCGTACTTGGTTGAGAGCAGTTCCACCAGCCACAGGGTGCTGGTGATGGGCGCGCTCAAATCATGCGAAGCGATGCGCGCGAACTCCTCCAACTCTTCGTTCGAGCGCTCCAGTTCGTTCGCCATGCGCTTCAAGCGATCGTTGGCCATTTCAAGTTCCTGCTGCATGCGCAGGCGAGCGCTCACATCAGAATGGGTTAGGCCGCTATGCGCGGTGGCTAACGGATCGGCCGCGACGCCTCTGAATATCTTTCCAAAACCCACTAAAGTCCCGTGAGCGTCGCGGAGCGCGATTGTCAGGCTGTCCACCCACAATTCTTCGCCGCTCTTCTTCACCAGCCTCCGTGTTGCGGATGCACGCCCGATTTCTCTCGCCGCGTCGAGTTCTTCTTCGCCGCTCTTGCGTTCTGCCGCCGGATACAGCAGTTTCAGATTCTGACCCACAAACTCCCCGGCGCCATATCCTAATTCAGTAAGCACTGCGGGGCACCAGGAAATGAGTGTGCCTTCGGTATTACACAGAACAACAATAAACTCTCTGATTTGATTGAAGAGGAGCTCTAGAAGATCGGTATTGGTCACATGCTTATTTGCCATTTAAGGCGCTACGGGAATAGATATTCTTGCGGCGGCGTCTACGAGATAATAACCGTGAACTAATTGAAGGTATAGCTTACATTGGTCACAAACTGGAACGAGTTTTTCTTGAATGTAGGCGGCGGTTGATTTATGTACGAATCGATTGTCCCGATGGTAAACGCCAGCCTCTTGTAAAGAGGTATCGAGAGGTTAACGGTCCCGAGTGCCGAATAAGCGCTAGTATCGTTGAACGCGGGCGTGATTGCAAGTTGTTCGTGCAACAGGATACCCTTCGGAAAAGTCCGGTTATAGATCTGCATGAAGACAGCACCGATAAGATGTCTGCCAGGCTGTGGAACGTGCGTTCCGTCCGTTAGAATTACGTCGGAATACGAATAGTTGATATAAGCAACCGACGCTTTGAGGTCTAGTTCTTGAACCCCTGTCTTAAAGACTGTATAGCCGATACCGCCGCCATAGGTCTGTTGCAACTCCAAGCCTTGCGAACTGCTGTGATCGAAGGCGGCGTTGCCGAATCCGTATAACTTCTTACTAAAATAGTCGTCTTGTTCTATATCGGCATGAATAATGTTGGTTCTCACGGTAGGCGTGCCACTTTGCGTCAGTTCGCCATAGGCAGAATTGAAATTGAGGGTCGTGCGGTAATCGGCATCGATCCAGGATTCGTTCGGCACAGTCCGCGACAACGTAAGGTTCGACGTGATGCTGCGGCTATTCTGTGTCGCCGCCACCAGCGCCAAACCCAAACCGGCCGATCCCAGCCATCCCTCCGTCAGCTTCTTTTTTTGGAAGGCTCGCAGAAAGCCGCCTTGTGGAACGACATTCTGAACGTTCGCTACCGGAACGGTCTGCTGAGTAGCGCCGCCATCAGGCTTAACTTCCAGCTTTTGGTCGGTTAGCGAAACCGTGCCCTGTGGAACTTTGCTCAGATCATCGTGCTTGTGGAAAAGCATACCTTTTTCAGCTATGACAAATTTTTCAGAGGAATGGAGTTCCTTCACCTTGCTCCAGTCAACCGTGATTGCTCCGGCCATGTCGCTTTGAAAAGTTACTGATCCGCCGTTCGCGCTGACTAAGTGTCCGATCAGCTTTTCGCCATTCGTAAAAACTAGAACATCCGGCTCGGGCTTGGCCGTGGCGTCCTGTCCAAATAGAAAGCTGGCTGTAAATACCCCACTAAGAAAAGTTACTAGTATCATCCGTAAATAGGGGCACTTTCGAAAAAAATTCTCTTCTTTTTCAGAATTGTTGGTCATCGAGTTCCGCGTTTTTTGCCTCTTCGGCCATTATTCGCCCAAAAACCGCGAGCTTGGATACAGTTTAGCGAACGTTCCATGCCCTGCGGCCCCTCGGATCTTTGACAGGAGGGGCTGGAATATGGCTCGACTTACGCAATATTTACGGTATACCGAATGGTATTTATCGGCTACACTGTTAACGATTCAAGAGAGTGTAGTACGTTATAGTTACCCTGTAGTACTTCCGAATAATCCGGTGGTTGCGTTGGTAATAAAGAGAATATAGAATCTACCCTAGGACTCGCTCAAGGATCTTAGGGTATCTACCGGCGGGAGTGGGTAGTCACGAACCGTTGTTGACAGTTCAATTGTATTGCGGAGGAATGAAACAAAAATGTTCGAAAAATCTCTCTCTTTGGCGGCCGGCGTGTTCTTACTCGCTTCAGCTGCATTAGGTAATCCCCTGGTGCCCGGGTCTGCCCCGACCGTACCGGATGTTTTCACTTCGACTGGTTGGACAACCTTAGCCACGACCGGTCCAACAGCCTTGACGGCACCTACCTTCAGCGGCACCGGCCAAGCCTGGGTGGTATCCGATGCGAACAATGTGTTCGGAGCGGGTAAGCTGGCGTTCGTCTACCAGTTCACTAGTAATTTGACAAGCGGAGACCCAAACGAAAGAATAACAGCTGGCACGTTTTCCGGGTATTCAGTGGATGCTGGATACGTGGCTGGGTCTGGCGTACTTCCTTCCAATGTTTCACTCAGCTCGGGCGGGAACGTGGTCGGATTCCAATATATTCCGAACAATCTCATGCCAGGTCAATCGACCGTTCTCTTGGTCGTTCAGACCGACGCCACCTCTTATATTCCGGGCACTTACTCAGTACAAGACAGCACAACGGTGACCACGGCTGGCTATGCGCCGTCCGCAGTGCCTGAACCCGCTTCGCTCGCTCTCATCGGAGCTGGTCTTCTGGGCTTCTCGCTGCTTCGTCGCCGTTCGACCAAAAATTAGACCTAATAAGCGTCAAAGCTCCCCGCTAGCCTTAGGCTGGCGGGGATTTTCATTTTTTGGGTTCGTTTTGTAGAATGATGAATGGCCATCGCGGACTCCTCTTCTATGACCGAATTTGCCGTTAGGCAGCGCTCCCTGGCGGATCTCGTTCAACCCCGCCTTGCTGTGGAAGAGCATTTCGCGCGCACCGGACACACGTACCGGCACGGCCCCTCGCATTATTTCTTCGAAGATCATATTCTGCGTCCTACTCTCAAGTTTGGGTTGAGTGCAATAGGCCTCTATAAACAAGGTGTTCGCAATGCGCTTAGCCCAGTAGTACGTGAAATTCCACTGCGCTTCCCCACCCTCCCGGCCGCGTTCGATGGCTTTCAACTTTTGCAGATCTCCGACTTCCACATCGACGGTGTGGACGGCCTCGCCGAAGCCTTGGTCCCAGTTCTGGGCAGCCTCAAGCCGGATGTGTGCGTGTTCACCGGCGACTACCGCTTTGAAGATCGCGGAAGCTGCCGGGAGGTCTACCCGCGCATGCGCGTCATCGTTGACGCCATCTCAGCCAAACATGGCATTTATGGGATTTTAGGCAATCACGACGCAGCTGAAGTGGCATTCGCGCTGGAAGAGATGGGCGTGCATATGCTGATCAATGAATCGGCTCGTTTCGAACAGGGCGGTGATGCCATATGGATTGCCGGCGTCGACGATCCATTCGACTATCGCTGCGACGATCTTCCAGCCGCGCTGATGGGTGTCCCCGCCGATTCCTTCAAAATTCTGCTGGCGCATGCGCCTGAACTTTACACTGCGGCCGCAGCTCAGGGGATTGACCTGTACTTGAGCGGGCACACGCATGCTGGACAAATCCGCCTGCCCCTCATCGGGCCTATTAAGAACAACGCCAAATGTCCGAGAGCATACACTTTCGGCCTCTGGAAACACGGCGGGATGACAGGCTACACGACCTCCGGAATAGGTTGTTCCGCCCTGCCGATACGCTATAACTGCCCGCCTGAATTGGTGCTGTTCCGCTTGCTGCGGGGATAGCGCGTGTTGCGGCTAAAGCGCGGCCGCAAAGCTCTGGAACAAGCGCAGCTGCTCTGGATGCTTGATAATTTGGTCTTCGGGATGCCACTGCACCGCGACCACGAAGTGCTTGTCCGGACGCTCCAGTCCTTCGACCGTTGCGTCTTCGGAATCACGCGCGGAAATCCGCAATCCGCGACCGGCTTTTTCCACGGCCTGATGATGACGTGAATTTACCAGCCAGCGCATGCCGCCAGCGATCTCCGCCAAACGGCTACCCGCTTCAAAGCGAACTTCGTGCGCCGGCCCTGCATGGTCCGCCTTCTCCGGATCATGCTTGGCCGTGCCGTCAATGTGTTGGATCAGGGTACCGCCATGATAGACATTTAGGAGCTGAAGCCCGCGGCAGATGCCTAAAATCGGCAAATTCCGCGTCATGGCCGCCTGAATTTGCTCGAGTTCAACGCGATCGCGCTCATCGTCAGGGTCGTCGGTCTCCGGGCGCGCCACGGCTCCGTAGAGCGCTGGATTGACGTCCGTGCCGCCTGTCAGCAAAAGACCCGCAAAGCCGCCGGCCGGCATCGAGTCGCTCACGCACACCGCGACCGGCTCCATCCCGCCGGCCCGCGCGGCTTCCTCATAGGCTTTGACTTTTTTCAGATGGCGGTAAGGAATCAGGACGCGCTTGGACATCGATATTTTTTTATTTTAATCGACCAATAACGGTAGCATGATAGAGCGTGCGACTACTACGTCCTCTGCTGCTACTCTGGCTCGCCCTGGGCGCTCTGTGCGCCGCTTCCCGGCCCGATTGGAAAGTGCTTCGCGAGCAGATAAAGACCACGCTGCACGTGCCCGACCCCCTTCCGGAACTCGACTCTAAGTTTTACGGCCAGTTCTCTCCCGCCGCAGGCATCTCCGCCGAACGCGTTTCTTATAGAACCGATTACGGCCTGCGCGTTCCCGCCATCGTTTATCATTCCTCCGGCGCGACCATTACCAAGCATCCAGCCTTGGTCGTGGTGAATGGGCACGGCGGAGACAAATCTTCGTGGTATTCCTATTGGACTGGTATCGTTTATGCCCGCGCCGGCGCCATCGTTCTGACCTACGACCCCATCGGCGAGTATGAACGCAATCGGGAGCGCGCCTCGAACACTTCTCAACACGACACGCTCGTCCCGCCCGATGACATGGGCCGCCGCATGGGCGGCCTGATGATTACCGACATCATGCAAGCGGCTCACTACCTGGCCGAACGCCCCGACGTGGATCCGAAGCGTGTTGCGGTATTGGGCTTCTCCATGGGTTCGTTCATCAGTTCCCTGGCCTGCGCGGTGGATACCAGCGTGCGTGCATGTGTACTTGTAGGCGGCGGAGACCTGGACGGTCCAGGCGGCTATTGGGACGCAAGCGGCAAGAAAATGTGCCAGGCCATTCCCTACCAATCGCTCGCTTTTCTGGGCGATCGCGGCCCCATTCTGTATGCCCTGCACGCCAAGCGCGGCCCCACTTTAGTGTTCAACGGCACCGCCGATCAGGTGGTTGACATTCCGCACCACGCCCAGGATTTCTTCGAAAACCTCCGCAAACAGACCATTGCGACGCTTGGGGGCTCGAAAGACGTGTTCGATTTCGCATTCACTCCCGGCGGCGGCCACCGGCCCTATTTCCTCACCAAACCGGTCGCGCTCTGGCTGCAGGAAAAACTCACTTTTCCGAATTGGACCAAAAAGCAGATCCAAGCCATGCCGGAGACGCACATCTCGGAATGGGCCCTGCAGAATCATCTGCAAACCGCAGTCACGCCCGCCTACGAAGTGGGGCAGGGCGGCACGCTGGCACTCGGAAACGATATACCCGCCGTCCCGCGCGATAGCCTGCGTGCCATCCCGGAAGCGCTCTGGCAATCCGACCAGGCCAGCTATATCTATGAGACGTGGGTAGAACGCGCCCAGGCAGCCCTCACCCCGCCGCAGCTTAAACCGTAACCGCATGATACCCTTTAGCTTCTTTACCTGTTATGGCTGACCAGAAGTTAAAAATTATTCCTATAGGCGGACTTGGTGAGTTCGGCATGAACTCCATGGCGCTGCGTTACGGGGACGACATCATCGTAATAGACGCCGGCATGATGTTCCCGGACTCCGAATTGCTCGGCGTCGATATTGTCACTCCTGATTTCGCCTACCTGGAACAGCACGCCAGCATGGTTCGCGGCCTGATTCTGACGCATGGCCACGAAGACCATATCGGCGGCATACCGTTCCTGCTCTCGCAGTTAAATATTCCCGTCTACGGAACCGAATTTACTCTTGCTTTGGTGGAACGCCGCCTGGACGAGCACGAAATGATGGACCAGGCGAAGCTGCACAAGGTGCAGCCGGGCGACCGTCTCCGCCTGGGGCCGTTCGAAATCGAATTCATCCGCGTGACACATTCCATCGTGAGTTGCGTGGCCGTTGCCATCACCACCCCCCTCGGCGTCGTGATCCACACCGGTGACTTCAAAGTCGATCCCACTCCGACCGATAACCAGCTCTTCGATCTTCACACCTTCGCCGAATATGGCAAACGAGGCGTGTTATTGCTGATGTCGGATTCAACGAACGTCGATCGGCCGGGCTATACCGAGAGTGAGCGCGCCGTGCGCCCCAGACTGGAGGAATTGTTCAGCCGTTGCGAGCGGCGCTTGATTATTTCGTGTTTTAGCAGCTCCATTCACCGCCTGCAGCAGATCCTGGACCTGGCGGCCGAATACGACCGCAAAGTGGCTTTCCTCGGCCGCAGCATGCTCAGCGTTACGGAAATCGCGCACAGTCTGGGACTGCTTACCATCCCTGATTCCATCCTCATCCGCCCGCAGGACATCATGCAGATGCCGCCCGATAAGGTAGCCGTGGTTGTCTCCGGTACGCAAGGCGAACCGATGTCGGCGCTCTCCCGGGTGGCCGTCGATAATCACAAGAACCTTTATCTTCAAAAGGGCGACACGGTTGTTCTCAGCTCCCGCATCATCCCCGGCAACGAGAAAGCAATTTACCGGATGATGAATCATATCGCCCGGCGGGGAGCGGATCTGATCTACGGAAACATGCGCCCACCCGTGCATGTTTCCGGTCACGCCAGCGAGGAAGAACTCAAGCTTATTCTCAACCTCGTGCGCCCGCGTTATTTTGTTCCGGTGCACGGCGAATACCGCCAGTTGTCTCGCCATGCCCAATTAGCTCAGCATTTGCGCTTTGCCGGTTTGGAAGAATCCTTCATTCTCGAGACCGGAGACACTCTTGAGATTGATCACCTAGGCGCGCGCCGCGGTGAAAAGATCACCGTCGGGCGCATCTGCATCGATTCCGGCTCGCTCGATGACGTCGTCGAAGACATTATCATTCGTGACCGCCGCCATCTGTCCGAGGACGGCTTCGTGCTCCCGATCATCGCCATCAACAAGAACACCGGTAAGAGCGAAGGACTTCCTGAGATCGTCAGCCGCGGGTTCGTCTCCGGCGACAACTCGGCAATTTTACTCGAAGCGCGCAGTGTTGTGCGGCGTACACTCGATTCGTCCAGCGCCGAGGAACGCGGCGACTGGGGGGTTATGCAGGAAAAGATCCGCACCGATCTAAAACGCTACCTCAACAAGCAGACCCAACGCCGGCCGCTGATTATGCCGGTCATTTTAGAGGTGTGAGGCTGCGCGAAAGCGCAGTGACGCCTGTCCGCAGGCCCATTCACATTCCCTCGAATCAGTGACGATAGTGTAATTATGAATAGGAGGTCCCTATGGCGAGTGTTCTTCCCGGCCTAAGTTCTTACGACAATTTAGACCACTACGAGCGCATCGGCGGCCAACTGAAGAAGAAGGAATCGTATCATTCGCGGCCTGCTCACGCCCTTCACCGTGAGGCTGGGAAGTATCGTAGAGCACGAGTGGACCTTGCGGCAGGGGGATGACGAATCAATTCCGGATGTCACCAGTTCGTTCCCCGAACATCGCGAAGAAGACGGGTATTTGGTGGCTCCCGCCTTCCTGGTTGTAGAGACCTCGTCCAAAGGCCAGCCAATGTCGTTGCTGGCGAAAAAGTGCCGCGATCATTATCACCCCTGGGGAACGCCGTATTGCTGGCTCATCGACACCCAAAAACAGGCCCGCTATGAATGCCATCGCCAGCGTGAGGGATCATTGACCGAAGTTGAGGTTTTAAGTGCGGGGCCCGACATCAAAATTCCGGTCCTTGACGTTTTTGAGGCGTTCATGGCCGCGCAATAGCCGTTCGCCTGAATTCGGCTAGTACCCGCTGTTGATCCTGTAGAATAGTCCAGGTACGCCCAATGGAGGGTTCTACATGAAGAAACTTGTTCTCGCCTCATTCCTGACTGTCTCCGTAGCTTCAGTCGCCGCGTTTGCTGATTCGTTCAGCGGCTACATCTCCGATGCCCACTGCGGCGTCAAGCATAACACCGTTTCTGCTGCCAACACCAAGTGCGTGGCGGATATGTGTATTAAAGGCGGCGCTGCTCCCGTTCTAGTAAGCGACGGCAAAGTAATTAAATTCGATGCCGGCTCAGCCGATAAAGCCAAAGCCTTCGCGGGCCAGAACGTGAAGATTGACGGAACGCTCGATGGCGATGCTCTCAAGATCACTTCCATCGACAAAGCCGAATAGTAATTTTTAATGCTCGAATTCGAGGTTGAGCCTGCCGGCTTGGCCTCGATACAACACCGCTAAATTCTTCAACTTGTGCTTCCCGTCCAACGGAAAATACAAAAACCCTTCAACGGCTTCGGTCGATTCCTTTTGTGGGAGCTGCTTTGCCTTAAGCGCTTCCAGTAGCGTATCGTTACCCTGCTTCTTATCGTCCATTCTGGAGTTGAGCGTAGTCACCCTGGAGTTGCCGGGTGATCCGCTACCTCCACCTCCGACGATCCCGCCTATTCCCATGGTCGAGCTGGTTTTCTTCACCTTGGCGCTCGAATTATCGGAAACCACCAAGGCGCCCCGCCCCGCGATCTCGGAAGGGTTGAAAGGCTTCGCGCGTTCGCCATCGTCGTGGGCCAGCAGGATAAAATCGGCAGGATCGACCTGCACTGGCTTGTCGGTCTTGGGAATGATGCGGACGTTGAGAATGACGATCCCCTTCCCCGGATCCGCGCCTAATTTTTGAATGACTTCGTCTTGCGCGAGCGAAATGGTCGCGATAATGTCAACCTCTTCGTTGCCCGCGCTGGTTTGGGGCGATATCACTTTCTTGGCGGCGAATCCACTTATCCCGCTGAGCACTAAGATCCCAAAAATAGCCAACACTCGCATGACGGCTCCTTTGTACGAAAGTAGCACCGTCGTGGTCTGCAGACTATGATGAGGACATAGAGATGGTGGATGCCAGACGCGCTTTCGCTGGAGATCCGGCAATTGAAGTGCAATCGGCGTCGTCCGATTGGACCCGTCTCCAGTTGTCTCCCAGCAACGAGGCGCGTGAGCGCATCACCGCGTTCGTACGTTCGACGTTGGCTGATCTGCCCGGCGATCTATGCGAGCAACTGTCTCTCGCCGTCGACGAATTACTGGGCAATTCAATTGAGCATGGCGCGCGTGCCGACACCCGGGCGACCATCAAGTTCACTCTTCTTCGAACTGCCCGCCTGATCGTATTTCACATCGGCGACCCCGGGCCCGGATTCTCGTTCGACGCCATGGCGCACGCCGCCATCAGCAACCCTCCGAAAGAGCCCCTGCGCCACGCCGAATATCGCGCCCAGGTGGGCATGCGCCCCGGCGGCTTCGGCATCATGCTGGTGAAACAGATCGCCGACGAACTGCTCTACAGTGAAGCCGGCAACGAGGTCGTGATGATCAAGTACCTCGAAAACGGCGCAGGCCACCACAAATAGCCGGTCGGTGGTCTAAAACCACCACGACGGTGCGGCGGAACCAATGATTCTTTCTCTGCTCACTTATTTTTCAATGACTTACACATGGCACACCACATGCACTTAATGGCAGCGAGGTGAAGTTGATATGAAAACCAAACTGCTCGCATTGCTTCTGGTCGCTGGGAGCTCATTGTTCGCCGGACCCCGGGTGTTCTTCGGAGTGGGTTTCGGCGGCCCAGCGTACGGTTACTACGCGCCTCCTCCTCCGGTCGTCACGTACGCCGCGCCCGCTTATGCAGCGCCAGGTTATGGCTATTCCTGGATCAATGGTTACTATTCTTGGTATGGCGGCCGCTATGCATACCGCCCCGGCTATTGGGCTCGCCCGCCTTATGCCGGTGCGCGCTGGACGGCTCCACGCTACTACAACCATCGCTACTACGGCGGTCATTGGCGCCGGTAACTATGCCGCTAACTACTACGGCCCGGCCTTGCGCACTTTGAGCAACACCACGCCATGGGGCGCTACGTCGGCCGAATAGGTGTCGACACTGCTCCCCAGGTTGGCGTGTGCCCATAAATCGCGAACGGCGCCCGCGCCCGAAAATCCGGCATCTTTCCAACGGACAGCGACCTTGGCGGAAGCTGTCCCGCGGTTAAAGAGGCCGATCGCATACGAGCCATCGCTGAGCGGCCGCGCCCATACTTCGTTGTCGCCATCTTTCGACACGCGGCGGGCCTGCTTACCAAGCCGGTCCTGATCGATAGCGATCACTTCCTTGTTCGTGAGGATCTCCATCACGCCAGGAGGCACGCTGCGCAGATCGTTACCCGCCAGCAGAGGCGCGGCCAGCAGGCTCCACAAGCTCATGTGCGTGCGGTATTCCACGTCGCTCATGCCGCCGTTGCCCACTTCGAGCATGTCCGGATCATTCCAATGCCCCGGCCCGGCATAGGGCGCCATGTCGGCCTGCTGGTCAAAACCGATATGCGACATAGACTCCCAGTTGTCGCTAATATCGCCGGTTGTGCGCCACAAATTGCCACCCACTGCCGGAGCCCATTCCTCACTCTTCAGCAAGCCATATTGGCAAAGGCCGTAGACAATCGGCCTCCCGACGTCAAGCAGCGCCTGCCCCATCTTGGCGTAAGCGGCTTGCATGGAGTGATAATCGTAGACCAGCGAGGCGCTGCACCAGTCGTACTTGAGGTAATCGATGCCCCAGCTTGCAAACGTTTTCGCGTCCTGCTCTTCGTGTTTGAAACTGCCCTCATAATCCGCGCAGGTCTTTGGGCCAGGCGAAGAATAGATGCCGAGTTTCAGCCCTTTGGAATGAACATAGTCGGCCAGAGCCTTCATATCCGGGAATTTCTTATTCGTCAGGATATTGCCCCGTGCATCGCGGCCCGCCTCCCACGTATCGTCAATGTTGATGTACTGGTAGCCTGCCGCTTTCATCCCGTTGCCCGCCATGGCGTCCGCAGTCTCGCGCACCAGTTTGTCCGAGACTTCGTTCCTAAATTTGTTCCAGCTGTTCCAACCCATGGGCGGAGTCTTCGCCAGACCGTTGTAGCGGACCGGAGCCGCAGCCGGCAGCTTGAGTTTCGCGCGGGGCGCCGGCATGGGACCGGGAGGGTCGCTCGAAACGCGTTTGAAAACGAGATCGCGGCGCTGGCCATTCGGACCCGGCGTGTGCAGCGTGAGGCCGCCGTTTACAAATGTGCCCGTAAACGAACTCTTGCGTGCCTCACCATAGTAGTCGCGAACCACGCTGAACGAAATATCGTCGCCGCTGATTTTTGCTTCCGAAACCGTCGCATCGTCCTGATTACGCGCCGACATATATCCCGTAAACGCATTTCCCTCGGCCTTCAGCCAGAGCGAGGTCTCACGCACGGCGCCATCCGGAGCGTGCGTGGTTGCCACCCAGTGCCCGGTGAAATCCGCAGCATAAACGGCCGGGATCAGGAATAAGCTCAGTACCGCGGTCAGGAGTATTCTCATAAAGAAGCCACTCCAGATTCTATGCTAAGCGCATGTGGCAGCGCCGCCGGCCCGCTCCCGATTCAATTTTCCGTCAAGCAGTTGTCATCGACGAAGGCAGGATGTCCAGTACTTCGAAGTAGTGGTCCCAGAAGAGTGTCTCGCGCAGGTGATCACGAATCCACGCCCAAGCGGACAAGTCTTTCGTCTCCCTTAGCAGTACATCCGTTGCGCGCGCGGTAAACGCCTCAGCATCGAAAAAGCGCATCTTCACCGCGGGACATGCCTCCAGCAATGGGCGGATTTGCTCCTCGGCCGCCGCCGCGGAACGCCGCATCCTGCACGCCGGTGCGTGGCTATCTACTCCAGGAGCCTGTAAACGCAGCCTGCGCATGGAATAATGCTTCATGCGCCGCATTCAGGCATTCAGCGAATGATTGAGCCCGGTTATTTCCCCATGCTGCCGGGAAGGTGATGCATAAGCGCACAACTGAGATGGCCTAGAACGAACCAGCAGACTGCTTCGAGTACTCTCTTGACTCTTGACGTCATGAGGCAAGATTATCTCAGTTGTGCCGTTGACCTCTTATCGCAGTTGTAGCTCGCGCCCGGCAACAAAAGAGGTGATAGCAGACAAGTCCAAATCTCCGCTGGAGGACACAGTAGCGGCCAGCACGGATTGTGCAGCCTGTGCCGCGGGCAAATCCGCGCCTGTAGCATTCGCCGCCTCCATCACCAGATCCATATCTTTGCTCATCAATCGCAAAGGGAATTCCGGCGAGTAATTGTTGTCCTTGATCTTCTGGAACTTGCCCACAAACGCGGGCGGGATCACTGCCGTCTTCGCCAGGACATCCAGCAAAACATTTCTATCGATTGCAAGATGCTCGCCCAATGAAACGGCTTCAGCGATCGCCTGCATATCAACGCCCAGGAGAAGATTGACGACCAACTTCATCAGGATGCCCGAAGATCCCGGCCCAATCAAAAACCATTGCTTGGCGATCGACTCATAAATAGGGGTGCATTTCTCGAAGGTATTCCGGTCCCCTCCGGCGAGCAGTGTGATTGTCCCGGCCTCAACCGCAGGCGTCGAACCGGAGACGGCCACATCCAAAAAGTGCACGCCTCGAGCAGAGGCTTCCGCATGGAGATGGCGCGATAGCTCGGGTGAGATCGTGCTCATTTCCAGCACGGTAGTCCCGGCGCTCACCGCTGAAAAGATTCCGTCCTTTTCGAAATAGACGGAGTAGACCGCGGCGTCGTTCGCCAGGGAGGAAAGGATCACATCCGAATCGGCGACAAGCTCTGGAACTGACTCTGCGATCGCGACTCCATCACGGAGGAGCGGTTTTGCCGGCTCCGGGCTACGGTTCCACGCCTGAATGTTCCAGCCGGATGCGTGCAGCCGCTGCGTCAGCCGGCTCCCCATCAGGCCAAGGCCTATGAATCCAATTCTGCTTGTATCTTTACTGAGTATGTTTTCTGGCATGGCGAGGCTTAATCTTCTTTGTAGAACTGAATATCGAGTGTGCGCAGATAGGTGTGCAGGCCAGCATCCTGAATCGGCATCACATACGCATCGCCACTCGATGAATTGACGTGCTCATGCCAGTATCCCGGAGGCGTAACAAAGGCGGAGCCTTTCACCCAATCCACTCGCATCGCATCTTTGATCGTGCCGTCATGGTTGAGTTCCGTACCGAGCACGGTGTATACCCCGGGCTTGGCGTCGACCACAAAGTCCAAAGCAACCGACTGATGGCGGTGAGGAAGCTGGCGCGTGCCTGGAGAGATGATCCCGAACATCGTCCACAGCGTATGGGTGATGGTCATCGTTTGCTCGAAGTTCTTATTGGCCAACAGGACACTTACGCGGCTGCGCTTCGAAGCATTTGGATCGTTCTTAGCGCTCTCGAGCTCCGCCATAACAGCTTCGCGGGTGTAGAGCGTGGGCCGGAAGCGCGGCTCCGACCTCTGCGCGCCCAGGTAGGCAAACAGTGGCGAGTCGTTGACCAAGTAGAACGCCGTTTCCTCATCCGCGTAATGGATGGTTTCCATTCCGGGCAGCGCCACGAAATCACCAGCTTTCCAGGCAATGGAGCCTTCTACCGTCTCCGAGCGGCCCTGGCCTCGAATGACGAAATAAAATTCGCTGCTCGCATTGGAAGCGGTGGCGAGCTTTTCACCAGCCTTGATTCTGACGAAATTAGCAAGAAGGCTCGGGCCGGTAGCAGGATAAGGAGTCCGTAGATCCGCGCTCAAGTCCAGCGGAATGATACGGCTTGGGCCGGCGGCGTATAGATCGGCCGAGAACGCCTTAACTGGAATCCGCGGTGTCGATCCAGACTCGATCGGGTTGGCAGCCGTGCTGTATTCAAAGATCTGCGTGTCCTGTGTCAATTCGGCGGTAGAAAGCAGAGGTGCTGCTGTCTTAGTGCTCATAAATTCTCCTTCAGCTCTAAGTTGAAGCCTTTCGGGGGCGTGGGCTTCAACCACTCTTTGAGTATTGAGCAATCTTGGCTACACGTCTTTGCGTTTCTTACTGAGGATTTTGGAATCTTTAGAATGAAAGTGCGAGGCAGGAAATTGGAACATCCCGGCGAGGAAATCCAGGAAGTCATGGCAGACCCGAAAGAGATGCGCATGATTCTCGTCGGGGCGGAAGACCCGCTACCCGCGCAGCACTTCTGGTTTGAAGGCGACGGCTACAGTATCTACGCCGCTGAGCAGCCGCGTAGCGCTTGGCGCGAACATACTCATGACCGTGCCCAGGTCACCATCGGACTGGAGCCCGCGCATGTGCATGCCGAATGGAGGACAGGCTCCAAGGCTCCCCATCATCGGGAGTTAAGCGGAAATGCGGTTTCCATCATTCCGCCCGGTGAACCCCATCGCACCCTGTGGCAGCGCCGCGCCAGTCTCATCCACATCTATCTCACCAGGGACTTCCTTTCGGCTACTGCCAGCTGCGTCCTGCAACAGACTAGCTTCGACCTGCGCGCCGCACACCTCGTGCGTGATCCATTGATTGAGGAATTAGGCCGCGCTCTCTACCGCGAATGCGAAACGCACGAGCTTAGTAAACTCTTTGCCGATTCGCTGGCTACGGTGCTGACAACACATATATTGCGCACCTACAATGCCAGTCCGGAGTTGTCGTCCGATCTCCGTGGAGGCCTCGGGCCGGGACGCGAGCGCCGCATTCGGGAATACATTGAGCAATCTCTTAATCTCGATCTTTCTATTCAAGCCCTGGCGGGAGTGGCTGGAATAAGTCCCCATTATTTCGCCAATTTGTTCCGGCAATCCACGGGCTTTACTCCGCATCAATACGTCTCCCGCCGCCGCGTCGAACGGGCGCAGGAATTACTCGCGGACCCGGATTTGCCGCTTGCCGAGGTCGCCTATCGCTGTGGCTTTACCAGCCAGAGCCAGTTCACGACACTCTTCCGCCGCTTTGCCGGCATTACGCCCGGGAGATTTAGAGCCGGGTAACAACTTGCCCGATCAGTATCGCTCGCCGGACTGCTTCCAGGTATCTTCATAGAACGGGGTACGCGCCATGAGCGAAATCGGGACTGTCGAACTTGTCTTTCTACTACTACTTCTTTTCATCATCGCTTTCGGCATCTTCGCCCGAAAACTGCGGACGCCATATCCCATCGTCATGGTCGTTGGCGGCCTGATTCTCGGCTTTATACCCTCGCTCCCCAGCATCACCCTCAACCCCGACCTGATCTTCCTTGTCGTCCTCCCGCCGCTGCTCTATTCTTCCGCTTGGAGCACCTCCTGGCGCGACCTGCGCTACAACCTGATCAGCATCCTGTTTCTCGCCTTCGGTTTGGTCGGATTCACCGTTCTAGGCGTCGCGCTGGTTGCGCCCAGCGTCTTCTCCGGCTTCGACTGGCGCTTGGGCCTGGCCCTCGGCGCGATAGTCGCCCCCACTGACGCGATCGCGGCCACCTCCATCGCCCGCCGCGTGGGGCTGCCGGCCCGCGTCGTCGACATCCTGGAAGGGGAAAGCCTCATCAACGACGCCACGGGCCTGCTCGCCCTTGAGTTCGCCATCGCTATTGTCGTCCATAAGCGCGTTCCCACCTTATCCGCCGGTCTCCCCACGCTCGTCTGGCTCATTGTCGGCGGCGTCGGAATTGGGCTGCTCGTCGGCTGGGTTGTCGACCGCTTCGAGCGCCTGATCGACGACGGCCCCATCGAGATCGCCATCAGCATCCTGGTGCCCTATGCGGTCTACCTGGCCGCGAATGCCGTTCACGCTTCGGGCGTGCTCGCGGTGGTTGCCTGCGGATTGTTTCTCGCCCGACGCAGCGCCGATCTCTTCTCGCCTTCGGTTCGCATCCAAATCTGGTCTGTCTGGCGGTCCTTGAATTTTGTTTTAAACGGACTGGTCTTCGTCCTTATTGGACTTCAACTTCCAGCAATTCGCGCTTCGATTCGCGGATATAGCCTCCGAACGCTGCTGCTGAACGGGGCAATTTTCAGCCTGCTGCTGATCCTGCTGCGCTTGGCGTGGGTTTTTCCCGGCGCCGGCTTATCCTACTTCCTGCGGACCAGGTTCGCCCACCAGAAAGCGAAGCGGCCAGGAGTTCGCCAGGTGTTCGTCATTGGCTGGACCGGCATGCGCGGCGTCGTCTCCCTCGCGGCCGCTCTCGCTCTCCCCGCGACGCTCGCCGACGGCTC
Organism: Bryobacteraceae bacterium; assembly: GCA_035316385.1. Taxonomy (GTDB): domain Bacteria; phylum Acidobacteriota; class Terriglobia; order Bryobacterales; family Bryobacteraceae; genus Bog-105. Next base: position 20,421 of record DATHIZ010000100.1, on the reverse strand, counting down.
TCCATTCCCGCAGCGGGATCTCATCGTTTTTCTGACATTCTGCGTCATCGTCGTGACACTCGTCCTGCAGGGCGTCACACTGCCGCCCCTCATCCGCGCACTCGGCCTTGCTGGAGCCGCCGGACCCAACTGCGAAGAGCAGGAAGCCCGGCGCATCGTGATCGGAGCAGCGATATCGCATCTCGAAGCCGCGCAGGAAAGAGATAGTGAGAAATCCGCCGAACTCTATCAAGACCTAGCCCGGCATTACCGCCAGCGGCTCGCCCCTCTGCAACCAAGCGACGGCAACCAGGAGAGCCTGGCGGATCACCTCCGCCACGTTGAGCTTTCGCTCGAGACCCTGCGTATTGAGCGTGAGACTGCAATCCGCCTGCGAGACGAGGGCCGCATCAACGACGAGGTCTTACGCCGTATCGAGCGCGAACTGGATCTGACCGAGTCCCGCCTCGCTATCATCACGGACTAAGCTGAGCACAAGACAGCTCGGCAGTTGCCGAGCTGTCTTGAGAGCCTACGGCCTCGACAATTCACCAAAACCGAGTTCAGAACGGAACATCATCGTCCGATATGTTCATCGGACCCAGATCGTCTTCACCGCTGCTGCCCGCGCTTTTGCCGCGGCCGCTGCCAGCCCCACGCGCGCCGGTCGTACCACTGGGTCCAGCGGGAGCGCCACTTTCGACACCACCGCCGCCTTCACCGCGCCCGCCGAGCAGAATCACCTCATCCGCGATCACTTCCGTCGCGTAGACTTTCTTCCCGTCTTTGTCGTCGTAGTTGCGCGTCTGGATACGGCCTTCCACGTAAATCTGTTTGCCCTTGGTCAGGTAGTTCGCCAGGTTTTCCTGCCGCCAGAGCACGACATTCGTCCAGTTGGTTTCTTCTTTCCAATCATTCGTTTGCTGATCTTTCCATCGCCGGCTCGTGGCAACGGAAAAACGCGTGGCGGCGGCTCCGGACGGGGTGAACTTCGTCTCCGCATCGCGCCCCAAATGCCCAACCAGAATCACCTTGTTAACGCTGCGAGAGGCCATAATCACTTGAAATGTATCACAAGACGGTAACGAACCGGTGCGGCATGAGAACTTCTCCGCGACCCGAACACAAATGTGCAGCCGCTTGCCTAATCTCCGTTAAATTTTGCAAAAAATTAGCATCTAAGCGTTAGCTGCTGTGTAACAAATAAGGCATAATGATGAAACCAACGATCTGTCGGCATCGGACCGTCCGTCAGGCAATCTATTGGAGGAAGATGGCTCCGCGATTTTTTCGATCGTGTTCGCCTGTCAACGTTTTTTCGCCGCCCGCGCGTCCCACAGCGCGCTGCCCAAGTGCATACAATACGGTTGTGCGGCCTCGCAGGTGTGGCCTACTCCTGCTTCTGTTGTCTCTCTCGCTGGCCACGCCGCCGGCCACATCTCAGATTTTGTTGAAGCCGGCCCAGGAGGGCGAGACCGTGATGCTCATGCCTTCCGACATGGCGATTCTAGAAGCTGCGGACGGGCGCAAAGATCTCCCCTGCACCGTCCTGGATCGCAAGGCCGAACTCGGTTTTGACCTGCGCTTCCACAGCGGTTTCGACGTCACCCTGCCGCTCAGGGAACTGGCCGGAGACAGCCAACTCCTGACCGTCGTCTTCCGTGCCTACGCAGTAGATAATCCCACGCATCCGGTCTACTTCGTTCAGCATTTTCAAGTTCCCACCGTTGAGGAGGACGCCAAAGGCGATGCCACCTTGCAGGGTGGAATGGACGTAGGCGAAGGCAAGTATCACATCGACTGGCTTATGCGCGATAAATCCGAGCGTATCTGTTCCTCAAGCTGGGAAGTCGAGGCAACGCTGTCGCCCAAAGACAAACCCATGCCGCTCTTCATCGCGCCCAATCACATCGCCGAAAGCAGCCGGCATCCGTTCCTTGACGATGCCACAAGCGCAGGATCCCATAGCTCGCAAGACAATCTAAACGTCAAACTTTTGGTGAATTTTGCTCCGCAAGACTCCACCTCCGCCTCCCTCCGCCGCACCGACACGGACGCCCTGGTTAGCATCCTCAAGGAAATCGAGCGTGATCCGCGCGTCGCGCACATCTCCCTGGTCGCCTTTAATGTGGAAGAGACGCGCATCTTCTACCGGCAGGAAACCGCCGAGCAGATTGACCTCCCGGCGCTGGGTAAGGCGCTTCAGACCATGAAGTTGGGCACCGTGGACGTGCAGCGCCTGGGGCAGAAACATAGCGAAACCGATTTCCTCGAAAACCTGATCACCACCGAAATTGGGACAGCCGCGCATCCCGATGCGGTCATCTTCGCTGGGCCCAAGGTCATGCTAAGCGCGGATGTACCCCAGGACGAGCTTCGGCGCATCGGTAACATTGAGTGCCCGGTCTTCTATATGAACTACATTCTGAATCCGCAGACCATTCCCTGGAAGGATTCAATCAGCCACGCCATCCGCACCTTCAAAGGGACGGAATTTACTATTTCGCGCCCGCGCGACTTGTGGTTTTCGACTACCGAAATGGTCAGCCGGATCGTCCGGCGTAAGCGTGAGAAGGCTCTTATGACCGCAGCCACGGGATCTTCGCAATAAAAGTTTGGTTTTAATAGGTGTTGTCGATCAAAAGTCAAAGACTTAAGGTAAGCCGGATTAAAGAAGCTGGGATTATTAAAGTAAGCTAGTATGTGGGGTCTGGGGAGACGTCGCGTGAAAGTGCAATACAGTAGTTTGGCGAGCGCGAAAGCTGGCGGCTTTGCTGCCGCACGGAGCAGGAACCGGTTAGCCGCGGAGGGCGGAGTGCCCGGTTTGCGCGAATTCCTTAAAAAGAGGCTGCTTCCTGTAGCGCTCCTCCTGGGCCTGGCGCTGCCGGGAATGAGCGGGCAACTGCTCGCTTTCGGCCAGGAGCCAAAATTAGAGGATTTTCGGAACAACCTCGCTCCCTATGTCAATACCCCGGAGCATGCAATAGACAGGATGCTGGCATTGGCCGCTCTCAAACCCGGCGAAACTTTATACGATCTGGGCTGCGGCGAAGGCGCGACCGTCATCGCGGCTGCTCAGGAATTTAAGATTAAAGCCGTCGGAGTGGAAATTTCCGGAAATCTCGCCAAGAGAGCCGCAATCAAGGTAAAGAATGCCGGATTACAGAACCGCGTTAAAATCATTCATGGCGACTTCATGAAAACAGACCTGAGTGAAGCCAACGTTGTCACACTGTACCTTGCCACCACCGCAAACGACACTCTCCGCCCTAATTTGGAACGCTATCTCAAGCCTTCTACCCGCGTTGTTTCTTATGATTACCCCATCCCGGGCTGGAAAGCAATTGCGACAACCGAGACCGAAGGCCACCACGGCGCTTTGCATACGATCTACCTCTATCAAGTTCCCAATTCAATCACCAAAAAGTAGGCCCGCTTGAGCCGCGCCTTCGATGTTCTGGGCATCGGCCTGAATGCCACCGATACGCTCCTGCTGGTGCAGGAATTCCCCCCCTATGCCGGTAAAGTGGCGTTTGACCGGGAGCTTTTAAGCCCCGGCGGCCAAGTAGCTTCGGCCGTGGTCGCCTGCGCGCGCCTAGGTCTGCGCACCAAATACATTGGCACGATCGGCGACGATTTGCGAGGTGAAATTCAAAAACAAAGCCTCGATGGAACCGGCGTCGACACTACCGGCCTGATTGTCCGCGCAGGCTGCCCGAATCAAACTGCCTATATCATCATTGACGAGCGCAACGGTGAACGCACGGTACTCTGGCAGCGCGCTCCCTGCCTGCGCCTCGACGCGTCTGAAATTCGCGAGGAGGATGTCGCCTCCGCCAGAATGCTGCATATAGACGGATATGACGTGGAGGCAGCCGCCTATGCCGCCGGCCTTGCACGCCGCAACGGCGTTTCCGTTTCGCTGGATGTGGATACTATCTATCCTGGCTTCGAAGCCGTCCTGAAGAATGTCGATTACCTGGTGGCAAGTTCCAGTTGGCCCGCCAAGTGGACTCAGGAGAGCTCTCCATTCACCGCTCTGACTCTGCTGCAGAAGGAATACGGCTTTAAAGTGGCCGCCATGACGCTGGGCGACCACGGCTCCCTGGCGCTCTACGAAAACTCATGGTTTTACTCACCCGCCTTTGAAGTCTCGTGCGTCGACACCACCGGCGCTGGAGATGTCTTTCATGGCGCCTTTTGCTATGCGGTGCTGGCTGGAAAGCCCATGCAAAAGGTGCTGGAGTTTGCAAACGCGGCCGCCGCGCTCAACTGCACGGCCATTGGCGCGCGCGGGCACATTCCCCCACGCCTAGAAGTGGAATCGCTCATCCAGGCGGCCGCCACCGGACAGATCCACCGCCGCGTGGCCACCGATGTTGCGGAACGTGTAGCAATCGGACGCGTGGCCGCGCAGGTCTCCGCGGTGCACGAATGATACCCCTCCGCGCGCTGCTGCAGCGAAGCGCCACGCCGGGCATTACGCTGCTGATCATTGTCCTGAATACCATGTGTTTTCTCTTCGAGATCAGGCTGCCAGCCTCCGAAGAGGTCCGGTTCATTCATCAATACGCTCTGATCCCCGATCACTTGCGTTTGGAATCCCTCATCACCTTCATGTTTCTGCATGGCGGCTGGCTTCACCTCATCGGCAACATGTGGTTTCTCTGGGTATTCGGAGCGCACGTCGAAAACGCTCTCGGCTCCGGCAGATTTCTGATTTTCTATCTCCTCTGCGGCGTAGTTTCCGCGGTAGTGCAGTTGATGACCAATTTAGGCAGCCCCGTGCCCACCCTTGGCGCCAGCGGAGCCATCGCCGGAGTCATGGGCGCTTTTCTGATTCTTTATCCCCGTGCCCGCGTCGTCACCCTCATCATCCTTGTCATCTTCATTACCACCATCGAAATTCCCGCGGCCTTCATGCTGCTGTACTGGTTCCTAATGCAGCTCCTCAGTGGCCTTTCCACCGCCCACCGCTTCAGTGATTCCGGCGGCGTCGCCTGGTTCGCGCATGTCGGCGGTTTCTTAGCGGGCATCTTGCTGCTTCGGTTCTTCCCCAGCGTCCCCCGCCGCCGGCAACTTTATTACTAAACGCCCTCATCAAACATGCACGATCCCAACGAGCCCTTTGAAAACTTGCGCCCCCTGGACGTCCTCGCCATCGCCGCCCACCCCGACGATGTGGAACAGACCTGCGGCGGCGCCTTGCTGCGCATGGCCGAACTGGGTTACCGCAGCGGCGTTCTCGATCTCACTGCCGGCGACATGGGCAGCCGCGGGACTCCGGAACTGCGCATCGAAGAATCCCAAAAAGCGGCCCGCCACATGCTCTTGTCCTGGAGGCAAAATCTGCGCTGGCCGGATGCGCGCCTCGAAAACACCATCTCCGCGCGCATGACCTTAGCCGGGGTCATTCGCCGCATACGTCCGCGCACTGTGATCCTGCCCTATTGGACCGGCCGCCATCCCGATCATTACCGCGCCGCCGAAATTGCCTACGAGTCCTGCTTCCTCTCCGGTCTGCGACGCCTGGAGGAAGACGTTCCACCCCATCGCCCGTTCAAAATCATTTACTCGTCTCTGTACGCCAACGTCACGCCTTCGTTTGTGGTGGATATCTCCCGCCAGTTCGATCGCCGCATGGCCGCCCTCTTCAGCTACGAATCCCAGTACGGCGACGCCGCAACCGCCTCCGATCTCTTCCCTCCTCATAAAGAGGTGGAGGAGCGCATCGCCTCCATCGCGCGTTTTTATGGCAACCTGATCGGCGTAAAGTATGGAGAGCCCTTTGTCGTAAAGGAAACCCTCCAAGTCGACAACATCGTAGATATGCCGGTCCGCAGTATCTGAGCCCGAAACCTCTGCTCCGGTGGCAAAGTCCAGCAAAGATACAAAACAATGAAGAAGCGCTGAGCGCACTCTCTCAACAATGCATGTCGCCACGAACATCCTGGTTGTCGGAGCGCTCATTTTCGGAGCACATGCTTTCACCGGCATATTCAGCCGGACGCGCATCCCCGATGTTCTGCTCCTGACCATCATCGGCATAATCCTCGGACCGGTTCTGCACCTGGTCACCCCAGCGAACTTTGGCATGATCGGACCCGTCTTCGCCGCCGTCACCCTGATCATCATCCTCTTCGAGGCCGGACTCAGTCTCGATCTCGATATCCTTCGCGGCGCCATCCGCTCCACTCTGGCTCTGACGTTGATCAATTTTGGGATCACTATGGCCGGCGTAGGCGCGGCCGCCCACTTCCTGCTTGGCCTGGAGTTTCGCCTCACCTTGCTGTTGGGAGCCATTGTCGCTTCCACGTCGCCCGCTGTCATAGTCCCTCTGACCAAGCGGATGCACCAGGTGACGCAATCCACGAAGACAATTCTGTTCCTCGAATCCGCGCTCAGCGATGTGTTGAGCATCGTCGTAGCCATCGGCTTCATGGACAGCTACCGGCTCGGCAAGCTGCACGTAACCCAGATGATCGGCCAGATTTTCGCCACGCTCATCCTGGCCGGAATCGCCGGACTCCTCAGCGCCTTTGCCTGGTCGGCCTTGCTCCGCCGGGTCCGTGCGCTCGAAAACTCCATCTTCACCACGCCGGCCTTCGTCTTCGTCCTCTTCGGCATCGTGGAATTATTTGGCTTTAGCGGCTATGTAGCGGCGGTGGTGTTCGGAGCGGTGCTCGGCAACATGGAAGTCTTCCACGGCATACCTTGGATGCGGCCCTATCTGCCCAGCGAAGCCATTACCCTGAACCTAGAAGAACGCAACTTCCTGGGAGAAGCGGTATTTTTGTTGAAGACTTTCTTCTTCGTCTATGTCGGCGTCTCGATCAAATTCACTGATCTACCCCTGGTATACGTCGGACTGGCGCTGACTGGGCTTATTTTCTTGATCCGCATTCCTTCCGCATGGCTCGGCCTTCCGCGCGCCACGCCTGTCCGCGACGTATCGCTGGTCGCCATCATGAGTCCAAAGGGACTGGCCGCCGTCGTGCTTGCCTCCATGCCGCTGGAGCAAAACATTGCGCACGGCTCCGACCTGCAGAACGTTACGTACTGCATTGTTTTTGTCAGTATCGTACTGACTTCGGTCCTTAGCTTTTTAATCGAGCGCACTGCTTTGGCGAAAGTCTATGCTTTGATCTTCCGCGGCTTCGGGCGCAGCGAACCCCTGGCACCCGAAAACATTCCGGCTGCCCTAAGCGAAACATAAGCAGTGAAGCCTCCGCGCTATTCCGGCAACTCCGCGATACTCTTTGGCTCCGCCTTGACGCGCTGCTCTTGCGTGTGCCGGTAGTTGAAGGTAACGGGACAAACTACCTTCCGTGCGCGCATGATATTTCCAAGCGGCTGATGCGCCAACAGTCCATGCCACGGGCTGAAACTCAGCAGTTCATCCGCGAAAATCCGCCGCTCCGCGCTATACACATTCTGCGGATAGGCAGGCAGGCGGCCCACAGTTACATGGGGAGTCTTGTCTTCCGGCCACTTTACGGTTGGATCTTCCACCGGAGTTGTTTTCAAATCCGTAGCCAGTTGCACTCTTACTTCCCACTCCGCTGATTCCGTGCAGAAGAATTCCACCACGGCATCGCGCAGCGCCGAATATTTACTGTGGTTCACCGCCAAAATTTCGACCTGCTTCAAGAACTCCACCGCGTTTGGCGCCCCGAAGACCGGCGCATACGCAAACAACCCCTGCGCGTAGGGCTCAGCCAGCCATTCATACACTGTCAACTCGGCCTTAATCACCCCGTGACTCCTGGCGTGAAGCGGCCGTGCCGTATGCCGGGACTGGTCGCCGATTCTCTCCGAAATACCCGGAACGTCGCGGCAAGAATCTCGAATGACTGCTCTTCATTCGGTTGTAATGTTTCTACGGAAGTAGTGTATTTCAAGAATGCTTGAGTACTCATGCTGCCAAGCGTGCTCCCCTATAAGCGAATCCGCAAGCAGATTAGTGCTAGTCCAAAACGGCCATTGCTGCTTTCACTAAAGAAGCCTTCTTGCTTCGACGGGCCCGGGCCGCGCTCAGCCGCCGCAGCGCCAATGCAAAGCCGGTCCACACCAGAAAGGCCGCGGCCAGCGATGCTAAGCCGGCAATCGTTTGACCAATCACCCCGCCCGCTTCGCCCGTATGCCCGAATCGCACCCACGAGCGCAATTGCCGTCCGAGATTGAACCCATTGAAGGTCTCCCATCGGACCACAGCAGCCGTCTTGCGGTCCAACACTAGCGTCGAGCGCAGATCGGGACGCCCGCCGTCGCCCGCGTCGATCGCAAACGAAACCGGCCCATTTCCAGATTCGGGCAAGCGCATACTGATGCTCCGCCACTGGGGAACCTGCTGCTCCGCCCGCGCCCACAACCCGTTCAAACCTTCCAAGGAAGGGCGGTGCTCCCGTCCTCCGCGCGCAGCCGGCCTCGGTGCCTCACGCTGTACCGGCGGCTCGTTGCCGGTCGCTCGAAAAAGCAGGTTATTGGCCCACGGGAAAGACTGACCACTCCCGACAGGACAATAAAGAATAATGGTCCGGCGCACCAGATACCAATCGTGTTATGCCAGTTCCAGTCGCGTGCCTTCCCTCGCAACCCGCCTCGAAACCAAACCGCCGGACGCAAATATTGCTGCGTCCAGGCGCGCGGCCACCAGAGATAAATCCCGCTGCAAACCAGAAAGAAGAACAGCAAATTCGCCACGCCCATCACTAGTCTGGCCGTGGCGCGGGTCGCCCCGCTGAACGCCAGCCAGCGATGCCACTGCTCCGTCTGCTGAAAAAAAGCTCGGGTCGATTGCGAACCTTCGCCGAGTACAGCCCCTGTGTACGGATTCAGATATACGGTACGCTGCCGTCCAAATTCGAGCGCGGCCGGCGCACAGATGCATCCAGAAGAGAAGTTTGCGAATGGTCATGAAATGGAGACCGCCGATATACGACCGATTTGGTCTCTTACTGCATTACTGTACAGTCCGTCGCCCGGAAAGTCAATTTTTCTTAACGCGAATTTGCGGCGCTGACTCCTCGCCAAGAACGTCACGGATTTGCAGAATGGCCTTGATCTGCGCTGAACTAAGCCGCTCCAGCAGGTTTCGCCGCACCGATGCCGCATGAATCGGACGGGCAGCGTTTAGCTTGTCGCGACCCTGCCCGGTGAGGCTAACGATGACAATGCGCTTTTCGGCCTCGCGCCGTTCCACAAGTGATCTCTCCTGCATCCTCGTAAGCTGGTGGGAGAGTCGGCTTTTGTCCCATCCCATGGACTCGGCCAATGTCTGCTGACGCATCTCTCCGTTGGCGCTGTGGCGATTTGGCTGGCAGAACTGGATTCTGACGGACCCACCGGCGCGGTGTTTGAAGATGGTCAACAGCTGAAGTGGTGAGAGCACATTTGTGGTTTAACCAGCTGTCGCCCGGACGACGGACTTAGGTCAGGAACTTTGCGATCACTACGGTCATGTCGTCATGCTGAGGCGCTGAGCCGGAAAATTCGTCAGCCTCGCGAAACAAAGCTTCCACAATTTTATCCGGAGCCTCAGTGTGGCATTCCCTCAACACATTCAACATTTCATCCTCGCCCCACTCTTCGTCTGATACGTTCATGGCTTCGCTCATGCCATCGGTAAACAAGAGAAGCAGGTCTCCCGCATCGAGCTGGATGGAAGCCCCTTGATAGACGGCTCCTGGCAGGAGGCCGACTGGCGGCCCTCCTGCATCGAGGCGGAGAACTTCCGCGCCGCGCCGCAGAAGAATCGGCGGGTTATGGCCGGCATTTACATAAGTCAACGCCCGCCCGTCTGCCTGATATTGCGCATAAAAAAAAGTCGCGTACCGGTTTACAGGAGAGGCCGCGTAAACAAGAGAACTGATATTCGCCATCATCTCGTCGATGTTTGCCGGACCGGCAAGGGTCTGACCTCGAAGCGACGCTTGTAGACTTGCCATCAATAGCGACGCGGGGATTCCCTTGCCGGAAATATCTCCGATGGCCAAGCCCAAAACATCCTTCGGTAATCGAAAGAAATCGTAGTAGTCCCCGCCTACCTCGCGCGCCGGACGGCAAAAGCCGACAAGTTCTATCCCCGGTATCGAGGGAAACTCCTGCGGAAATAATCGCTGTTGCACCTCCCTTGCGATCGCTAGTTCGCGATTGATCACCTCACGCTGGGCAGTTTCGCTGGCAATTGCCGAGGATAGACGGCTGTTCTCGATCGCGAGTCCGGTTTGAGAAGCGACCGATCGCAGCAGCTGCATGTCGGTTGGCGAGTAAGGAGCTTCAGAAATCTTGGGGCCAAGCGATAGAAATCCGAGCATCTCGTCGCGGCGCACGATCGGAAGAAGCAATTGTGCCTCGATCTTGTGCAGCACGACTGACTCCGAACCGGTTGCCTCGTGAATCCACGATGCCGGATTGTCGAAATATACGGGAAGCGGACGCTTCGCGCTGAGGAGCTGCCGGACACTGACGGTCTGTTCACCAAACGAATAGTTTGGAACTTCGAGGCCTAGCGCCGCTACTGGACGATAGAAATGCCTATCGCCCAGGAACACCGCCAGTTTTGTTATGTGCAGCGCCTCCGCCAATCTGCTTGTTACGGTTTCGAGCAGCGGCCCGAGCTCAACAATCGAACTCACGTTATCGGCCAAACGATTCAGGACCTGCTCGACGTCATATGCTTCGCGGAAGAAATGCCGGTCAACCCACCGCGCGAGTCGCTGGGATCCAGCCCCGACCAGAAGGACTGCTCCGACGCCGCTGGCAGTCAGCAAGATCCGCTGTCCGAATGTCATGCCTTCCGAAACCTTCGCAACCAGGAGGACCACACAAGTGGATACCAATAGCTGCATGCCCAGCACTCCGCGTCGTGCCAGCGCATATTGCACGCCCTGCCGCACAAGAACCCGGACATCCAGGGCGCGCTGGACAACGGTCACATAAGCCAGTGTGATGGGAAAGAACGCAAGTGGCAGGGCTGCAAGGAGTAGCAGCCAACCGGGCAAGTCCCTTTCACGGATGTGCAGAACCTGTCTCACGATTAATCCCATGACAAGCACTGGCAGAATGCTGATAGCCAAACCCGCGAACAAAACACGCAACCGTCGTCGTGCATCCGGATTGGTCGATGTGGACGGTTTCACGGCCCAAACGCCAAGGCAGGTCAGGACTGTGAACCAGAACAGATCCTGCATCAAAAATCCAATGCTTGGATCAACTAGCCGAAGTAGGTACGGCAGTGGAACGTTTTCGTTTTTCAGGATCCGAATCAGCAGGTAAACGCTGCAAGCCACAGCTACCGGCGTAAGAAAAAGCCACTTTATCCGTGGCTGGCGCCGGTCAATCCCGGCTCTCTCGGGAAAATAAATCGCGAATACAATCATCCAAACGGGCCAGCTCGTCACCCAAAAATTGTGATAGAGGAGCGCCACGTGTCGAATGACCGGTGGCCACGACATCACCGGGTCCCTGACGTCCGTGCCGAAGACGAAGAGACTGTAGCTGACCAGGACACCGAGCAGCAGCCACGCCCGATGATCCCAAGGGCGTTTAGCGGCGACACCAAAACCTAGCAGCAGACAGAGCAGGGGCGTGAGCGCCTGCACTACGAGTGTGAGTATCCACTGAGCCGAATCCACGCGCCAGCCTCGCGAGTGAAGCCACAGAGGAGCGATGGCCTGGCTGGTAAGTCCGACCTGGAAGGCGACCGCCAGCAGAAAGCCAAACCCGAGCCACACAATTTGGACACCAGGTCTTTTGTGCATTTCCCGTCTTTCTGGTTTTCCGTGAGGAGCCGAGTGACGCTTCAGCGCACCTATCCGGTAGCCGCTTACTTCGGGGATTTCGAAACGGGGGGTGCGGCTGCGCCCGCTTTCGAACCCACTACCCGCGGAGCAGCGCGCCGCCGCGACAGACAAATGACCGTTGCCGCCGCGTCATACCGCACGCCGTCGTCCTCATCAGCCATCAGAGTGATCACAGTCTTCAACAACGCCGGATCCCCGCGCTTCGCAATCGCCTCGACAACTGCTTCGCGCACGCGGCTTTTCTTTTCGGTCGAGTACTTGACAAGCGCGTTTGCGCTACTCGGGTCCGGATCCGTTGCCAGGCGTTCGGCCGCCAGCGCGCGCACCGGAGTTGCGTCATCGCGCGTGATCGTTTTTATCGCCTGCCATCCCATACCGCCAAAAGGGACGAATCCTACACCTGTTTCGAAAGCCAATTTTCCTAATTGCTTGCGGTCGTGCAGAGTATCGAGCTGCGATTGCATCAGTCCCTGTGAACTCTTACGGTCTCCCGTGAGCAGAGCGTAATAGACCTCATACGCGATAGGATCTTTGAAAAGGTACAACGAATTGGTGCAGGCGAGCACGACCCGGACATCTTTATCGTTCAGACACGCGCGTAGTTTCGGGCGAGCCGTCCTGGCGTTCATGCGGCCAAGAGATGTGGCGGCTTCGGCGCGGACGTCTTTATCGAGATCATTAAGCGCCTCCTCGGCCATCCGTTGCGCCTGGCGGTTCGTTATCAAACCAAGCGCATGAACGGCTCTTGCACGCCGCGGCGCGCTTTTGTCAGCGGCGCCGTCTTTAAGAATCGTCCAGGCTTGTTGAGTGAGACCTGGATCGGAGGGCGGAGCGGCGGAGGCGGCAAGGAGCAAAAGAAATGGAACCATGAGTGCCTACTTGCAGTGTACGAGTTGGATGGTTTTCCGAATGGACGAGTGAATGGGCTACTCAGCGAAGGTACCCCTCGTTCATCGGTCACTTCGCCGTCGGTTTTGCCAGCAAGTAGTTCAGCCACCCTCCAATGCCAGCAGCGCAGCCAAGGTTGCGTACTTCTGATCCTGGGTCCACGGCGGGCCGATCTGCTTGCCGAGGGAACCGATCCGCTTTAGCAACGTAGCCTTCAGCCCCTTCTCCTGGACAGCTGTGACTGGTAGACGGCACTCCCGCGCCGCCCAAACCAGCACATCGCGAAACATCTCACCTTCAGCCGTGTGGATCAGCGCGTGCGACGCGAGTATCTTTTCAAGTCCTGGCAGAGCTTTTCCGGAGCCGAGCAAGAGAGCGCATCCGGCGATTTCATGCCCCTGCGATTGAAGCGCCGTAACCGTGGCCAACATCGCCTCGAGGGCGAACGCACGCGATGATTCGATCGCCGTCCGCACGAGGGTCTCTGCATTAAAAAACGGCAACTCAGCCGCGGCATGATACGGCTGCTTCGAACCCGGTTTCTCGGGATCGGCGATTACGATCCGTCGCCGCTCCAACACCAATGGCGCGTTCATTGTCCCCGCAACCGCCACCATCGCCGCCCAGCCGGAATGTGCCCGGAACCCCAAGGCAGTCCGCATGCTCGCATCATAGCTAAGAAGACAGCGCCAATAGGGACTTGGACGATTTGTCAAGACAACACTGTCGCTAGACCGAGTATCAGCATCGAGGTTTTGGCCAGATGATCATCGGTCCGTCCCCGCGAGTGCTTCGCAACCCGCTGCAACACTTTGTCGAATGATGCCAGCAATTCAGCCTTGATGCGAAATCGCGGCTGAATTGCGGAAACAGACCGTCTAGAAGTAAGCCTTCTGACCGAAGAACGACAATGGTTACGCGCTGAGCCCAGGTACAGTACTTCGTTCGCGTCCCAAAAAACCTGCAGATAATTTGTAACAAAGATGTAATCCTATCGCAACACTCGTGAGGTTAACGTAGTGCCGGGGGATGTTACATGAGGAGTATTGCGCCTTTAGTCATTGGGATTTTATTCGCCTGTCTGGCGACAGGACAGACCAGCACTGGACGTTTTTCCGGTAGGGTCACGGATTCAAGCGGCGGTGTTGTTAGCGACGCCCATGTCGTCGCAGTAAACGAGCGGACAAATGCTCAGTATGAGACCAACACGAATGCGGATGGCAACTACACTTTCGCCAATTTGGAGCCATCCACATACAGTTTACGAGTCTCGCATCAAGGTTTTTCCGAGTCAGAAATAAACGGTCTCAATCTACAGGTGGGACAGGAAGTCCGCCGCGGCTTCGAGATGTCTGTGAGTGCCACCACTTCGGTAGTGAACGTGGAAGGCGGGGGAGTTGACGCGTTGGATCTAAGCAGCGCCAAAATGGGCGTGAATGTAACCGAGCGTGAGGTTGCGGACCTGCCGCTAAACGGGCGACAAGTCTCTCAGATGTACCTGCTGACGCCGGGCGCGGTAAACAGCGGCAGCGGAACATACGACAATATCCGGTTCAGCGGACGTTCGAATCAGCAGAACATTGTTCGCTATGACGGCATTGAAGCGACGTCCATCGTCGACGCTTCACCGGGAAACCTAAACGGCGAGACCACCTCGAATTTCCGGCTGCAGAACAGCTTGGAAAACATTCAGGAGTTTCGTGTCGACAGCAGCAATTATCCAGCTGAGTATGGAACCGGCACGGGTGGGCAAATTAGCGTGGTCACCAAGTCGGGCTCGAATGCTCTGCACGGAGCCGTGTTTGAATACAATCGCAACAACTTTTTCGATGCGCGGAATTTTTTCGCCCAAGGCGGTTCGCCCGACAAGCTGCGTTTGAACCAATACGGCGGCTCACTGGGTGGACGGATTATCAAAGATAAACTTTTCTTTTTTGGCAGCTACGAGGGTCTGCGGCAGCGCACTGCCGCTCCTTTCAACGAAGGGACTCTGAGCGCGCTGGCGCGGTCGAGAGCAGTTCCCTCTATCCAATCTTTGCTGGCGGCGTTCCCCGTCGGTCAATTCCCCACGAGCGATCCGCTGGTGGATCAAGTAATCGCGCTTGGGCCGGGATCGATCAACGAAGATTACGGCGGAATCCGGTTTGATTACAACATCAGCGATAGATTGAAGCTCTATGCTCGCTACTTCCGCGATCAAGGGTACTCTTCCCAGACGCAAAATACGACGCTGAGCAAGTATCTCCAAACCGTCACACCGCAAAATGGAGTGATCTCGCTGACGCAGACCCTCACACCGTATATCGTGAATGAAACGAAATTTGGCGTGAATTCGGTCAAACAGCGAGTAGCGGGAGTTCCTGGCCCGAGCGGCAATGTGGATTTAAGCGGCACGACCATCAGCATCAGCGGCGGCCCTGCCCTAAGCGGCATTGCCGGGCAAACGGGCAACAACGCAATTGCCGTGCCCTCGGGGCTTATCAGGCTTTCGAGCAACTTCAACGGCCGCGGCGCACCGTACACCAACTACACACTCTCCGGGATCGATAATCTCTCGGTGCTGAAGGGAAATCACAGCATGAAGTTTGGGGTTGAGTTCCGGCCGATTACCTTGTACAACGACCAGTTAGGTGGCACGACCTACAATTTCCCCACGGTAACGGCTTTCTTGAATAATCAACCGAACCAGATCGCCTATAACGGTGACTTGAGCGCCTTAAGTCCATTTACCGGGCTCTCAGGCGTTGCCAAACTTCAACAAATGTACTACATCGGTTACGCGCAGGATGAATGGCGGATCCGGCCGAACTTCACCATGAGTTACGGTCTGCGTTATGAATATTACTCACCGCTCAGAGAAGCACGCGACAAAAACGTCTTCTTCGATATTCCTTCGGGCAATATCATTCCCAAGTTTGCCGGCGACTGGTACCGAAGTTCGAAACTGAACTTCGGGCCCCGGCTGGGCTTCACCTGGTCCCCCTTAGCCTCAAATGGAAAAACAGTCGTGCGCGTCGGAGCCGGTTATTATTATGGTCCGGGTCAGACCGAAGATCAACTGCAGCCAGAAGCAAACGACCGCATCGGCACGACTCGGACAACGAACATCAGCTATCCCTTTAACACGGCGTCCTTGGCGGCCAGCTACGACATTAACAGCCCAACACTCGGATATCAGCCGCGCGCGTACGCGCCAGGATACCGAGTTCCCGAAAAAGTTCTTTCTTACTCGTTTTCGGTCCAACAACAGTTGCCGGAAAACACCGTGATCACTGCCGGCTACGTTGGCAGCCAGGGACGCAACCTCTTCCTCCGCAGCATCACGAATCAAATCGTGGGGGTAGATCCGGTTACTGGGACAGTAACAAGGCAGTTCGGTGGCCGCTTTGCGGAAATCGACTACAAGACGAGCGGTGGCAATGACAATTACAATGCTTTGCAGGTCGGCTTAAACCACCGCTTTGCCAAGGGGCTGACGTTCGGCGGACAATACACCTGGGGCCATTCCATCGGAAACAGCGCGGGTTCAAATGAAGCCAACACGGCTGGCAATCCGAATAATTTTGCGGCGGACCATGGCAACAACAACTTCGATATTCGCCAAAGCTTTAACCTGGATGCTCTGTATGAACTTCCCTTTGGTAAGGGCCAGAAGTTCGGCTCGAACTCCAATCGCTTCGTCAATGCAGTTCTGGGCGGGTGGCAACTGGGAGGGATTCTCAATGCCCGGAGCGGAGTACCAATTGATGTTTTGATTACCCGGCCGGACGTGGCCTGGGTCAATCCGTCAACCGGCACGGTCTATTCGTCAAAGGTGGCAGGAACCGTAGCAGTAATCAATACACCTGGCGGCGGCTCGTCTCGAAACGTCCGCCGGCCGGATGTTGTCCCGAATGTCGACGCGCTGCTTTATAACAACGGCATGGCCTATATTAATCCGGCTGCTTTCACGGTCCCGAAACCCGGCACTTACGGCAACTCTGCACGAAACTCGTTGGCTGGTCCTTCGCTGGCGCAATTGGACCTGACTCTTAGCAAAAAGTTTGCCATAGCGGAGAGGATCAGTTTGGAACTTCGCGGCGAAGCATACAACATCACAAACCACACCAACTTCGCCAATCCCGGCACGGTTCGCCTGAACCAGGGAATTCCGACAGACGCATCCACGGCAAGCGCAATCCAGCCGGGGCAAGCCTTTACGCAGTCTGTCGCTGGCGGAACTTTCGGACAGCTGAACTCAACCGTTTCAAATCAAATTGGTTTGGGGACGGCACGACAATTGCAGCTTGCTTTACGCTTGAGCTTCTAAATGAACTTGTACCGGCAGCGTTTCAACGCTGCCGGTAGCCTTCTCTAAACCGGCGATGTCAATCTTTTGAAACATAGCGTTCATAACTCTACTCTTTTCGATCGTTCTGCGTCGTTGTCTTGCAGCATGTCGATCAAGATCGTGGAAACAATTTGCCACGACAGCCCATATTTGTCCTTCAGCCAGCCACATTGTACTTGTTTTCCGCCGTCTGATAGCTTGTCCCAAAACTCCTCCACCTCAGTTCAAACGCGATGGTCATCACGCTCCCTTTGGGGCCAGGTCCGGTTTCGCCGTAGCGCGTAACGGTCTGCACTTTGAGTCCTGAAAAATGGATATATAAGCTCGACTGCCTCTTCAGCTTGATGATCGAACCACAAAATGGGCTGATCTTTTGTATGGCATGTACATTTCATTTCTCCTCAGATAGTAACGGTTTTCTCCCGGTAGCCCGTCAACTTTCCCTGGTGATCAACAAAGCTGTAGCGTCGTCATTCAGCGCGCCCGGCGAGCTAAAAAGGCGCACCTCTCCGATCAGCGATTCCGGTGTGACCTCGTTCGTGGAACAGAGGTGTCTGATGCGCTCGACCCCAAACTCCTCGCCTTCGGGGTTAGCGGCCTCCGCCAAACCATCCGAGTAAATCAATACCGACGAGCCTGGTGCAACCAAGCACTCACGTTGCTCGAAGAATTGCTCTTTGATCCCAAGGGGCAGTCCGTTTGGAATAGCAAGAAGCTCCGCCGAACGGCCAAGAGACAGAATGGGCGGCGGATGACCGGCTGCCGCCAGACTTATGGCCGCGGTTCGAGTATCTAGGATCGCGTATACCAACGTTACAAAGTTACCCTGCGGAAAATCGTACAGAAGAATATTATTAAGTCTGTTCAGCACCTTAGAGGGAGACCTTGACATCTTTGCTTGCTGCCGGAGGCCGCTGCGTGTGGAGGCCATCAGCAGCGCAGCTGGTATGCCCTTGCCGGAGACATCCCCAAGCGCGATCGCTATGCGATGGTCATCAAGCAAGAAGAAATCGAACCAATCGCCTCCAACGGCGTGCATCGGCAGACAGGCGCCGCGAATGGAGAATCCGCCGGCTTGAAGTTGGCCTTGAGGCAGGAGCGCCATCTGCATTCGATGCGCTTCTGCATATTCCTTTTCGAGTCCTTCTTTTGCAAGTCTTTCCCGGCGGAAGAGCCGGGCATTCTCGATGGCGGTCGACAGATGATCGGCTAGAGCCTCGAGCAGTTTGCGCAGGCTTTCCGGAAAGGCGTCGACCTCCGGATGCTGCGCATTGAACACGCCGATGACTTTTCCGTAAACCTTCAGCGGAATGTCGAGCTCACTCCTGGTCGTTTGTTCGCTCACCACATAGGACGGCTCCAACAGCACGTCCGGCACATACGAAGTCCTTCCTGTCTTGGCCGTTTTCCCCACCAGACCGTCCCGCCCGATGGCAAAGCGAAAACCCTTCGGATGTACGCTCATGGTCCAACCATGGACGGCGACCAGTTCTAATTCGGTTCCTTGATCGTTGGCGAGCAGCACCGCGGAACGGCTGCAACCAAACGCCAGGGCCACTTCTTCGACAATCTTCTCGAGCAGTTCATCCAGGTCCAACGTGGAACTCAACCGGTGTGCAGCATCTTCCAGGAGCGCCAGATGCTGCACCTCCTGTTGTAAGGACCTTGTCGTTGAATCCCCTTCAGTCGACATGTGATCTCAAGATAACCCTGTGGCGTTCGAAACGCCGTCCTGGGCAGTTGGCAAACTCGAACGATGAACCCGCGTTGCAGTAGCGCTTATCTGACTAACGATAATTTCAAACGTCCTTGCCCTTCGCCTGGTCGATTAAATGAGCGCACCCCCGTGCGCTCAGCGCCAGCATCGTCAGTGTTGGGTGTTTATCGCCGGTTGAGCAGAACGCGTTACCGCCGAACACATACAAGTTAGAAATATCGTGAGTCTGGCAGAAAGAATTCAGCACGCCGTCTTTCGGATCATCGCTCATTCGTGCTGTTCCCGTTTCGTGAATGGCGCCGCCCAAGGTATCGCGGCGCGTGCTTTTTCCCGCAGTCGCCGATTCACTGGCTCTTCCCGTATCCGGAGACCCCGGGCCGCCTGGGAATCCCGCTGGACCACCACGGCCCATCCCCTGGAAAATCTCGCCGCCGGCTTTCCTGAAAAGCTCTTCGGCCCGGTGCTGAAAATCCTCAATAAGCTTGTACTCGTTCTCCGAATGAGTGAAGTGGATTTTAAGCACCGGTATGCCCCATTTGTCCTTCACCTCCGGGTCCAACTCGACGAAGTTCTCCTTCCGCGCCAGCATTTCCGCGCCAGCATTCCACACACGCGCCTGCGCCACGTAGCGGCTTTTCACTTCCCTCTTCCATTCCGTGCCGTATCCGGGGATAGACGCTGCGTATCCAACGGTCTCAGTCTGTCCACCCGTGGCATTCATCACGTAACCACGAATGAAATCCTTCCGCTGCGTCTCTTTACTGATGTTTTGAAAATTCGGAATCGTAATGCCCGCGGACTTGCCATCATCAAGCCGCGCAGGTCCGCCCTTCAGTTTCGGCAAAATTCCAGTTACTCCGCCGCCGCCCACCTGGTCCATCATGTAATGACCCAATAGACCGCTGGAATTAGCTAAACCGACCGTCGCCGACAACAACAGTAGACGGGTGTTTTCCAGAGTGGAGGCAGCCAGAATGACATACTTCGCGTCCACCTCAATCGATTTCATTGTGTAACGTTCGATGCACGTCACACCCTGCGCGCGGTTCTCGCCATTCATGCGGACGCGCGCCACTATGTGGTCGGTCCTTACCTCAAGGTTCCCGGTCCTGAGCGCCGGTGGGAGCGTCGTAGAGAGGGTGCTGAACATTGCGCCCACATCGCAGCCGTTGACGCAATTGCCGCAGTAGTGGCATGTGGGACGGCCATTCAGCGATTGTGTCAGCTGCGCAAGCCGCCGGTGAGTCGGCGTATATCCCAAGGCCTTGGCGGCCGCCCTGAAGATCGCTTCAGCGCAGTTCAACGGCATTGGCGGCTGGAACGGACCATCTGGAAACTGCGGCAAACCCAATCGCTCGCCACTTACGCCGATGAAGCTTTCAACGCGGTCGTAGTAAGGCTTCATATCGGCATAGGTCACCGCCCAGTCCTTGCCGTAACCGTCGCGTGAAGCCGCTTTGAATTCGTAATCGGCCATTCGATCAGTCGCGCGCGCCCAGTGCAGTCCTCTTCCACCCAGGCAGCGCGACCTGGTCCATCTGTAATTGGTCTCGGGCGAGGTCGTATAGGGATTTTCGCTGCTGTCCAGCATGATGCGGTAGTTACGCTCGTTACCCGTGTATCGCCGCAACGCGCCCGGCTTGCCATTGCCGCGGAAATCCATCTCATAAAGAAACGTGTGATGAAAATCCTTCTGCTTGATC
>DATHIZ010000099.1:0-9021 GCA_035316385.1 Bryobacteraceae bacterium | reverse complement strand
CTCCAATTTCGACTTCTTTCTCGGTGTCTACCCGAACGACTTGCCCACCGTCAGTGCCGCGACACAGCTTTCGGAAGGTTTTCCCAACGTCCATGTGGCGGCCTGTCCCCACCCTGGCCCGACATCCAAAGCCGACTGCCTGAACTGGATTTACCGCCGCATGCAGCAATTCGAGCAGCAACAGGGCGCCTATTTCGATACCGTCGTGCTGCACGATGCCGAAGACATGATCCACCCGCAAGCCCTGGCGCTGATTGACCGCGAGCGCGCCGAATACGCCATGGTCCAGGTGCCTGTCTTGCCGCTGCCGACGCCGTTTCGCGAAGCGACTCACGGCGTCTACTGCGACGAATTCGCCGAGTTTCAAACCATCGACATGCCTGCCAGGCTGCATAGCAAGTCGTTTCTTCCGTCGAGCGGCGTGGGAACCGGCTTTGCCCGTGAAATTCTGCAGCGCCTGGAAGCCGAGCGGGACCAGATATTCGACGCCGCCAGCCTTACTGAAGACTATGAGATCGGTGTCTACATTCACGCCGCCGGTTACCCACAAGTGTTCGCGCCCATCGAGCGCGTGGACGGCGACTTTGTCGCCACTCGTGAATACTTTCCTCGAACCGTTCACTCCGCCATCCGTCAGCGTACGCGCTGGGTGACCGGCATCGCGTTGCAGTGCTGGGAACGGCGGGGCTGGCAGGGAAACTGGCGCACGCGCTACTGGTTCTGGCGCGATCGCAAAGGGCTGGTGGCGAATCCGCTCAGTCTACTCACCAACTTTCTCTTTGTGGCCGGCCTTTTAGACTGGACGACCTGCCTTTTTGCGCGTCGCCCGTGGGATCTGGCGGTCAACAACCCCGGCGTCGCGCTTCTGTGCTGCTTTACGCTTTGTCTGCAGGCCCTGCGGCTGAGCGTTCGCGTGGCCTGTGTCGCTAGAATCTTTGGGTTGCGCTTTGCGCTGGGCGTGCCATTACGCGCCTTCCTGGGCAACCTGATCAACTGCTGCGCGTCGTTTGGCGCGGTCTGGCGCTATGTGCACGCCCGCTTCGAGGGCCGGACGCTGGTTTGGCTCAAAACCGACCATGCTTACCCGGTCCAGGAACTGCTGGCCGGGCAGCGCCGCGATTTCACCGAAGTGCTGATTGCCGGCGGATTTGTTTCCAAAGAGCAACTGGCATCCGTCCGCGCCGCCATGCCGGAAGGCTCCGATCTTGCCGACTATCTGCTCACGGAAGGCATTCTTTCCGACGAGGGTCTCTGCCGTGCCCTGAGCTTGCATGCCGGAATTCCCTTCGCCCGCATTGAGATCGGTAAAGTAAAGCGGCGATTGGCCCGCAGCTTCCCCGCGCACGTGGAAAAACGTAGCGGCGTGGTCGCCGTCGCCATTTTATCCGGGCGCCTCATCGTTGCGGGACAGCGCGTCCCCTCCCCGGAAGCGCTTGAAGAACTGAAAAGCTTTACGTCTTTGCCGGTAGACTTCCAATTGGTCACTCAACGAACTTATACCGAGTTGCGGAAGCTTCTTTAGCTTCGGTGGCTACCTGCCCGGGGCCTTCTGCTGGGGATCGAAGAGGTCGAGCGGACTCAGGTCGGCAATCTTCCACTTCCCCTTTTTCTTCACCATTTGCAGCGTGAGATCGGCGCTTCGGTTTTCCGTACTCCGTGTCTGCCGGTCAATCAAATGCAGCGTCCAACGCACGCTCACCTTTACCGCGTCGGCCGTCGTATCCTCCTCATCGGTCACTTCCACTTCGGTCGCCAGCTGGTACCCGCTCGTTAGCGCTATGAAATAGTCGCTTAGCTTCTGGTAGTTGCTGAAGGACTTATCAAAAGGCTCCATGGCATTCGCGGGGTCCCTGGAACTGAGCGCCACGGCTACATCGCTCAACCGGTTGCGGATGTCCTGGTTTCCTTGCGCCTGACAGACGAGGGCCCCGCAGGTGAGGACCAAGCCCGCCAGCAGCGCCGCGCCCCCCGCTGATCTAAGTCCGGTAACTGCCATTGATTTGGATGTATCCCTCCGTCAGGTCGCAGGTGAAGAAGCGCGCTTCCCCTTTGCCCCCGCGTTTATTGACGATCCGGATCCGCACCTCGGCTTCATTTAGTTTTTGTTTCAGCTCGTCTTCGTTGTATTCAGCCGCCAGACCGTTCACGCACACCGGCACGCGCTGCAATTCTATGTTGATATCCCCGGGGTTGAACAGCACGCCCGAATAACCCGCCGCCGCCAGAATGCGTCCCCAGTTGGCATCGCTGCCCGCAATGGCTGTTTTCACCAGGGGCGAATTCGCCACGGCCCGCGCCACGGCTCGCGCGTCGTCCTTGGTTTTGAAGCCCACGGTGCGTACGATAATCAGCTTGCGCGCGCCCTCGCCATCGGCCGCAATCTGTTCGGCCAGGCTCTCCATCACCCAGCTGATGACCTCTTGTAAAACCTTGCGTTCTTTATGGCTGAGCTTTACATTCGACGCGCCATTTGCCAGCAGCAGCACCATATCGTTGGTAGACATGTCGCCATCAACGGTCAGTGAATTATAGGATCGTTCGGTGGCGCTCAGCAATATGTCCTGCAGATCAGCCGGTTCTACCGCCGCGTCCGTCATGACAAAGCCCAGCGTGGTCGCCATGTTCGGATGAATCATGCCGGAGCCCTTCGTCATGCCCGCTACGCGCACCACACCGTCTTGAAACTGAACTTCTTCCGAAGCCGTTTTGCGGCGCAGATCGGTCGTGAGAATCGAGTCCGCAACCGCGTCGAATGAATCGGTCGAGAGCGTTTCCACCAGCTTTGGCACCGGTCCGGTGAGCAATCCGGGATCTAATTCCACGCCGATCACGCCGGTGGAGGCCGGCAGGATATATTCGGCGCGCGTCTTAAGCGCCTTCGCAACGGCCTTGCAGGAGGCGAGGGCAACGCGCTCCCCGGTCCTGGTGGCGCAATTGGCGTTCCCTGCGTTGATCAGAGCCGCCGCCACTCTGCCCTTCGAGGCCTTCAGGTTTTTGCGCGCCAGTTGCACCGGAGCGGCCTGCACAACATTGCGCGTGAACACCGCGGCGGCATTCGCCGGCTGGTCCGGCACAATCAGCGCGACATCGTTCTTTTCCTGCTTGCGAATGCCCGCGTATTCCGCCGCGTACCTGTAGCCGTGGGGAAGCTTCACGCCCGCCCCCCGAGCTTTTCGTTTTCGTTTAATTTGTAGCCGTTCAGTAATGCTTCTGCCGTCATTCGTTTCTTGCCCGCTAATTGGATTTCGAGGAGCTCCAGTGCCGTATCTTCGCCGCAGCCTACCAGTACGCGGCGCTTTTCGGCTCGCAATGTGCCGGGCGGCAAATTCGCCTCCGCGGGTCTGGCGTGAAAAATGTTCAACTGCTGTCCTCGAAAAGCTGTGTAGGCGCCCGGCCATGGGTTGAATCCCCGCAACCGGTTATAGATGTTCCCTGCCGTCCGGGACCAATCTACCCAACCATCTTCCTTCTTCAATATGGGCGCCAGGCTGGCTGTGCCATCGTCCTGTTTTTCATGCCGTGCCTCTCCCCGGGCAATCTGGTCCATCGCCGTCAGCAACAAGTCCGCGCCTAGCGGAGCCAGCCGCTCGCTCAACTCCGGCGCAGTCTCATCGGCTCCAATCGGCGCCTCCGCTTTTAACAGCATGTCGCCGGTGTCGAGTCCAGCGTCAATCTGCATGATGGTCACGCCCGTTTCAGTTTCACCGTTCGCAATCGCCCACTGGATGGGGGCCGCGCCCCGGTATTTCGGCAACAGCGACGCATGCACGTTCAGAATTCCATGCCGCGGCAGATCGATAATGCTTTGCGGGATGATCTGGCCAT
Source organism: Bryobacteraceae bacterium (assembly GCA_035316385.1). GTDB lineage: Bacteria > Acidobacteriota > Terriglobia > Bryobacterales > Bryobacteraceae > Bog-105. The sequence goes on along the minus strand of DATHIZ010000099.1, from coordinate 5,196 downwards.
AGCCAACAACAATCAGTATGTCCGCGCCTAAGGCGCCCAGCAGTTCCACGCTCTCCGGCCGGCGGATCCGCTCAGGCTGGTGCAACGGGAGGCCCAATGTCTTTGCAACTGTCTTCACGGGCGATTCGGCTACTTGGTTGCCGCGTCCCTTCGGACGATCGGGTTGAGTGAATACACCCAGCACTTCGTGTGCCCGCGCCAGCCCCTGCAAAGAGGGCACGGCAAAGGCGGGCGTACCTAGAAACACCACGCGCACCGGAATCTAATCCCACTCGCCGGATTTTTGCAGCTTCTTGATCTTGCGCCGGATGATATCCCGCTTTAAGGCACTTAAGTGACTGATGAACAGCACGCCCTGCAGGTGATCGATTTCGTGCAGAAACGCCCGCGCCAGCAACTCTTCGCCCTCCAATTCGATCGCTTCCCCTTTGGGGTTGTATGCCTTAACCGTTACCTTGTTGGCCCGCGTCACCGGCTCGCGGAAACCGGGAATGCTCAGGCAGCCTTCTTCTCCCACCTGCTTGCCTTCGGAAGAAATAACTTCCGGATTGATGATCACCAGCTTCTTGCTCTCGTCTTCCCCGACGCTGATATCGATGACGGAAATGCGTTTGCTCAAGCCGATTTGCGGAGCGGCTAGCCCCACACCTTTCGCCGCATACATCGTCTCGAACATATCCGCGATTAAGTTTTCCAGCTCTGCTGTATTGAACTCGGTCACGGGCTCGGCGCGCTGTTCCAGCACCGGCTCGCCATACTTTAATATTTTTCGAACCATCTCTTCTCTAACCGCGCCAAAAATCCGCGTGCGCTGCTAATAACTCCTTACCTGGGCGGCATAGCCATCAAAGTTGCGCTTGGTTTCTCCAAGCGAATCGCCGCCGAACTTTTCCAGGAATGCCTGCGCCAGCACCAGCGCCACCATCGCCTCGCCCACCACGCCGGCGGCCGGAATCACGGCTACGTCGCTCCGCTCATAGGCCGCCTTGGCAGGCTCGCGCGTGGCCAGATCCACTGATTCCAAGGGCCGCCTCAGCGTCGAAATAGGCTTCAAAAATCCGCGAACCGTGACATCCTGTCCGTTGGTGATGCCGCCTTCCAGTCCGCCCGCCCGATTCGAACCGCGGTGAAACTCCCGCGCCGGCTTGTCGTAGTGAATCGTATCCTGCACCGCCGACCCGTACGCCGCCGCGCCTTCTTCCGCCAACCCGATCTCCGCGCCCTTTACGGCCTGAATCGAAACCACGGCCTGCGCCAATCGCCCGTCCAGCCGGGTGTCCCACGCAATATGCGAGCCCAGCCCGGTAGGTAGCCCGTGCGCCACTACTTCAAAGATGCCGCCCACGGTGTCGCCGGTGCGGTACGCATGATCGACGGCTTCCTTCATGCGCGCTTCCGTCTCCGTATCCACGCACCCCAGCAGCACTTCGCCGCGCTGCTCCAGCGCCGCAATCTCTTCCCACGCCGCCGCTCGCTCCAGGCGTACCGGACCCACGCCAATCACATGGCTGAGCACTTCGATGCCGAACTGCCTGAGAAAGATTTTCGCTAAGCCGCCGATCGCCACGCGCGCCGCAGTCTCTCTGGCGCTGGCGCGTTCCAGAATGTGGCGCGCGTCGTCAAAGTTGTATTTAATCGCTCCCGCCAGGTCCGCGTGCCCGGGCCGCGGACGCTGCACCGGACGTTCCTTGCCGGCTTCGGCGTCTTTTGCCTCCACCGGAAGAATACCTGTCCAGTTCTTCCAATCCTTGTTTTCGAGCAGAATGGCGATCGGCGAGCCCGTGGTCTGCGAATGCCGGACGCCTGAGACAATGTGCACCCGGTCCGTCTCGATCTTCATGCGCCCGCCGCGCCCATACCCCTGCTGCCGCCGCCACAGTTGGCGGTCCAAATATTCCAGCGATACCGGCACGCCAGCGGGAAGACCCGTCAACGTCGCTACCAAGCACTCCCCGTGCGATTCTCCAGCCGTTTCAAAACGCAACATTCAACGCTATTTATGGTAACGAACGAGTGAATTCCTCCCAAACAACCAGTGTCCTGCCATATGTTCCCACCTTTAAGATGGAACGCTAGGCGTACGTTTTCACTGCTTGTGCGATGGCGGGAGCTGCCTTCTCGAGATCCGCGGGAATCATCGCGGGCGTTATTTCGACCGTGGCGTTAAGGGCCAGGAACCACGGCTCGGAGATCGCCGGAATTTCCGATGCATCCTTGAGGTTGACCACCAGAATTCCAGTCCGGTTGCCGTTCTCGGCCACGAAGTATGCCGCTTCAGGCTTTTGTTCCTTGAGAATATTCTGGATAGCTTTGAAGCCATCCTTTGCCGCCGCGTTTCCCGCTTCCACGGGGAAAGAAACTTTCAACAGAAACCGCATAGTAGTGCTCTCCTTTTTAGTTAACGTTGAGCTAACGAGATTGTACTAGCACGGGTGGTATTGTACGTTCGTGGCCGACGTGATTGAGCGCGAAACGTCCGTGGAAGTTTTTTGTTCTTATTCGCACCGCGATGAAGAGTTGCGCAAGGAATTCCAGGCGCATGTCGCACTGATGCGCCGCAAAAACTTGATTCGAGTCTGGCACGATCGCAGAATTCTAGCGGGGAGCGACTGGGCCGGGGAGATCGATTCTCATCTGAATAGCGCCGATTTGATTACGCTATTCGTCAGCGCCGATTTTTTGAACTCCAACTATTGCTACGAGAAGGAACTGGCGCGTGCGATGGAGCGGCATCAGCAGGGGAAAACACTGGTCGTGCCGGTCATCGTGAGGGCATGCGATTGGGAGGATGCGCCTTTCGGAGGCTTGCAGGCTATCCCGGCGGACGGTAAGGCTATTACTTCGTGGACCAATAGAGACGAGGCTTGGACGCAGGTGACGAACCACCTGAAGTTGTGTGTCGCTGAATTGCTAATCCGGCTGACCGAACGGTTGAACCGCGCGAAAGAGGCTGAAATCAGCGGGGAAGACACGCTCTGCTTCATCTTCGACAGCGACGATCCAACCGCCCGGGCCGAGCAGGAGGCGCGAGCGCGAGAGTGGCAGCGAAATGCCCGGCTGGAACGGTCGCAGGTATTGGAACTGGCAAGCGAAAAAATTCGGACCATCCGGAATGAAGTAGAACAAGACGCCACGCCTGAAGCGCTTGCGAAATACAAAGAGTGGCGCCGGTATATCCGAGCGCCACTCCGTACCCGCTAAACACCGGATCAGACGCGCGATAATTCGGCGCGCTCCGCCGCCACATCCGCTGTCTGATTCGTCCCGAACGCTCGTTCGATCACGTTGGCGGCGACGTCCAGGCCATGCGTTTGTGCAATCACCTTTTTGAAGTAACGGGCTCTGTTGCGGTAGCTTGGAGTCTTTTGTACTTTCTGAATCAACTCCGAGAGACCTTCTACCGTCAGATCTTCTACTTCGATAAATTCACCCGCACCATGATGTGCAATCCTGGCCGCTACACCCGGCTGATCATACCCGATTGGGATCGCCACCATTGGCACTCCTTGCGCCAAAGCTTCGAGCGCCGTATTCAGCCCGGCATGCGTGATACAGAGGGCCGCACGCTTCAGCAATTCAATCTGAGGAGCCTTGCGGACGACGATCGTATTCGACGGAATGGGCCCTAGATTGTCGGGGTTCACATTATTACCTATGGAAAGCACAACCTGAAGCTCTTGAAGTGAACTGACGGCCTCAAGGATCGTCTTATAGACCTGATCCAGACCATTGACGAGTGTTCCCATTGAAGCGTAGACGAGAGGTTTGCCCGTCAGCTTCTCCCATGGAAAAGGTACTTGCTCGCGCCCTCCATCGTCATGAAAAGGACCCGCATAGTGGAACGAGGCAGGCCAAGAGGAGTCCGGGAAATCGAACTCCTTGGGGGTCTGACTGATCACGGCCAGTTTGGAAACAGTTGCCGCGGGATCGCTCCAGTCGATCTGTAATCCGTTCTTTTCGGCGTAAGATGCGGCAATCGCCACAATTGGCGCAAGAAGCTCTTGGGCCATTTTCAAGCCCTCGATGTTTCTGGCGCGGCCTTCGGGAGTTGCGTCGTGCGGCCAGCTGAAAAAACAAGCTGGAGTCGATCCGGAGAGATCGAGGTGGAGGATATTCCAAATGTGCACGTAAGGCATACCCAGACGCATTGGCGCGAGTTCGAGGAAGAAGTATATAGTGTCGAATACCACCGCCTCAACGCCCGTCTCTATTAGTTTTTCCGGCAGACGCTCCAAGGCCGTTTTGCAAAGGCCTGGCAGCAATTCCTTGGACGTGTGACGTACGACCTCTTCGCCGTGCAGCTTTGCCACCCGGCCCCAACCTGCGTCCGTGGATCCCACCGGATACTCTGTCTCGCAAAAGGCTACGAAATTCAGATTAGCCGCACGAACGATTGGTTCGGCATCCGGAACACCAATAAACACCACTTCGTGTCCGCGTGACTGCAGCTTGCGTGCGAGCGCAGTCATCGGATTTAAGTGACCCGACAGGGGCATACTTACAAAGCCAATTTTCATAGTTGTTTATCGCTTGGTCACATGAACCGTCTAGATATTTGGCTCGGATAAAATCCCCGGCCGACGCCCCGTGAGAAACGTTCTCCTCTTTTGAGGAACATGCGAGATCTGGTTTTATTCCGTGCAGGAGGTGAGCTGCGCCCGCCAAAGCCTGTCGCGCGTAAATATTCGGTGCGGAATGCGCGAATATACCATGATGGAGCGGAAACGGATAAAGTGAGTCAGAGGCAGAGGATAAAAGGGGATCGGCATGACGGATTCAACCAAACGTGAACGCAAAGTAGCGCTGGTGACTGGCGCGAACAAGGGCATCGGATTCGAAGTAGCGCGGCAACTGGGCAGCGCTGGCGGATTCACCGAAACGGGCGCTACGAATCCCTGGTAAGCAGGCAGACAAGCCATGCCCCCGTTCACCATAGACTGGCAGGAAATCCAATCCGGTTTTCTTCACCTGTTAGTTGCCTTCCTCCTGAACGCCATCATCGGTTGGAACCGCGAAGAGGAAGAGCACAACATTGGAATCCGCTCTTTTCCCATCGTGGGAATGGCCAGTTGCACATACATGTTGCTGGGCGCGGGGGCGCCGCAGGTCCTCCAAGGTCTCATCACCGGAATCGGTTTCGTGGGCGGCGGTGCGATTTTGAAAGACGGCCTCACCATCAAGGGCACCGCCACCGCG
>DATHIZ010000098.1:0-3736 GCA_035316385.1 Bryobacteraceae bacterium | reverse complement strand
TGATCGCGTTTCAGACGGATATGACTCGCGTGTCCACCATGGTGATGGGCCGCGAGGGCAGCGTGCGCACTTACGGGGAGATCGGCATTGCCGATCCGCACCATCCGCTCACGCATCACCGCAACAATCCCGAGTGGGTTGAGAAGGTAACGAAGATTGATACATTCCATGCGGAGCTGTTCGGGTATTTTCTGAATAAGATGAAGACTACTCCGGACGGCGACGGCACGCTGCTGGATCATTCGATGGTGGTGTATGGAAGCTGCATTTCCGATGGCAACCGGCATCTTCATGAAAATCTTCCTATCTTGCTGGCGGGCCGCGGCGGTGGTCTAAAGCCGGGGCGGCATATTGTCTATCCGAAGGGAACGCCGATGGCGAATTTGCATTTGACGCTGCTGGAACGTTTCGGCGTGGAGCCGGAGAAGATCGGCGATAGCACGGGTAAGCTGGAGCAGTTGGAACTCAGCGCTTGATTTGGGCATAGATATACTTGACAGACCGATTTACCCCTGAACTGCACGCACTGGAGCACCCGGCTGATTGAAAGAGTTTAAAGGCAAAGTCGCGGTGATTACTGGTGCGGCGAGCGGCATCGGACGTGGGATAGCCGAACGGTGTGTTAGTGAAGGCATGATAGTAGTCCTCGCCGACATCGATGAAGCTAATCTCAGCAAGGCAGAAACTGAACTGAAAACCGCGGGCGGAACTGTGCTTGGTGTGAGGACGGACGTCTCGAAACGGAGTGACGTCGAACGGCTGGCTCGCCAAACGCTCGATGCATTTGGCCAGGTGCACTTGCTGTTCAACAACGCCGGGGTCGCTGCCGGTGGGGCGCCATGGGAGGCAACATGGAACGATTGGGAGTGGGTAACCGGCGTTAATTTATGGGGCGTGATCCATGGGGTCAAGGTGTTCACGCCGCTCATGCTTGCACAGAATACGGAGTGCCATATCATCAATACGTCGTCGGCCGCCGGGCTCATCGCCGGTGGCGGCTCCGCTCCTTACGCGGTGACGAAGCATGCGGTGGTAGCCCTCTCGGAAAGCCTGTACTTAACGCTCGAACAACGGAACTCGCAGATCAAAGTATCGGTTCTCTGCCCAGGGCTGGTGCGGACAAATATCGCCGATGCCTAGCGTAACAGGCCCGCGGAGCTGCGTAACGAACCGGCCACGATGACCCCGGAAATGCAAGCCGGTCTGACCGCACTCAAGGGCGCCATCGAGGCAGGCATGCCTCCTCTCCAAGTCGCTGACGTGGTCTTCGATGCAATTCAGAAGGAGCAGTTCTATATTCTTCCCCATCCCGAATGGACCGAAGTGATCCGACTTCGAACGGACAAACTGCTCCGAATGGAGAATCCGCAAAGCCCTGCAGCAACGATTGCGAAAGTCATTAACCGCCGCGGGTGAAGGACGGAAGGTCCGACTCATAGACCCAATGCCGTTTACTTAGGGCATTGGTGAGTAAGGGAACATCGTGGGCGCTAACGCTTCCTGCTCCGTTTCGGTGTTTCGGACTATCCAGAGCCGCGCCGGGAAATCAGCTGGTCAGCAGCGCGCAGAGCGACAGAAATAGTGCGGGTAAGGTGACGCAGACTCCCAGGCGTAGAAACTGCCAGAAGCCGACGTGCAAGCCTTCGCGGCGCAGGGCGATGAGCCAGAGGATGGTGGCCAGCGACCCGGTAATGGAAAGATTAGGGCCAAGGTCCACGCCGATCACCAGTGCGTTGCGCAGGATGCCTGACAAGTGTCCTTGCACTGCACTTCCGGTGAGCAGGCCAACCGGAAGATTGTTCGCGATGTTGCAGAGAAGCGCGACTCCGGAACCGGCGGAAAGGCTGCCGGCGAGGGGCGGAAGGCGCTCCAGATGGTGTACGGCTTGGCGTACCTGAAGGGCTGCTCCGGCGGTGTCGAGTGCTTCCACGATGACGAATAATCCGGCCACCAGCGGCAATACGCCCCAGGAGATGTCTTTGACCACCGGGATGAAGGCGGCGCGATCCACAAAGAGGACGGCGGCCAGCACCACCAGGGCCGCCACGCAGGTGGGCAGGCCTAAATCGGCATTCAAAGCGGAGGCAATTACGAGGACGAACGCGGTAGCGGCAATTCCCGCCGCGACCAGACGGCCGGATTGAGAAAGTTCCGCCGGCGCGCCGCCGGGGTGAATGGGCGCGCGGAGCTCCTTACGGACCAGCAGGCGAAGCATAACGTAAGTTGCGGAGATGGATAGCAGCGACGGCAGCGCGAACGCTCGAAGCCATTCGAGCAGCGGCGGCATGTGCTGCCCGAAAATCACCAGATTGGCGGGGTTCGAGATAGGCAGGACGAAACTCGCGGCGTTGGCAATGAACGCGCAAATAAATAAATAGGGAAGCACTGCGCCGCGCGCCTTCTTTACCGCAGCATAGACGGCGGGAGTCAGGACCACGGCCGTGGCGTCGTTTGAAAGCAGCACCGTTACTGCCGTGCCGACAAGGTAGAGAAGCGTGAACAGCCGGACGGGTGAGCCTTTGGAGGCTGTTACCGCGTGCGCGGCTAGAAAGTCGAACAGGCCCTGACGCCGGGCGAGTTCGGCCAGCAGCATCATGCCAGTGAGGAATAAGTAGACATCCGTGCCTCTACGAATGGCAGAGACCGCTTGGAACGGTGGTAACAGCCGGAAGCTCACCAGCAGCGCCGCGCCCAGACAAGCCCAGACCGCTTCCGGCCATTGCTTAGGACGGATCAGAATTCCCAGAATGGTGAGGGCTGCAATCAGCCAGATGCCGGCTTGGGGCAGGGAGCTTTAGTCCTGATTGTCTTGAATTTCTTCGATCCAGGCCATTTGGATGGCTTCGAGCTTGCCTTCGGTGGACGCCATGGGATCGTCTTTGAAATCTGGCAGCGCGGTGATCATCTTATGCAGATCGGTGTACCGGATGTGGGTCGGATCGTAACCCGGATGAGCTTCGTACAAGCTGAGCGCGATGTCTTCGGTTTGGTTCCAGGTAAGTCCAGGCATGAGTTTATTGTAATTGCCCCAGGGCCACCCGCTTAGTCGATCTTGGTCCCGGTAAGAGCGCCGCGAACGGCTGTGTTCATCATGTTCTCCGCCAGCGTCATGGTGGCCTGGTTGAGATCCTCCAGGGCGGCCGTTAGAACGTGGTGATCCTTGCCGTGATAGACGGTGAGAACGTCGCGTTTGGCTGCTTCCACCCGCTCGCGCTCCTCCGCGGTCAGGGTGTCCCAAGCGGCGTTCTTCTGCGCTTTCGCGGTTGCGGCCAACATGTTGTCGGCTTCGACGCGCGCCTCGCGCAGCTGGCGCTCCTGCATGTCTTCTTCGGCTCTCTCAAGGCCTTCCTGAATCATGACTTCCACTTGCTCTTCGGTGAGGCCATAAGAAGGCTTCACTTCCACGCTGTGCTCTTTGCCGGTGCGGGCGTCACGCGCGGTGACGTTGAGGATGCCGTTGGCGTCAATCAGGAAGCGTACCTCGATGCGCGCGAAACCGGCGGGCATCGGCTGGATGTCCTTAAGATCGAAACGGGCCAGGCTGCGGCAGTCTTTGACCAGCTCACGTTCGCCCTGCAGGACGTGGATGAGCACGTTGCGCTGCCCTTCGACCGCGGTGGTAAAGCTTTCAGTAGCGCTGGCGGGAATGGTGGAATTGCGGTGAATGAGTTTAGAGACCACTCCGCCCATGGTTTCAATGCCCAGCGAGAGCGGAGTGACATCGAGCAGCAGTTGA
>DATHIZ010000097.1:0-6701 GCA_035316385.1 Bryobacteraceae bacterium | reverse complement strand
CTATGAGCAACCGCCCGTGCTGCAAGCAATCGGGGATTGCGACCCGTTCGATGGCCATCCTCTACAGGCGCGCATTCGCTACTTCAATTATGGAGTCGCTAGTGTGGAGCTGCAGACGCGCTTTGCCTTCGCGCCGTGGATCGATCTGGTCCAATTGGCGAACCATTGGATTCTTTCGCCCGAACTTGAGGGCCGCGCTCGCTCTCTTCTGCGAAGTAGCGTTGGCCCCGTCAAGCCCGCATTGAAGAAGCCCTATGAAAACTGGATTGTTGAAGACTATTACATTGTTCAGCTGGATCCCATCGTAGAGCCGGATGGCGCCTTGCGCTCGGCCGAAGATCTGCTCCGTCAAAACGCGACGCAGATTGCCCAGATCGTGCGGGGCGAAGAGACCGCGCTGTCTCCCAGCGAGCGTCAAGAGGTGCTGGCAGCCAGCATGTCCTACTACCCTGCTGATCTGCTCGTGGTCGGCTGGGTGGCGGCGTTTTTATACGATACGCCCTTCGCGGCCGCTCCCACAATTGACTTGCTCGAATATGCGAATACGCAGTTGCTCGAATTCCGCTACTACGACGAAGTGCTCACCGGGGTCCTGGCCGATGTCTACAAGCGGCTGGAAAAGAGACGAAACCTCTGGGCGCAATGGAGCCTTGCCCGCCATGCCGAAGAACTGAACACCATCCGGCTCGATTATCGCGAGCTCGCCGAGCGCACGGATAACGCCATCAAGTTCTTGAGCGACATGTTCTACGCGCGCGCTTACCGGCTTGCTTCCGCTCGCATCGGAGTAACCGATTACCGGAATCTAGTAACGGATAAGCTCACCACCGCGCGCGAGCTGTATGAATCCATGGTGAACGAATTTCACCAGGGGCGCGCGTTCTTGTTGGAACTGATGGTGGTCATCATTCTGGTGATTGAAATCGTGTTTCTCTTCCGCGGTAAGAGCTGAGTCCAGGGCTACTTGGGGATCTGCGTGCCTTCCCCTTCGAACGGCCAGTTCTTCTCGAGCAGTATCTCGCGCTCGCGCTGCTCCTTCGGTACGGTGCTTGTTTTCAGGTTCTCCAGAAAATGCACGCCCGATTTACCGGCCACTGCGATGTCCAGATCCCCGTCTCCATCCAGATCCTGCACCACGAACTGCGTTCCACCTCCGGCGGTTCCGTTATAGGAAACCGGGAATCGCATAAAAGTCCCTTTGGCGGGGTCGATCTTGTAGTAGTAAATTACCAGCGGCTCGTAGGATCCCGGATCGTTTCCGCTATGTCCGCGATAGCGTTTGCCCACCAGTACCTCCATTTGCCCATCGCCGTCGAGGTCTACCAGTTTGAGCACGTGCGCCTGGGAGAACGATTCGTCGATGGTATGTTTCGTCCAGGTACGGTTATTGCCCTTGCCTCCTTGCTCAAGCCAGTACACTCCATAGCTGTGGCCGCGGCTGTAGATCAGGTCCAGCTTGCCGTCCTTGTTGACGTCGTAGCCGATGATCGGGAAACCTGTTTCACCCAGCTTCCAATCGCCGCGCCACTCCCATTTGTCCGCATTGGCATCAATATTCTTGAACCAGCCGTATGGCGTTAAAAGGTCCGTCTTCCCGTCGCCATCGATATCCGCCATTCCGATGCCGTGCCCATCCTCAGCGCTTCCGCCGGCGTTGTGTACCTTCGGTTCCTTACCCGCGAAATCGATCCAGATCACTCCTGAGTGTCCATAGTGCCCCAGCGCCAGTTCAGGTACGCCATCGCCATTCAAGTCCGCCATCCAGCCGCCCTCGGTCTTAACCGTGTGCGCGATAAGATGCCGTTGCCACCTCACATCTTGCTTCTTTGGATTCTCATACCACCAGAGGCCGTCGCTTTGCCAGCCTACTGTCACGAGGTCTGGCGCGCCGTCGTGATTCACATCCACGACCCATTCGCCGCAATCCGACACGAATTCATCCTGCATTTCCACGGTGCGGTATTGATGGCGTTTCCAGTCTCCGCCTTGTGGGCCTGGGTTCTCATACCAATAAGCGCCGCTCACCAAATCCGGGTGTCCGTCGCCATTCATATCAATCGGCGCGATGCCTTCGGCGTGATCCGTGCCTAGCCGGTGTTCAAAAAAGGTGACCTCGGGAACGCCATGTGGGCCGTTACCCTTCTCCTTGTTGAGCTGCGCGTGGAGAGGAAACGAAACCAGCCCCAAAATTGCCGTTAAAAGGCGAATAAACGATCGTGTCTTCATGGATTGAATCAAGAGTAGTTTATAACGTTTACTAAACTGCAAGAGGTGGGTTTTATTCCGGCTACGCGTCTTTGTACTTTTGTTGTTCTCTTTTGCAGTCTATTTTCTTCGGCTTGCCTCGTCCGCCGGCGCGTCGTTGCGCCCCCTGGCAAGCCTGAGCATAAACCGTTGCTGACAGCCGACAAAGCGGAGTTGATCCGCCGGATTCACGCAATCTCCGATCCCATTCAATCGTTCAGTATGAAAGTCGACATGTCGCCTTCTGTCGGCAGCCTGCGCGGGGGTACTGTAAGTGACTATCCAACCATCGGCGCGTATATATTGTTCCGCCAGCCAGACGAAATTCGCGTCATTGGTCTAGACCCGGTGATCCACGCGACGGCTTTCGATATGCTTTCCAGCGGAAACAACTTTAAAGTCTCCATTCCCAGCCGTAACGAATTCATCGACGGCGCCAACGACGCACCGGCAAATTCGCAAAACAAGCTCGAAAACCTCCGGCCGGAAGCCTTCTTTGGCGCGCTGATGATTAAGCCGCCCGCCGGTCCGGAAGATCTGACGGTGCTTGAGGAGGATACGGATGAAACACGAGCCAACTACATCCTGCTGATGTTAAAGCGCGATGGCGGCGAACTCCGCTTGGAGCGCACCGTTTACTTCGATCGCTATTCGCTGCAGATCACCCGTCAAATCACGTTCGATGCCAAAGGCAACATTAAGGGCGACACCAGGTATTCGCATTGGCAAACCTATGGAGGCGTTCTGTTCCCGTCGATGATCGACATGCAGCGGCCGATTGACGGATACGAACTGGTTTTGACGGTAACCGATCTAAAAATCAACACGCCGGAAGTGACGGCCGAGAAATTCGTCCTGGCGCAGCCACCCAACGCCAAGGTTAGAGTTTTGAAGGAATAGCCCGTCCTCACGCGAATTCTTCATGCAGCTCTGCTTCGTAAACCTGCGTTCCCTCGAAGAAACCATACACGACCGGAACAATTACCAGCGTGAGAAGCGTAGATGTGAGCAACCCACCAATAACAACGATGGCGAGCGGGCGCTGAATCTCCGAGCCGGGACCCGTTGCAAAGAGGAATGGCACCAAACCGAGCGCGGCGACCGTTGCCGTCATCATGACGGGGCGAAATCTGAGACGCGCACCCTCCCGAATGGCCTCGGCTTGTGACATCCCCTCTTGACGCAGCTTGCGAATGTAGGAGACCAGCACAACGCCGTTCAATACGGCTATTCCCCAAAGTGCGATGAAGCCCACGGAGGCCGGCACGGACAGGTATTCTCCAGTAAGAAAGAGTCCCAGCACGCCGCCAATGGACGCTAACGGGAGGACCGTGATGATGAGTGCCGCAAAACGGACGGAATGAAAGAGCAGGAACAGTAGAAAGAAGATCGCGGCTATCGTGATCGGAATGATAATGGTCAGGTGGCGCAAGGCACGCTCCATGTTATGGAACTGTCCGCCCCATTCGATAAAGTATCCGGCGGGAAGCGGCACCTGCTCTCCCACTTTCGTTTGTAGTTCCGTCACGAACCCGCCAAGATCTCGATTCTGCACATTGACGCCGACTACGATACGGCGCTTGCCCATGCTCCGGTTGATGAGCGCCGGTCCTTCAGTCACTTTAACTGTCGTCAGATGTTCCAGTGAAACTTTCGGGCCACCCGGTGAAGTGACAAGAATCTGCCGGATATCGCCCACGCTATCGCGCAGCGTCTCGGGCAACCGCACCACGGCTTGAAAGCGCCGCTCGCCTTCGTAGATGTCCGTTGCCGATCTACCGGCAATCGCCGTTTCGATGACATCGTTCACGTCCGCGGCATTCAGCCCATATCGTGCAATCGCGCCGCGATCGATCTGGATGCTGAGGTATTGCTGCCCGCCAACCCGGTCGACGCGTGTGTCCTGTGTGCCCTGAATCGAAGATGCAACCTTGGCGATTTTTTTGGCTCTGTCGACCAGCACGGTAAGGTCATCGCCATACAGCATCACAGCAACGTCCGCGCGGACGCCCGTGACCATCTCGTCCACGCGATCGGAGATGGGCTGCGACATAACCAGGTTGATCCCGGGAACATTCGAGAGGCGCTTCCGCACTTCCTCCGCGATCTTATTCTGTGTGACGCCGCTCGGGCGCTTGTCGTAAGCTGTCAGCGTTGCGATCACATCGGCTTCATTCGGGCCGGCCGGATCAGCCGGCGATTCGCCGCGGCCCACGCGCGACACCACACCCTCCACTCCGGGGATCGTCATCATCATCCGCTGCATCTGCATCTCCATCTGAAGAGATTCATTTAACGAAATGTTAGGCACTCGATCCGCATTGGGAGAAAGCGTGCCTTCCTGCATCTCCGGTATGAATGCGGTGCCAAGCAGCGGGAATAATCCCAGTGCAAGTCCGAACGCGGCAATGACCGCGATTACACTCGTTTTGCGGTACGTCATCGCCAAATCCAAGATCCGTTCGTACGGCCTGCGCAGCCAGCGCACCAGCCATGTGTCTTTTTCTGAGCCGCCTCTCAACAAATAAGAAGAGAGCACCGGCGAGAGTGTGAGTGAAAGCAGCAGGGAAATAGCAAGGGCAATGGCGATTGTATAGGCAAGCGGCGCAAACATCTTGCCCTCCATTCCTTCGAGCGTCATGAGTGGAAGGAAGACAACAATGATAATCGTCACTCCGAAGACTACTGGAGTCGCCACTTCGCTCACCGCATGCAGCACCAGCCGCAGGCGTCCGCGGCTCGAAAGCGGAGTTCCGTGCTCACTCAATTTGGCATGGCTTAGTTTGGAGAATACATTTTCGACCACCACCACGGAGCCGTCCACCATGAGACCGATGGCAATCGCCAGGCCGCCCAGCGACATCAGATTCGCGGAGAGATCCACGCGATTCATAACGAAGAAAGTAAGCAGCGGCGTCAGCACGAGCGTTGCGCTCACAATGAGGCTCGAACGTAGATCGCCTAGGAAGAGAAACAGAATAACGACAACAAACAGTATGCCCTCCGCCAGCACCTCCGTGACCGTATGAATGGCCGCATCCACCAGTTCGGAACGGTCGTAATACGGCACTATCTTCAGGTCTCCGGGAATCATTTGTTTTTCATTGAGCTCCGCCACCCGTTCCTTGACGCGGCCGACAATCTCCTTGGCATTCCCGCCGGAGGTCATCAACACCACGCCACCGACCGCTTCGGTGTAGCCACCCTTTGTCATGGCCCCGTAGCGGACCTCCGATCCGATACGGGCTTCGGCCACGTCGCGAATATAAACAGGTGTGCCCGCTTTTTCCTTGAGCACGATATTGCGAATATCATCCAGATTGCGAATCAGGCCGATGCTGCGGATCAAGTACTGCTCAGCGTGCTGCGGAAGAATACCGCCGCCGGCATTGGCATTGTTTCGGGACAATGCGACCTGAACATCTTGAATCGATAGGTTGTAATAGCGCAGTTTTTGCGGGTCCACCAATGTCTCGTATTGCTTTACGTAGCCACCGGTTGAATTGATCTCCGCCACCCCTGGAATGGATCGCAGCAGCGGGCGCACGACCCAGTCCTGCACCGTGCGGCGTTCCATCAACTCGTCTTTCGTGAGAGCACGCCGTTCCTCGCCCGGTTTTTCGAGCGTGTACTGGTATGCTTCGCCGAGAGCATTGGTAATTGGGCCAAGCACCGGAATAACGCCCTCCGGCATCTTGTCTCGTAGCTCGCTCAACCGTTCGCTCACCATCTGCCGTTCAAGGTAGAGGCTGCGTCCGTCTTCGAAGACCAGCGTGATGAGTGAGAGTCCCGGCTTGTTAAGGGAACGCATGTCCGTCATCCCAGGCAGCCCGGTCATGGCAATTTCCACCGGGATGGTGACGAACCGTTCTACCTCTTCAGGCGACTTACCGGGCGCTTCGGTGGCGATTTGTACTTGCACGTTTGTGACGTCCGGAAATGCGTCGATCGACAAACTCCGGGCCGCGTGGACGCCGAAGCCGGCCATCGCGATACTGATAACCACCAGGACGAGGCGCTGCTTCAGAGCCGCCTGAACTATGGACTCGAGCATCCTACTCGCCCCTCTTGATTTCGTTTTGCTTACGCTGGTTGTTCAAGTGGAAGGCGCCGTCAAGGACAATTTTTTCTTCGGGTCCCACGCCACTCTCGAGCACCCTGTCCTCGCCGCTGTCCGACCCAAGCGTCACCGGTCGAAGAATGAACCGGTTGGCCGCGAGTTGAATGAAAACGTAGTCTTTATCTTCTTGCCGGACAACCGCCGTCGCCGGTACCACCGTCTTACGTTCCGTGCGATCTAGAAAAACCATGCTCGCTAGCATGGACGGCTTGTAAAGGCCGCGGCTGTTGGGCAGGTTCATTCTTACCTGAACCGTGCGGGTGCCCGGGTCCACAATCGGCGCTACATAGTCAAGGCGCCCTCCGAGTTGCTGGTCGGGAAGTGAGGGGACGACCAC
>DATHIZ010000096.1:0-2185 GCA_035316385.1 Bryobacteraceae bacterium | reverse complement strand
CACTCACAAACAGCGCCAGCAACGCCCGGTCGCGCTTGCCTTTCAAAGTTTCGATGTCAGGCAAAGTGAGCAGTTTTTCGGCCTGTGCCCGGGTCAACCAGTTCCCTGCCCTGGTCCCCAGCACCTTGGCCCCTTTGACCGAGCGGATCTCACTGACCTTGGCTTCCGGCAGCCATTCTTGCGCCGCAGCTTCTTCGGCCAGCTTGCGGACCGCCGCCAAGCGCAGATTGATCGTGCGCGGCGCCAAGGCGCGCGCTTCGAGGGAAACCCGGTACCGCTGCATTAAGCTGCGCGAAAACGCTTCCCCGGCCGCCGCCGCCCCCCACCAATCGAAGAATTGCTCCACACCCATGCGGTACACCCGCTGCGAAGTGGGGCTCGGCACACTATTTACGACCAGTTCCACCAGCCGACGGCGTTTTTCCTCTGGCGGAAGCGAAGACTGCTCCGGGGCTGAAGAAGCGAGAACAGGTAGAGTTTCTTCGCTCATCACCATGCTTCTCCCAATCCAGTTGCTGCTTGGAGTTGCTGCTTGGAGGTCACCAGTTGTGACCTCCAACGGAGCGTCCAGTGCGAAGGCCAATTGCTCTCCTGCATCCGGGTGTTGTTCCCGCCACAAAGCGAGGAGCAACGGCGGCAGATAACGGTCTAGCCGCTCCAACCGCTCGACTGTGGCATGACAGGCCGGACACAGCGTGATCAACCATTTCTCCTGGTCGCAGCCGGGCCGCCGGTGATGCACCACATTGGTCGGATCGCCGCACGCCCGGCAGCACTGTCCATCCCGCGCCAACACATTCGCCTTCGCGCCGGCGAAATAACTGTCGTCATGGTAAGCCGCGTCATAGCAACTCCGGCACAGTCCACGCGCGCAGATCTCTTCACTGCCACACGCCAGACAGAACAAGAAGCGTTGCGGCAGACGTTTTGGCCACGGCACTCGGCGTTTCGCAGAAAGGACGGGAGCGGCGCTAGCCATGTGAACCTTTCATTATTCTGTGGTTCCGTGGCCATCCTCCGCCGTCGGGAACCCCATCCGGCGTTTCGGCTCGATCGTCTGCGGCCCGGCCTCCGCCGGGGTCTCGATCAAGTGCTGAATGGTGTCAAAGACCTGGTGAATTTGCTCAGAGTGTTCGGCTTGCCGCCATTCCAGTTGTTCCAGCCGTCGCCCAATTTCCTCATGGGTTGTCAGAAGCTGGCGGAGCCGCACAAAGGTACGGACGATCGCGATATTGACGAGGATGGCGCGTTCACTGGACAAGACCGAAGACAGCATAGCGATTCCGTGTTCGGTAAAAGCCTTGGGTGTGTACTTCCGGTGCTGGCCGCGCTTTAAGATCGCATTTTGCGATTTTAGAGCTTGCACCTCCCTGGCCTCAGCCGGCGTCAGGGAAAACATGAAATCTTCGGGAAAGCGTTTGGCATTCCGCTTTACCGCTTCGTTCAGACGGCCCGTCGGTACACCGTAGAGTTCGGCCAGGTCGGAATCAAGCAGGACCTTTTGGCTGCGAATAAGGTAAATGCGGTTTTCGATGAGCGGAGCGGGCAGTTCCGGGGAAGAATCGGGCATTGCGGCTTAAAAACAGTGTACAGTGGCGCGAAAGCGAAGACAAGCCGAATTATAGATGAGAATTCCCATTCTCGGGTACTAAATAGTTGCCACATTCCCACTAAGATTTGCCTCATGTCGTTTGGCCCGGAAATTCGATCTGGTTGAAATAGCGTTTGTTATCTGTATCCGCCAAGCTCGACAATGAACTACTGAGATGACGAGAGTCTTAGATCCGTTCCGGTTCGTGCTCATTGCCGTGGCCGGGTGGATGAATCAACACCAGCTGCAAACGATCGAGTATCTGCGCGAAGAGAACCGTGTTCTTCGCGAACAACTCGGTGGCCGACGACTGCGTTTCAACGATGACCAGCGCCGTCGATTGGCGGCCAAAGCCAAGGGGTTAGGACGAACGCTTTTGGCGGAGATGGCCACCATTGTCACACCCGA
This sequence comes from Bryobacteraceae bacterium, assembly GCA_035316385.1. Taxonomy (GTDB): domain Bacteria; phylum Acidobacteriota; class Terriglobia; order Bryobacterales; family Bryobacteraceae; genus Bog-105. Next base: position 186 of record DATHIZ010000096.1, on the reverse strand, counting down.
GACCTTGCTGGCCTGGCACCGCAAGCTGATCGCCCAGAAATACGATGGCAGTGGGCAGCGCGGCCCCGGGCGACCGCGCGTCGCCGGCGCGATCGAGGCATTGGTGGTTCGCCTGGCCCAAGAGAATCTGGACTGGGGCTACCGCCGGATCCAGGGTGCCTTGCTGCATCTGGGACACACGATGGC
>DATHIZ010000095.1:0-5101 GCA_035316385.1 Bryobacteraceae bacterium | reverse complement strand
AGAGACGTATTGGAAGCAATTGAAGTTCGACGATCCCGAACTTGCCGCAATTTTGGACGAGCAATTGACGTGGGCGCGCGGCCTGCTCGGGAAACGGGCCAAGGGTCATTCGGCCTGAGCAGCACTGAGATTATTGACTCTGTCCTGGGCGATAAACAATTGCGCAATGCTCCAAAGCTGAGCCGGACACCCCCCGGGCTTTTGAGGATCGGAGGCATCGTAAACCTCGCTCAGGGAGCCTAAACAGCACGCCGCTAGCTCTTGCTCCATGCCGCGGAGCAACTGCCGGCAAAACTCGATGCTGGCGGCCGTTTCGCCGAAAGCAAAGAGGTAGGCGGAGATAAACGGGCCGATCAGCCATGGCCAGACGGTGCCTTGATGATAGGCACTGTCGCGAGCATGCATGTCACCTTCAAAACGAGGCCGGTAGGCAGGGTCGGAGGATGCTAACGTGCGCAGACCAACGCGGGTGAGCAGGTTTCGCCGGACAACTTCTACCACCGAGCGGGATCGTTCGGCATCGAGCAGCGGCCAAGGCAGGGCGATGGCGAATAGTTGATTCGGCCGGATGCTGCTCTCCTTCGACGAAGGAGTTACAACATCATACAGGCAGCCGAGGTCCGCGTTCCAGAATTTTTCCTGGAACGAAGCACGCACTGTGCCGGCCTGCGCGGAAAATTTCGCGAAGTCCGCGGTTAATGCCAAGATTTCCGCCCACCGGCTGGTGATTTTCAGAGCGTTGTACCAAAGAGCCACGATCTCTACCGGCTTCCCGGCTCTCGGAGTTACCACGTAATCGCCAACTCTGGCGTCCATCCACGTCAGTTGAGTACCGGACGTCCCGGCCGAAAGCAGCGAGTCCAGTGGATCGACCTTAATATTGTAAAAAGTGCCACGCCAGTGCCAATCGAGGATGTCGAGCGCCGCCGGATAGAGCACGTCCCGCAGGAATTCGTGGTCGTGGGCGCGTTCTATGAAATCGTTGGCCGAAATAAAGAACCAGAGCGTCGCATCGACAGTGTTGTATTCCGGAGTGGATTGATTGTCGATGAAGCGGTTCGGCAGCAAGCCCTGCGATCGCTGATCGAGCAGCATGGTGAGAACAGCCTTAATGTTGGCGAGGGAAAACCCAGCAATTGATAACGCGGGAAGGCTGATAAGGGTATCGCGACTCCAGTCTGTAAACCATGGATATCCGGCGATGAGCGATGGTCTGCCGTCGAAACGGGTAAACCGGAACTGGTCGAGTGCGCGATGTAACGGCGTCCGAAAGGTCCGCCTGGCGGCTTCATCGGATAGAATCGCGTCAATCCGTAAGTCATCAAACTGCTCATCCGCGTGCTCACCATCAACAGATGCAAGAAGCCAGGCCGGATGGCCGGGGTGCAATTCAAAGACAAGCGAGCCTGGCGAGAAAAGATCTTCCTGGAAATCGAGTCCGCGCTCCAATTCGCGCAGGTATTCATTGTTCATGAACCAGGAGAAATCGGGTTGGAATCCGGTTCCGTTGTGGAAGAGAGTGAGCGCGGGAAGGCCCGGGTAGGGAGTGAAGGAGACACCACCTTTCCGGCATTGTCCGAAGTCGGAGCACGCGTCATTTCGATGCGTTACCGAATGGTAATCACGAAACGAAAGCAGTGGACGAATTTTCAACCGGCACGGCTGGCTGGCCTCATAACGAAGCAGGACGGCCTGCCGGCGGTCCAGCAGGCAAACAGTTTTTCGTAGTTGAAGTGACTCACCTTGAAATGAATCAAGCCGATAACTCCAGGTGGGAAACGGTTCAACGCGAAATTCTTCCAGCAGTTCAAATCCGAGCGGATGGACTGCACCGGGGTATTGCGAGACGGCCAATGCAAAGGTCCGGCCTGCAGCATCTACCGTCTCTTCCACACGGGACAAGATGGAAAAGCGGCCGGCGGGAGGATCGAGCGCGGCAATGAGCAGGGCGTGATAACGGCGGGTATTCACGCCCGCCACCGTCCCCATGGCAAAACCGCCGGTGTGATTTGTTTCGAGCCACTCCAAACGGGAGGCCCTTTCGAAGTCCCGGCAAACGCTTCCTGGTATGACGAACGGAGTTTCGGAGGGTGGGTCTGCCACACTCATAGTTTAGGGAATGCAGAAACGTTATCAATGGAAACTGAAGCAGCGTGAGATCACGCTAGGCGGGCGCACCTTGCTGATGGGTATCCTCAATGTCACGCCGGACTCGTTTTCAGATGGCGGCAATTATTCCGATCCGGACCGGGCGTTCGCGCGCGCATTAGAGCTTGAGGACGAAGGAGCGGACATCATCGACATCGGCGCGGAGTCCACGCGGCCTGGTTCGCAACGCGTATCCGAGGCGGAAGAACTGCGCCGGCTCATACCGGTTCTAAAGCGCCTGCGCGGCAAGTTGAACGTTCCCATTTCGGTGGATACTTACAAATCGGGCGTTGCCGATAAAGCCCTCGAACACGGGGCAGAGATTATTAACGACCCGACCGGGATATTGCTGGATCTTCAGATTCCCAAAATGGTTACAAAGTACGATGCCGGGCTGATCATCAATCACATGCGCGGCACGCCGGAGACCTGGACCAAGCTTCCTCCCATAAAAAACCTGATGCGGTCCATAGCCATCGATCTGGAAGCGGCCATCCACCGCGCCAGGCAAGGAGGGGTGGCCAAACAGCAGGTTGTGATCGATCCAGGCTTAGGATTTGGGAAAAGGCGAGAGCAAAATTCCGAGATCATCGCGAACTTAGAACTGTTGCGCGCGTTCGACCTTCCACTGGCTATCGGGCCTTCGCGCAAATCGTTCCTCAAGAAGGAACAGGAAATGGACACGGAATTCGCCACGGCGGCGGCCGTTACGGCGTGCATTCTGCATGGCGCGGAGATTTTGCGCGTGCACGACGTAAAAAAGATGAAGAACGTGGTGGATGTGGCGGATGCCATCCGCGAACTAAGCGGCCGCGAGGAAGAACCGCAACCCACGCAGACGCGCCAACAAGCACCGGTTGCCGGCCCTCAGCAACAAAACCGGCTCCGCCCGCAATTGAAGAAGGAGCGCCCGGTGGAGAATCAAGGGCGCTGACAGCGTGGACAATAGTGAGTTCCGCGCTGGCCTAGCACGATGCGCCTGATGGGCGAGCCGCAGCACGGACACGGCTGCCCTGCTCTTCCATAGACATTGTGCTGTTGCTGAAAACTTCCGGGCGCGCCGTCTGCGTCCACGTAGTCGGAAATAGAGGAGCCACGGTGATGGATGGCCAACTGCAGAATTTTAATCAGACTGCCGTGCAGTTCCTTGACGCGCTTTTCCGATAGCCGGCTGGCGGCGGCACGCGGATGGATGCGGGCGGCAAACAACGCTTCATCGGCATAGATGTTCCCAACGCCTCCGACAAACGACTGATTGAGAAGCAGCGGCTTGATATGTCCACCGCGCCGGTGAAGGCGCTCAAAGAACTCCGCAAATCCAATGGTCAGCGCATCCGGTCCGACGCGCGCAAGCGAACTGGGCATTTGCGTGAAGAATTCGACGCGCCCGAACTGGCGAACATCGTCATAGAACAAGGCGCCCTCGTCCAGATGAAAAATGGCACGCGCGTACTTGCTGGGAGCGGCATTGATGAGCAGCTTGCCCGTCATCCCAAGATGGATGAAGAGAATGCCACGGTCGAGTTCGAAAAAGATTTGTTTGCCATGGCGGCGGACACCTTGAATCAGAGCACCTGTTACACCCGCGATTGTGGCGGCGAAATCACCGCGCGTGACCCGGCGCGAGAAAAGCTCAACGTGCCGAATCGTGCGGCCAAGCACATACGGGGTAATGGAGCGTACAACCGTCTCTACTTCAGGAAGTTCCGGCAAGTCTGTTCATACCATAGTGCGCCGGCAAACGAAGGGATGGATGAGCATTTGTTAAAATTGGTATCTGGAGTTGTTGGGCCACCCTAGCTCAGTTGGTAGAGCGGCTGATTCGTAATCAGCAGGTCGCCAGTTCGATCCTGGCGGGTGGCTCCAAAATATTCAACAGTTTCTAAGTGTTGCGGATAGAAGCACACAGAATTGTCCGTACTTTTTGTCCGTATTCGGATCATTTCACCCTCCTCATTTTTGACGGAGTAGCTGCCAGTTTTTCCCTCGCAGCCGTAATATCGTCGCGGTCCACGATTCCGTATCGCAGACCCATAGAGGCGGTGCGGTGTCCCATAATCTGCATCCGTACTCCCTGACTGATTCCCCGGTCTCGCATGTTCTTGTTTGCAGATCTGCGCAAGTCGTGAAACATCAAACCAGGACGCCCGGCTCGAACGCACGCTTCAAGCAAGGAGTCCAGCATTAAACCGGGAATGATCGGTACTTCTCGCGGGTGCTTGTTCTTCGTCTTCACGAAGCGAATCACAAGTGCATCGGATATCGACCTCCTCCCAATCGAGGCGTAGCCACTCGTTCTTACGGCCTCCCACAAAAAACGCGCAAGCCGCGAGAGCGCGCAAATGGCGCGGCAGTTGCGGGTATAAATTCTCGGCAAACTCCCATTCCGACACAAATCCTTGCCGGATGTTGTGCTCTTCTTCCATGGGGAAGTGGGGAACCGCCGCAAGCAGGCTGGGCCTGCGTCTCACAATATCGCGAAGCGCCGATCGAAGTAATCCCAATTCGCGATTAATCGAAGCTTCGGTCACGCTGCGCCCCAGTTTTGTGGGAGTGCCACCCGGACCGCTATTGTGGTGACCGACCTTCTGCTTGGAACGCCAGTCCCGATAGTCGCTGAGCATGTCCGTCGTGATTTTTGCAGGCTTCATGAGTCCGAAATATGGCTTCAGAAGAGACTCGGTCTGATAACGGTAAGTCCGGACCGTTCCAGGTGCCAGATCCCTCTTCGTCGGGAACCCGCGCGGGGGGAGAACGGCGGCAGTCCTCGCCAGCCTGACCAGTACATGCCGACGCCATGATATCGATCCTCAGCTCTATTTCACTCAGCTGCTGATCAACTTGCCCACTGCCTCCATTAGCAAACTGCCCGATTGGCTGCCCGATCACTGGAAATCACGCCAGAACCCGCCCATCACCAATCTTTAGATCCTGCGGTTCACGTACCGCTCAC
>DATHIZ010000094.1:0-2716 GCA_035316385.1 Bryobacteraceae bacterium | reverse complement strand
CAAGCGCGCACCGTCGATACCCAGCTTGCCGTGTTCAAGGAAGTCACTTGCGATCAGGCAGTACTCACGGATGCGGCGACCGCGCCCGCCGAAATTGCCCGGGTCTTGCGCAACGCGCTCGAACTGTCATTGCCAGTCTATATCGAGTTTCCACGCGACATGGTGAACGCGCGAGTCGAACCGGTGCCGCGGCTCCCTCAACGCGCTGCCGACCCGGAAGCGCTTGCCGAATGCGCGTCGGCTGGTGGGACATCGTAGGGACGATCTGGAGCGCTCTCCAGTGACGTGCTCCGCTTGATGCTTGGAACTAGCCACCGCCATCTTGGCCGCCAAGGAATGGCTCCTGCTGGCCCGACACATGGTCAAATCCAGTGAGATAAGAGCGCGTCCAAGAAAGAAGCTCCAATTCCTGGATCACGTCGCCCTCCGTGTTGCCCTTCAACTCGCGGTACCCGCGGGCCAGGCGGCTTAGAAACCGCTCTTGGAAAGTAGGATCCGACTCGGCGAGCGTCTGAACTATGCACGTAGCCAATATAGCGACGCCTCTTTTGGCCCTCTGAAGCTCGGTAGTGTTGTCGGTCATCTAAGTTCTCCATAAAAATTCACCATACACCCTCAGGTGGCCAATCGCGCCATGGTATCGCTAAGCCACACCCGAACGCGGATAAAAAGGGGCGGTTGAACTCGTTTGGGGCAAGCGGAAGCTGAAACGGGATCAATAGCCGCCGCTCTTAGCCGCAGCAAATTCACAGCATCTCCACAGGCCGGGATTCCCGAGATCCGCGAGCGGCTGCATTGCTTGCTGCGCACCCGTTCACAGGGCGCAAAAAACCCGCCGAGTTGAACCGGCGGGCCAGTCATTATCGCCTTAGCCGCCTCGCATGAGACGCCAGCCGTTGCCGGTTACGCTTCCTAACCGATCGGCGCTGATCTCGGATAGGTTCTCCCCGGCTCTAGGAAGCCCGCTGGTGAGTCCGCCTCCGTCAGCGCGCAAGCTCGGATTGCTGCTCGTCTGGCGTCAGCAGGCCCATCTGGATGGCTTTCTGCTTGGACACCGGATGTCCCATCGCTGTATCAAAAGCCTGACATGGCGCGAACAGCGTAGCGACCGAAGCTGCAGAGGGACTTGGGCAGTACGCGTCGCCGGGACGGACCGAATAAGCTCCGAGGCCGACAACCATTGCACCGACCAAAATACCAGCAAAGATATAATCGCTTTTCATGGCGGTGATCCTCGATCGCCCCCGCCACAACAACCTTCGGCACCGTCGCTGGTCCCCTTTAGGAAGCCCGCTGGTGAGTCCGGCGCCGACATCGCTTCGATATCCAAGATTGTCAACTGGGCGGAAGCTGAAGCGTCACCAGACTTCCATATCGTAGGTTTCTCGGCGCTCGGCCTCGGTTTGCGGCCGATAATGCCATTGGCCTTCGATGTAGCGGCGCATCTGCTCGTCGTCGTGAAAGCACCATCGGCCATCGCGCGGCGGGCGGTTGAGTGCAACGATGGTGGCGAGCGCGAGCCCGGTGGCTCCTGCGGCTACGAAAAAAATCATGGAACGCGCAGTACGCACCAATTGCGGCGCCGAGAGCACCGCAATGTTTCCGATTTTGCTTTAATGTTGCTCTGTGTACATTCGCCGCGATCTGTCATTCAAGGCTAGTAAAAGCCGCCGCTGCTTTGGGAGCTGCGACGGCTTTTACGATATCTGATCCGCGGGCGTGACCCGGCGGGCTCGTCGTTATCGCCTCAGCCGCCTTGTGGCGCGGCGATCCGTTGCCGGTTGCGCTTCCTGATCGATCGGCGCCGGCGTTTCATGACGGTGCCCCGCTCATGAATATCTGCCCCTTACCTTCAAGCAGCCATTCGAGATTTACGCCGTGCACCTCCTTGAAACGGGCAATCTCATGGTGTTTGAGCTTCAGGACCGGCTTGATCTCCTCGTCGGAAAGGTCGCGCGATGCTGCTACGTCCCTGATGCGTTGCCGCATTGCCTCTTTGAACTCGCTGTTCGACCGACGCACCGGATGCGCGGCAAGAAATGCCAAATCGTCGGCGATCGCGCGCTCGATCCGCTCGGGTTTCACGCCGGTGTACTCATGCTGGCCCCTGGCCAGCGCCATTTGCTTCCATTTGACCGACGCAGTATCCCACGCGAGAGTGTAAAACTGCTTTGCCAATGCCGCGCGCCAGCTTTGGACCATTGACATGCGGTCGCTCTTTCTGGGTCACTGGGATGGAAACGGCCTTCCGGTATCTCCATCCGCTGGGCCCACGAAACCGCGGACTGGAAATCTATTCGCAGTCTCCAATAACGCGTCGCGGCCTCGGCCATTCGCCAAACGTGCTAAACAGAAATTATGAGGAAAACAATATCTGCTAAACAAAAATCTGCGGGGCGCCCGGCGACCGGTATAACTCCGATGATGGGCTTCCGGGCTGATCCGGTAATCCGCGCTGCAATAGTCCGTTGGGCCGAAAATCAGCCGGATATGCCGACGCTGTCCGAATCCATCCGCCGCCTGGTCGAGATCGGGCTCGCCGGGGCCAAAAAGTCTGCAGCGCCTTCTCAACAGGCCCGAGCTAAGGCCAAGAAGTTCGCCGCCGAACAAATTGACCGCATGGGCAATTCAACAGCGACGGCAGAAGAACAAGCCAGCCGCAAGCAACGGCTGCTCAAAGGCCCCGAGGAATTCCGGGAGGCGCGTGTGGATCGGC
>DATHIZ010000093.1:0-4515 GCA_035316385.1 Bryobacteraceae bacterium | reverse complement strand
TTGCAGACCCAGCGTGGCCACTGCTGACGCGCCGCTAATCGGGAAATTTACCTGCAGCGCATAGTAAGTCAAGCCAAAACGCACTTCATTTAGTAAGTTCGGTCCAATGGAGTAGTTATGCGAAACAATCAGGTTGCGGTTTGTCTCCACATGTCCCTCGGTCGGCAGCAAACCGTTCGCCTGGCTCGTATCGACGTTCTTCCAACTCCAGCGCCCGTAGAGTTGCTGTTTGTCTGTCAGATTGTGATCGACGCGAATGTCATATCCGTCAATGTTGGCCGGCGTCGCGGCTTGCACCCGGTAGTTGCCGTTGGTATCGATCCCGTTGCCGGAATTAGGCAGCGGAATGTAATTGTTCAGCAGCGAGCGCGATACCGGGTTGATCTGGCTGGTGGGAATCTGGTTTCCCGCAAATGCCTGGCCGGTCGCCGGGTTAACGGTTGCCGCTCCCGGCACGTTGGTCAGGTCTCCGGCGCGCATTGCCGCCGTTGGCACGGAGAGCACTTGCGGCGTCGTAAAACGCCGGCGGTTTCCTTCGTAGTCGGCAAAGAAGAACGTCTTGTCCTTGCCGTGGTAAAGGTGCGGAATCTCCACAGGTCCGCTCAAGCTCCCGCCGAAGGTGTTGAACGTCTTGTGCGCCTTGCTGTCGAACCCATATGTGGTCGCATCCAGCACGCTGTTTTGCATATATTCAAATCCGCTGCCATGAAAATTATTGCCGCCGCTCTTGGTGATTATCGTCACGTCCGCCAGTTGTGAAAACTCGGCGTTGTTGTTAAATTGCGTGACCTTCAGTTCCGAAATCAGTTCCGAAGACGGGTTCATGTTGGTCAGCGCGCCGTTCTGCCGCACGTTCACCGTTGACGTCCCATCCACCGAAAACTGAATCTGCGAAGGCGTACCGCCGCCGATCGACATGTTGCCGCTGCTATCCTGCTGCACGCCCGGCACTGCCACCAGGGCCGCCAGCGGAGTGTCGCTTCCGCCACGGTAATTCATTGGAAGTTGCACCACTTGGTTAAACTTCTTCGTGTCGCCGATGGTGCCGTTCTCCGTATTAACGATTGCCGCTGCATCCGTCACTTCGACACTAGTGCTGACGGCCGCCACTTCCAGTTTCAGGTCCACGCGTAGCTGCTGGCGCGCGTCCAGCGTTAGCGTCGCTGTCTTCGCGCTGGTGAATCCGCTTTTCGAAGCCGTAATTTGGTACGTGCCCGGACGCAGGTTCAGCGCCTGGAAGCCGCCGTTCGCATCCGATACGAAGGTCCGCTCTGCATTTTCTTCCAGGTTTTTGATTGAAAGCGCCACCGACGGCACTCCCGATTCCGAAGCGTCCTGCACTGTCCCGACGATGCTGCCAAACGTTGACTGCGCCCACAAGCCGGCCGGAACGGCGCTCAACAGGCAAACCGCTAAAAGCCACCAGCCCAATGCCCGTGCTGTTTTTACTCTTTGCAAATTCATGACCTCGATATCCTTCCGCAGCCGCGGCTTCGGCGCACTCGCGCGCGCCCGCCCCAATCCGCGTCACTTGAATATCGGGGTTTCGCCATAAAGAACGCATAAGCAAATCATCAGTAGCTGGTGGAACTGCGTGGCCCTCACGAAATTCTTAGCCTTTCTTTAGCAATTCCTAACGTTCCTGACAATTAGCGGATATTTTTCGCGTCGTAGCATAGACTAAGCGTTTCCATATGCCCACCCACACGGAGATCCTGCTAGGGCGCATCGCTATTGCCGGCGTGTGGACGTTTCAGGGATTGTGGTGCAAAGTTCTAAATCGTGTTCCGCGCCACGCGCGCGTGGTTGAAGCTACCCCGCTCTTCGATCGGAAACAAGCTCGCTGGTTCCTGGTAACTCTCGGCTGCTTTGAAATGTTCCTCGCCGCGTGGGTACTGAGCGCTCAATTCCCGCGCGAGGCGGCGATCGTGCAAACGGCTCTGCTGATCCTTATGAACACAGGCGGCATCCTCTGGGCCCGCCATATTATTCCTGATCCCATCGGAATGCTGTTCCAAAACTTTGCCTTCGTCATGCTGATCTGGATATGCGCGTGAGACCCGATACAGCGTGGAAGCTAAGCACCCGGCTGCTATTTGGGCAGATGTATGAGGATGTCGAAATTGAGCGCCGCGCCTTTATTCCCGGCTGCCGCGTGTTTTGCATCGCGTCCGCCGGTTGCACGGCCATTGCCTTATCATCCAACCATCAAGTCACTGCCGTCGATTTGAATCCCGCGCAGATAGAGTATGCGCGCGGCCGCGCGGCAGGCAAAGAGCGCCAGTGGGGCTTGCTCGACCGGCTGATGCGGGCCGAACGGCATGCGCTTCTTTTCGCGGGCTGGACGCCCTCGCGTTTAGAACGTTTTTTACGTTTCGACGATTGCGCGGAGCAGCTAGCGTTTTGGCAAGCCAATCTGAACACGCTACGCTTCCGCAATGCGTTCGATTTCAAGCTCGCCTGCGACGGCATCGTCCTTCGCCTTCTCACGCCTGACCGCGGCCTGCCACTGCTGACTCTGGGCGGCATTTTCCGGCGTCGCTTGGAACGCGGTTTCGCTCGTCACCCGAACAACACCAATCCCTACGCACACCGCTTATTCGGACGCGGACTCACGCCTTCTGGACTGCCCGCGGCGAGTTCCATTCGTTTTGAAACAGCGAACGCCGTGGAGTTCCTGCAGGCTATGCCTGCTAATTCCTTCGATGCCTTTTCTCTTTCAAACATCGCGGATGCGGCCGCTTCAACCTTCCGGCTGCAACTCATTCAGGCCGTCAAACATGCGGCCTCTCCTAGCGCCGTTGCCGTTCTTCGCAGCTTTCACGAGCCGGAAAATAGCGTTGAGGCCGAATGTGCGGCACGGGATCGCGCCATGCTCTGGGGTTCTATTCAAGTCGTCCCTGCCCGGGAGCTGCGGTGATGCTGTATCTGCTGAAGCGCCATCCATTCCCCATCGAGGCCGACTTCGGTCATTCATTAGTCCTCACCTATGCGTTCCCGGAGACGCTCCTGCAACCGCTGCTGCCGCCCGGGCTGATTCTTGATACGCATGCCGGTTGCGGTTTTCTTGCCATCGCGCTGGTGGAAACCCAACACTTGCGGCCCAGTTTTCTTCCCAGGGCGTTGGGCCTCAATTTTTTCCTGAGCGGCTACCGTATCTTCGCGCGCATCGGCAGCGCGGCGGGCGCATTGCGCGGGTTATATATCCTTCGTAGCGACACTAATCGACGGCTCATGCAATTCGGTGGCAATCTTCTGACTCACTATAAGTACAGCCTCTGTAAGGCCGTGCTTGAGACAGGAAGCCAAACAATTCGCTGGAGCATCACAACACACAACGGCGAGGCGGATCTTAGCGTGGCGGCCGACCTCTCCACAAAACCAGCGCCCCTGCCTGTGACGTCACCGTTCGCCGATTTGAAGGAAGCCCGGCGCTTTGCCGGCCCCCTTCCTTACACGTTCAATTACGAGGCACAAACAAAATCAATCATCGCGGTCCAAGGCGTCCGCCGGAACTGGGAGCCGCAACCGGTCAGCGTTCATCTTGACCGGGAGCCTTCCTTCTTTAACCATCCGCCATTTCATGTCAGCGAGCCCCGGCTCGCCAACGCCTTTCACCTGCAATCCGTGTCCTACAGCTGGCGGCAGGGCCGCAGAATCGCCGTGGAAGCCGCCTGATCCGGTATGCTCAACCGTGGCAAATATCACCGTGACAAATATCAAGGCGTGAGGCAGATTTTCGCCTACAACCAGACGTTCTATCTGGGTACCTTGGCTGCGCTGTCCGGCGTGCTCGCCATTGTCTTTTGGTTGCCGCCGCTTCTGAAAACGATCGCCATTTTTTTTCTCGTGGGAACTACGTTTTGGACCTTATCGTCTCTGGCCGTGTCGCATTGGATCTATGACCGTTCTCCGCTCTATTCGCTTGACTGGCTCGCGATACTTCCGTGTACCTGGCTCAACGTACATGCAGGCCTGGATGAAATGACGGCGTTATTCCGTATGAAGTTCCCGGCCGCCAGCTATCGCGTCTTCGACATCTTTGATGCAACGGAGATGACCGAGCCCTCCATCGCGCGAGTTCGCGCGCTCTCCGGAGACACGGGGCAGCGAGCTTCCTGGAAGCAGTTGCCTGCAAGCGGCGACGCCTTCGAAGCTATCTTCCTGCCCTTTGTCGCGCACGAGTTCCGGCGTACCCAGGCGCGGAACATCTTCTTTCGGGAACTTGCTCGCGTGCTAGCGCCCGAAGGGAAGATCATTCTCGTCGAACATCTTCGCGATTTGCCCAACTTCCTTGCGTTTGGCCCTGGATTTCTGCACTTCCAATCACGCCGCGCTTGGGCGGCAGCTTTCCGCGTGGCGAACCTACGCGTGACGCAAGAATTCAGCATCACGCCATTTGTCCGCGTTTTCGAAATTGAGCGAAACGGCTGATATGACGCTGCTGTTCCATTTGCGATTTTCAGGAGCCTTGCTCATTTTTCTCGGCGTCGCCCACGCATTCTTTGACCGCCG
>DATHIZ010000092.1:0-2276 GCA_035316385.1 Bryobacteraceae bacterium | reverse complement strand
ATGAACTCTCGCATGATCTTGCCACTGAAATTGAAGAACGCATGGACGCCGGTGTCTCCCGCGCAGAAGCCGAATCGGCAGCTCGCCGCGATTTGGGCAATGTGTCGCGCATCCAGGAAGAGCTGTACGAACTTCACTCCTGGCCTTCCTTCGACCGCCTTGCGCAAGACATCCGCTATGGCGTTCGGACCCTGTCTGGAAATCCGCTCTTTACCGCCATGGCGATCTTATCCCTGGCTCTTGGGATTGGCGCGAACACCGCTATCTATAGCCTCATGGATGCCGTGATGATTCGCGCTTTGCCGGTTCAGGATCCCTCGCGGCTCGCCATCCTTACCTGGCGCGCCAAGCCGAATCCCGCGGTCATCAACAGTCACAACGGCAGCGCTTATGACGAGCCGGACGGCCGCATCGCCAGCCCTGACTTTCCGTGGGCTGCTTATGAATCCCTCGCAAAAGACAATAGCGTTTTTTCAACTCTTTTTGCCCATGCAGCGGCTGGGCCTCCGTTAAACATCGTCATCCACAATCAAGCTCAATTGAGTCCAGTGGAACTGGTCTCGGCGAACTTCTTCGCGGGCCTGGGGCTGTCCCCTGCAGCCGGCCGCCTCTTCGCACCAGGCGACGATCGTCCGGGCGCCCCGCAAATCGCTGTCCTCAGCTACCGCTATTGGCAGAGCCGCTTTGCCGGAGATGCTTCCGCCGTCGGCCAAACAATCACCATAAAAGGCGTCCTGTTCGAGGTCACCGGCATCGCACCGCCTGAGTTCTTCGGCATCTCTCCCGGATCCGCGCCCGCCATCTATGTTCCGATCTCGCAGCGCGCCTTGCTGGTTCCGCTTTATGGTCAAGACGCCAAGGCGATGTTCATCAGCCCGCACGACTATTGGGTTGGGGTTATGGGGCGTCTGCGCCCCGGCGTGACTTTCGAGCGCGCACAAACCGAGATAGCGGCGCGCTTTGCTCAATTTGTTTCCGCCTCAGCCCGTCATGCCGCGGATCGCGCCAACCTTCCCGAACTCCGCGTGGAAGAAGGAGGATCGGGTGTCGATTCGCTGCGCCGCCGCTATTCGAAACCGCTGCTAGTCCTGATGACCATGGTGGCTTTCATCCTGGCCATCGCTTGCGCCAACATCGCCAATTTGCTGCTTGCCCGTTCTACCTCGCGCCGCCGCGAAATCGCGGTGCGTCTCAGTCTCGGCGCCGGACGTCTGCGCCTGCTGCGCCAACTTCTCACCGAAAGTCTTCTCCTGGCTCTCCCTGGCGGGCTGCTCGGGCTGGTCCTCGCGGCGTTCGGCATCCGCTTCCTGCTGGTCCTGTTGGCCGGGGGCAATGAGGATTTCGTGCTTCGCGCGCAGATCGATTGGCGTATTCTGCTGCTCACTTTGTCGGTTGCCATGACCACCGGCATTCTGTTTGGTCTTGCGCCCTCACTTGCCGCCACGCGCGTAGACATCATACCCGCGCTCAAAGAAACCCGCGCCAGTTCTCCCACGCGCCGCGGCCGCCGGCTGGGCCTCAGTCAACTTCTTCTCGTCTTTCAAATCGCTCTGTCTCTACTGCTTGTCCTGGGAGCGGCGCTCTTCGTCCGCACGCTTGCCAATCTGCATTCCGTCGAACTTGGCTTCAATCAGGAAAGCTTGCTCACGTTCAGTCTCGACGCAGGCCAGGCCGGCTACCAGGGCGTTGCGCTCAAAGCCTTCTATATGGGAATGGTGGAACGCTTCCGTGCTCTTCCCGGTGTCCAGGCCGCCACGATTTCCGACTTGCCGCTGGTCTCCGGTTGGACGCACAGCACCGGCGTCGTCATTCCCGGCGTAACGGAGCCGCCCGGTCATCATTCCCCGGTCGCCTACGTCTCCGTTGGTCCCGGTTTTTTTGACACCTTGCAACTCCCCGTCGTGTTCGGCCGCCCCATCGATTCGCGCGATGTGGCCGGCTCCCCTGCCGTAGCCGTCATCAACCAGGTCTTTGCCGACAAGTATTTACGGAACCGAAATCCTCTTGCCTAGACATTCGGTCTGAACGACATGGCGCATAGTGTCACGATTATAGGCGTCACCAAAAATGCGCGTTACAACTCGCTGAAAGAGGAGATCCCGCCCGTCGCCTATATCTCCTACCTACAGAATGCCGACCATCACCGCACGACCGCCATCATTTTCGAACTGCGCACGCGCGGCAACCCGCTTGCTCTGGCCGACACGATTCGTAAAGCGGTTCACGATGCCGCTTCGACCATTCCGGTCACCGGGATGCTGACCCAGACCCAACGC
>DATHIZ010000091.1:0-2725 GCA_035316385.1 Bryobacteraceae bacterium | reverse complement strand
AAGTTCTCTACACCCGGTCGCGAAAGGTGAAGAATCGAGCGGCTATCGCTTTACGACTAGGAGCACACTGTCTATATCACGCCAAAAACTATCGCGGCGAATTCCATCGCAAAATGAAGTGGCGGCTGGGCGCACCCGAAGCGATAACAGCCACTGCCCACAAACTCGCCAGAATCGTCTACCACCTACTTTCCACCAGACAACCGTACTCGGAATCTGTGCTCATCAAGTGCGATCAGCAGGCAAGCACACGAGCGGAGATGCGCTTGCGCAAACAAGCAGCCAGGTTCACGTTAGCGCCAGTCCCCGAACTGTAACCGCAGCCTGTTGTTCTTCAGGAGTCATCTTCGGTCCGCTGATCTGCGTCCTGCTGTCAAGGGCCCGTGTAACGCGCGTTCCTTCCCTGTGCGCTCTGGAGGTCTCTGAATCGATGCCTTTTCGGCGCATCACCGAGTAGCGGGCGCTTACCCCTTGAACTGCGCAGGCACCGCGAGAGCGCACGGGTAAATGGCGATTTGAGGTTTGAGGGGGTAACTGGTTCTGCCGCAACCCCTGCATCATCGACGTTTCTGTCACGGGCGGCCACTGGCAACACTCCAAGAGAGCGCAATTCGGCTAGCTGATTGGCGAGTTGCTCCTGCAACGCCGCAGCTTCCCGCTCGTCTTCTTCGCGTGCTTTTCGCCGTTCCAGGACGCGCCGCTTAGAGAACCAGTCGCGGATTGTGCTGAGCATCAGCCCTGTGGGATTGTCGAGCTTCCGATTCCGGTAGACAGTCTTGGCGCGCTCCTGGAAGAAGTGATGGAGTTCTTCGGCGGTGGCATCCGGCATGATGGCGCGAGCTTCTTGCCACAATCGCCGCAACGCTCCGTCGTCGAGCGCGATTTCCGCGTCCATGAGTCGGGCGAATTCCGGTGGAAATTCCTCGACGGTTTTCGTCGCCGTCGTCGATTTGGGTTCTGGGATTGGTTCTTGGATTAGTTCTTCCTTATATGCACCGCCGGTTTTGTCATCCTTTACGTCGTTTTTGTCATCCTTTGGGGCCGATTCTGTCATCCTTTTACCAGAAAGCAGGACATCCGTGTCATCCTTTTACGACATTGGGCGCGCCGGAAAGGATGACAGCGCTGTCATCCTTTTTGCTCTCGCTGGACCGTTGCTGCCGTGTGGCTGCTCTTCGCGCATTCGCCTGGCTGCCGCGGCGCGCTGCTTCAGCGGGGCCACACCCGCGAGAGCGCACGAGCGACCGTCCGGATGCAAGTGATACCAGATGGTGGCGTTGCCGCGTCCGCCGGCATCTCCTCTCGGCAGACAGATCCAACCCGCCGCAAGTAACTCCGAGCGGATGCGCTGCACCTGCCGCTTGCTCACACCGCCCAACTCAAGGGCGAACGTTTCGTCGGTCAGAAAGACCTGTCCATGATAGGGCCGTCTGGGATCGCGGCCGCGATTGACGTGATCCACCAACACGCGATACCCCAGTTGCGCCCGAGGCGACAGGTCCGATCCCACCACATCAGATCCAAACGCCTGACGAACCACTTCGGTGCGATGCACATCCGCGCCGCGCGGCTCACACGCTGGGGGCCTGCGAGCCGGAAAATCGACTGGCTGGCTCCGCGCTAGGGCCGTAGACATACGACACCTCCCCGCCATTCGGAATCGGCTCCGGAAACACGAAGGGGCTCCCGCGCCGCCCCTTCGAACATCCCCGCCGCCCTCCCACTCACGAGCCCGTCAAGGACGCTGCGCGCCGGTTCCCGGTGCCTTCGGCCTCCTTGACAAGCTCTTCGTTTCGGGCCTGTTGCCATTAAGCCGGAAAGCCGCGCTGCGCCTTTCCGGCGCTGTCCCACTTGCAGACTATTCACCGTGCCTTTCCTCCTTTCTCGATAGCGCCGACCGGCGCGTTTGTTTTTCGGGCGTCTGAGTGCCCTCGATTCGAGTCCCGACATCGCGGTCAACAAAGGCCGGTTGTCGCTTTTCAAACGTCATTCCGCAGATGCCACCGATCAGAAACAGCAGCAACGCCGCGAGGCCTTGCTTTACCCAAGTGCTCGAGCGTTCCTCGAAGACGAGTTCGGCATTGTGCTGCCGCAATCGGCCGGAAGCAGTGGCCAGCGTGGCGAGTTCCCTGGAAATCGCGGTGGATACCCCTCGGTACTCCTGAATGACTGGCTTCAGCGCCGCCGGAATTTCGCTCGACAGCGCTTTGATCTCCTTCAGCGAGGAGCGCAGTAGCGTTGCCGTCTGCTCCAAGCCGCTGGCCGCGAGTTGCTGCCGGAAGCTTTCGCTCATGGCTTTTGCCATGGCGTCGGTCTCCACTCCTGCGGCGATTTCCGCCGGCAGGCGCGTCAGGCGTTCCCCCATCCGGGCGTGATAGTCCGCCGCGGTCTTGGTTTGTTCCTGCAGCTCTGCCAGTAATTGGTTGACAGCCGCTGGTATACGTTGGCCGAATAACGAGAGAAACCCCAGCAACTGCGCCAGCCGGAACAACTCGTCGCCCGGAGGCAACGAGTCGAGGTAAGAGATCAGCGCGGCGTAGGTCGCACGGTCCTGCGACTCTGTGAGTTGGGCGGCGAGACCGGCGAGTAGGTCTTGGATGGTGGTCACAGCAGTAGCAGGTCCTTCACCCGGTCCAGTTCGGCGAACAGATTGCGCCGGTAGGCTTGTGCCCGCATCACGACCGTTGTCTGCTGCAGCTCGGGAATGTCGGCGTGTCTCTCGGCG
>DATHIZ010000090.1:0-8402 GCA_035316385.1 Bryobacteraceae bacterium | reverse complement strand
CTGCCAGTCAGCGAGGAATTTGAATGGCGGGCCGTGCGCCGTGAGCCCATATATTTGCTCGCCTCTACCGATCATCCTCTGGCAGCATCTGACAGTGTAACGCTCAAGATGCTGCAAGACCAGCCGTTCATTCTGTTCGAGACCGGCTTCGCCCTCAACGCGATCATTTTGGAAGCGTGCAGGCGAAGCGGATTCATACCGACAGTTACCGCCCGGTCCAGCCAAATCGATTTCATCATTGAACTCGTCGCCGCCAGGCTTGGCATCGCCTTTCTCCCCAGGATGATCGCCGAGCAGCGCATCCGTGCCGATGTGAGCCGCATCGCGCTCGCAGAACCGCAAATGGACTGGCATGTGGCTCTGATCTGGCGGCGCGGTGGTTATCTATCCGATGCCGCCAAAGCCTGGAAGAACTTAGTGCTTGCCTAGTGTCTCAGATTCTTTTGCGGCAGAACAAGCGCATGCTCAATTACTTAGGGAAATTCGTGAGTGACCGAGCATCGTGGTCGCTGACGCTTCCGGCTCGGAGTCAACAGTTTGGGCCGACTATCAGTTTCATTCTTAAGTAAATGACATTGCGCTTACGCTTCGGGTATTTCGGACTTCCTCAAAAACTCAGCCGCGCAGCTAACTGCGCCGTGCGCGGAGGCCGCGCGCTGGAGACTACACCAAAGTCCGCTGCTCCAAACGTGAATCCGGGGACATTGAAGATGGCGTGATTGAACAAGTTATAGAACTCGGCGCGCACGTCGAGCGTCCAACTCTCCGCGATACGGAAATTCTTCTCGATGGTTGCGTCGGTGGTCACCACAGGCGCGCCGCGCAGACCCGATCGCGGCGAATTGCCAAATGTCAGCGGGCCGGGATTTGCGAATGCCGACGTGTCGAACCAGCGACTGACAGTGCGCTGATCGGAAGATAAAGAAGCGCCTCGCAACAGATTGGGCCGCAACGACCCAGCCGGGAACGAATTAGTCGTGTTGGCGGTCGTAATCACGGTGAACGCCGGACCCGATTCCGCCGTTTCCAAGATGCCGACCCTCCATCCGCCCAGTAGCCGGTTCACAAAGGCGTTGCCCTTGAATTGCGGGAATTCGTAGAGCACCGAGATGACCGCCCGGTGCGTGACATCGCTTCCACTAAGACCCTTGTCCAGCCGCCGGTTGTAGGCATCCATGTAGCTGCCCGTTGTACCGAACTCATTCGCAGCCTCCACATCATCAAGAAACTTGGAGAAGGTGTAGTGAGCGAGAAACGACAAGCCACCGCTCATCCGCTTTTCCGCGCGCACGAAGCCCCCGTGGTAAGTGGAGTTCCCGATCGATGGGTTAATCCAGGTTACGTTATTGAATTGCGGAAACGGGCGCACCAACTGGGCGTTGCCGGAGGTCATTAGCCACGGTGGAACCTGGTTCAAGCTCAGATCGTTCGCTGTAAGGTGGTGGCTCACGTTGCCGATGTAGCCGACTTCCAGCAACAGATTTCGCATCATCTCGCGCTGAATGTTCAAATTGTACTGGTAGGAAACCGGCACTACCTGCTTGGGATTGAAGAACCCGACCGAAGTGTTCACCCTTTGGCCGACCGGCACGGCTCCGAGAGCGGGGGTGAGCGGTGGGCGCGTGGACTCCGGGAATCCATTTCGCAGTAAGAAGACGCTTTGCGTTTCGGCCTGTGCCGCCGAATAGCTGGCCGAAGTCGAAAAACCCAGCGAAGCCACATCCCCAATGGTATTGCTCACGGTGGGTCCGTACAAAATGCCCCCGCCGCCCCGGATAACCGTCCCGCCCGGCAACCGGTAAGCGAACCCCAGGCGGGGTCCGACATTGTTCCAGTCCGTTTGGAAGGCACGTACCGGGGTACCATTCACGCCCGCGAATGTCACCACGCCAGGCGTTCCGGAAACGGGGTTGATGGCGAGCGGGTCAAACGAGTTCATCCTATTGCCCACGACCCGCCGAGGAAATTCAACTTCCCAGCGCAGGCCGACGTTGAGCGTCAGACGATCCGATACACGCCAGTCGTCCTGGATGTACAGGGCGGTGTAAGAAGCACGCGAAGGGATCTTGTCCGACACCTGGATGTTGGCCGCGTTCACCTGGCCAAGCAGAAAGCTCGCCATTGAATTGCCAGTGGTTGAGGGAGATCCCGGCAGATCCGTGATGAGGGGACTGATCGTAAAGTTTCCGGCCGAGCCGCGATCGCGGATCTCGTCATTGGCTCCCATGCGATATTCGGCCCCAAACTTTAGCGCGTGCTTGCCCTGAACCCACGAAAGCGCTTCCAGAAATTGCTGATCGACGATGGGGGTCTGAAAGCGGTAGACCATGGTGGGGTTTCCCAGCGCTGCACCGGTGTTGGGGACGGTCACGTTTCCGGCCACAAACCCGGCGGGAACTCCATAGCCTGGTATCGTGAACGCCGGAAAGGCTGCGTCGGTTACTCCCGTGAGACCGATCTTCGCGGCCAAGTTGTCGGCATACCCCGGGCGCGAATCGAGAAACTTGCGGCGAAGGTACGTATAGCGGAAATCGTTGGTCAGCGTGGGGCTGAATATGTGCGTATACGAGCCAAGTATGCTTTGCACGCGGACGTCGGTAATGTCCGCCAGAGGATCGGCGGCTGGAATTCCGTAAGTGCCGCTGTTATTAGTAGAGGCGTCGTTGATATAGTAACGCGCGGTTAGTAAGTCGGACGGGCGGAGCTGGTGATCCAAACGCCCCAAAACGATGTTCCGGCTGAGCGTATTCCGGCTGCTGCCGATAAAATTGTTGGCGTTCGTCGCGGTACCGGTGCGGTTCGGCAGGGGAAAATATTCCATGGCAGCGAGGGCTACCGCGTCGAACCGCTGCCGCGGGATTACATTACCCGGGAAGGCTTGGCGGGTGGCGGCCGTGGACCCGGTGGATGGATCGTAGATTTTTATTAACTGGCCGGAGGTAGTGCGCAGATCGGAAAAATCGCCCTGGCGGTTCAGCAATGTAGGAACCGTGGAAGTTGTGTCAAAGGCGGTCAACTGGCGAGTTTGCTCCCAAGTGACGAAGAAGTGCGTTTTATCCTTGCGAACCGGCCCGCCGAAAGTCCCACCGTACTGGTTCAATCGCACGGGCGACCTTTTCGCCGAGAAAAAATTGCGGGCATTGAAGGCATCGTTCTGGAGCGACTCGAAGAAGCTACCGTGATACTGATTTGTCCCGGAGCGGGTTGACATCGCCACGATGCCGCCCGTCGAATGCCCGTATTCGGCTGAGTAGTTGTTGGCGATGACGCGGAACTCCTGCATGGCGTCGACGGGCAGGCTGGTCAGTTGCTGAGGCCGTGTCAGGCCCACCGCATTGGACACATTGCCTCCATCCATCGTGAAGGTCTGGTTGCGCGCCCGTCCGCCAGCCACACTGAAGACCGGATAATTTTCAGCGGTTCCGACGCCTGTGTCTATCATCACGACGCCCGGCGCCAGTGCCGCCAAGGAGGAAGCCGCGCGATTCGGCAAAGGAAGGGCCGCGAGCATCTGCCGGCTCACTAACTGGCCGATGTTGGAGGTCTGCGATTCCACAAGCGGCGCAGCTTCCGTCACGTTGACAATCTCGCTCGCTTTGCCTAATGTCAGTGCCAAGTCCAAGGCGACTACTTGGCCCACCTCCAGAGTGATTGGGCCGCGCACCAGCTTCTGAAATCCGTCGGCTTCCACCTCTACCCGGTAGAGACCAGGCAGCAGCGAGCCAGCTCGATAGAGGCCGGTTTCATTGGTCGCGGTGGCCTGCGAACTACCCGTCTGTTCGTTCATCACCTTGACCTTGGCGTTCAAGATTGCCGAACCGGTGGCGTCCCTCACTGTCCCAGAAATTGCGCTCGATCCGCTCTGCGCCATCGCCAGGATAGGAAAAATCATGGCTGCTAAGGTCAGCTTGGCCTGAGACATCGATTTGTGTCCTTTTTTTTGCGGTCTACGTAGATCGACGATTCGCGGAAGAAAGGCTTTCGCGTATCGACCACCCTATTCTCGATAGACACAGTATACTCCAAAAGAGCTAGGACGAGACGGAATTCTCAGCCTCCCTGTACAAACTCTGACTTCTAATGCATATTATTCCTATAGATCCGATAGCATATTGTGGAGGCACCAATGTCCGAGGTATTAGCGGAAGTACTCGACGCCAACGAGTCCTATGCAGCTACGTTTGGCGATAAGGCCAATTTGGCCATGCCCCCGAGCCGACGGTTCGCGATTCTCACTTGCATGGATGCACGGCTAGATCCGGCAAAGTTCGCCGGCTTGCGTGAAGGGGACGCGCATGTGATTCGAAACGCCGGCGGCAGAGCGAGTGATGATGCCATCCGGTCGCTTGTGATTTCTTACAAACTGCTAGGCACAAAAGAATGGTTCGTCGTTCATCACACCAACTGCGGGATGGAATATTTCACTAACGACATAATGCGCGGTTTGCTTGCTCAAAGCCTGGAGACCGCATCGCTTGTCGACGGAGCGTGGAAGGATACAGGTAAAGGTCCCGGCTCGCACGCTGGTGAATACATTGAATGGCTCACGATCCGGAATCAGGTACAGAGCGTTCAAGACGACGTGTACCGGATCAAGACTCATCCGCTGACGCCGAAAGATATACCCGTTTACGGCTATATCTATGACGTTACCAGCGGACGGCTTATTGCGGTTCCAGAAACATAGATGATTTCGGGGCGCAGTGGTGAAGTTAGAACTTCCAGCGCAGCGTGACCTGCGCCTGGCGCGGCAACTGCACGTTCTGCAGACTACCCAAGTTCTTACTGTTCACTTGGTTCGCCCCGCTGATAAATTGCTGCGCGGCGCCTTGATTGGCGACATTCAGTATGTCGAGGGCGGCGGTGACTGACTGCCGTTCCGTGATTGTGCCGTGAAGCTGCTGGAAATACGCAGGTTCCAAGGGGCGGAACCGGACTTTCAGACCAAACTGAATGTCCCGATTCTGGGTAGCGGTGGCAATGATCTGGCACGAATTTGGGGTCGCCCGTCCCTTCCACAAAAGCGATGGCGGTGCTATCCGGACTCCACGCCAAGCGCCCGCCGTCGGGTGCGGGAAAGAGGTCAGCTGCCGCGCGGTGGAGCCGGGCTTTGCATCCGCTACAAAGGCATCTGTGTTGTGGGTGCGGTCAAAATTTTGTTCCCTGTTGCTGACAAATGCGATCTTCGTGCCATCGGGAGACCAGACGGGATTTTCCTCATCGTTTAGCCCGGCATCCAAAGCAAAATTGCCATTCACCAAAGTGATCAGCCCCGCGGTTTGCAGCAGAATCAGAGCCCGGCCACAATTCACGGGATCATTTGTAATGGCCACGCTGGCGTTATCGGGCAGTCCAGAAATTGATTTGGAGCGCCCCGGATACAACCCCGTTGGCCGCCAGAGCGAGATTGGGTTGAAGGTAATCGGAAAAGGAGACCACCTTCACCTGGATATTCTCTTTCGCCAACACCGGAACCAACTGCTGTATTACTTCACCGGCCGGTACGGGCGTGACGCCGACGCGCAAAACAGTTCCGTTTCCCGCGCCACTGTGACAGGCGGAAAGACACAACGCGAGGACAAAAGGAGGCAAGCCCCGAATCACGCTCCGACCAGGGCAGGCTTCCGGATTACTGCGTCGCTGAAGCGCTCCATCTCTTCGAGTTGTGGACTGAATTGCAGCAGCAACAGATCGACACCGGCTTCTTCGAATTTCCCGATCTGCTCCTGCAACTGATCCGGCGTGCCCACAAGCCCGGAACGCAAGCCACGGTTGGAGACCGAATACTCTTCGAGAGACACCTTATTTTCGAGCTGCGTGCCCGCCAGCCACTGCTGGTAATTGGCAAAACCAGCCGCGCTGGCCTTCACATCCGTGATGCGGGCTAATTCGGCTTTGGCTTCTGTTTGCGTGTTTCTCACAGCGGCATAGCCAGCCACGCCAAACTGCATCGGAGGCAGGTTGAGGCGGGCACGACGCTCGGACATGTCGGCGATTTTGACCGCAACCCGCTCCGGTGCGTCGCCGTGCATGACGTAAGCGTCACACTTCCGTGCGATCAAGTTCTTGGCCGCTTCCGATTCGCCGCCGGCGTAAATGGTGGGCCGGGGCTTCCGCACCGGCTTCGGCTGCAGAATGGTGTCTTCCACCTTGTGAAACTTGCCGGAATAATTGAAATGATCCCGCGACCACAAGCCATCCACGATATCCAGCCACTCGGAGGTACGGGCATAACGGTCATCGTGCTTTTCAAAATGGACGCCGTACATGCGGGCTTCCGTCTCCCACCAGGACGAAACCACATTGAGCGACAGCCGGCCGTTGCTGATGTGGTCAATATTCGACGCCTGTTTCGCCAGCAGCGCCGGGGAATGGAATGTGGGCCGGACGGCCACCATCAACTCCAGCGTGCGGGTGACCGCGGCCAGCGCGGCTGAGGTAGACCAAGCGTCTAAAGAGGGGGCCTGAATCCCTTTAATGTCGTTCAGGTTCAGCTCGGCGACCAAAGAAAGGTCAAAGCCAATTTCCTCGCTGCGCTGCGCCAGCTTGCGGACGTAATCCCAACTGGCCTCCATATTCTCGTCTTCCACGTTGCGGAGCCAGCCTCCGAAGACAGGCATCCAGTAGCCGTACCGTATGCTTTTGCGTTGCTCAGACATTTGCCAATTCCCGTACCAAGAAGTCCACTAGATTCACGAATGGATCGAAGCCAATCACGCGCGGAGCGTCGGCGACGAAATTGGAAAGCGCATTCACGTCGTAGAAATGAAGCTGCGCGTCGCGATCGTCAATCACGTACTCAATACCGCCCACGTCGATGCCAGCGGCCTGAACCGTTTTCTCCACACTATCGATAACGTTCTGAGGCGGTCGATATTCCTCTACTTTCAAACCAGCTTTGGCGCCTTCAATCACGCAGGCGTTATTCAAACTCTCTCCGCGCGCGGTCTGGCAGATATCGGCCGGGCAGAGATCAAAGGTTTCGCCGGTGATGTGAACGTTGATGGCGTAAAGGAATTTTCCGGCCAGCGTTTCCACGCGCGTGATGTGACCGCCGCGCGCCGGGATGAATTCCTGGACCAGGCCTACATGATCAAAGCCGAGATGAAGTTGATCGGCGGCGACGGCCGCAGCCAGTTCTTCACGGCTATTAAAACGGACCACGCCCGCTCCACTGCCGCCAACATTGGGCTTCACGACTATTGGAAAACGCAAACCTTCCGACGCTTCCACGGCATGAGTTGCAGTATGAATGACGCGCGATTTTGGATACGGCAGGCCCAGCGATTGTAATAAAGAAAGTTGCAGCGCCTTCGAGATTTCGTAGCCGTATGCCTTGGAGCCGTTGATCACTCGCGCGCCCAGCAACTCTAAATGGCCCAAATAGGAAAGCGTATAGAGAATCCCGCTGTCGTGGCCGCGGCGGTCGGCGGAAGGGCTCATCCGGTTGAAAAGCAACTTAAAAGGCAAAGCCTGGGCATCGGCGGAATAAAAGTGATCCGGCGCCAGAAACTTACTGTAAGAAAGCCCGCGGCGGTCCAGCTCGGCGAAAAGGCGTTCAAACCAGGCCGGGTGCTCATAGAGGACGGCGAGGCCAGAAACAGCAGTTGCCGGCGGCTGCGCTACCGAAGGTACGAGGGTTACTGTGTCAATACTCATTTGGATACTCTCCATTCCAGGATAAGAGAGCTTAAAACCCGGAAGGCTGCGGCTTGCCATCACCGCTTCCGAGGAAGCCCTGAATCTGCTCCACGACCAGCTTCACCTTGATGTCAATGAACTGCTTGCCAGGGACGGCGGTAGAACGCCGGGCGTCGCCCGAGATACCCTTGCGGAGGCGCTTGACATTTGGGTCAGACGGCGTGCCCGGCTTGCGGGGAGCGTCTCCCAAAGCGGTGGCGAGCTCATTGATTTGAGAAAAAACAGCGCTACTGATGCCGATGGTGCCGGGCAGTTCCGCGCTGGCCCGGTTCCGCCGTTGAAGATCAAAGCCGCGGTTTTGCCTTCCTCGTGGATGGCGCGCTTCAATTCGGGCCAAGTCATCAACACAGCCCCGCGTTTGACCATCTTCCAGATCCGGCGCACCGCAAAGTCTACGAAAGGCTGCATGATGCCCTCACAGATCGCGTAGTATCCGGTCAAATTCCCGAGCAGGAGCGCACTGACGTTGTATCAATTCTGCTGGACACGAAGCCGGAGGCTGCTATTTATTTTAGGGGACGTTAACGTTTGCGGCGTCACGCCAAAACTTCTTTCACCACGTCGCCGGAGACATCCGTCAACCGGAACTGCCGCCCCTGGAACAAGTATGTGAGTTTCCGGTGATCGATACCCAGCAAATGGAGAACAGTCGCCTGCAGATCATGGATATGCACGCCGCCTTCGACTACATTAAACCCATA
>DATHIZ010000089.1:0-10492 GCA_035316385.1 Bryobacteraceae bacterium | reverse complement strand
TATACATCGCGTAGGAAAACACCGTCTCGCCGTTATCGGAGGAACTGTTTCCCGGAAGGTTCGGCGGCTCTGAATGCAGCAGTACCAGTTCCTCGGGAGCGGGCACCGGCAGCGATCGCAGCAGTACCTGGTAGAACAACGAGAAAATCGCTGTATTTGCCGCTACGCCCAGCGCCAGCGTGCAAATCGCGACGGCTGAAAATACTTTGCTGCGGTTCAAAGCGCGGATGGCAAAGCGAATATCGTTCCACATATTAGGTACGTAGACTGCCGGCGGACTTTTTAGTTAGTATTTTTTAAATTGCTATCGAAAAACGCCGCCATCGCCTCCAGCAATGGTTTGCGCAGCGAACCCGATACGCCATGCGTTTTCTGCGGATATATTTGCATGAAGAACTGTTTGCCCGCCTTTTCAAGCGCATTCGCCATCTGCATCGTGTTTTGAAATAGGACGTTGTCGTCTTCGATATTGTGCAGAAGCAGAAGCCGGCCCTCCAGCTTGCCTGCATTCCGCACGTTCGATGTCTCCTCATAAGCCTTCCGGTTCTGCTCCGGCATGCCCATGTAGCGTTCGGTATAGATCGTATCGTAGTTCCGCCAATCGGTTACCGGCGCGCCCGCCACGCCTACTTTAAAAACATCCGGAGCCAGTAACATCGAACGCAAAGTCATAAAGCCCCCGTAGCTCCAACCAGTGATGCCCACCCGCTTCGGATCCACCAGACCCATGGCGATTAGACGTTCTACGCCTCGCCGCTGATCAGCCACCTCATGCTTCCCAAGCTCCCGGTAGATAGGCGTTTCGAAAGCGTGTCCGCGCCCCGAAGACCCGCGGTTATCCATTTGCCACACCACGTAGCCTTTGTGGGCAAACGCCTGCGCGCGGTCGACGCCCTGCCACTCGTTCAACACCACCTGTATGCCTGGGCCGCCATACACATCCACGATCAGTGGATATTTGGTTCCCGCCTGAAAGCTGGCCGGTTTTGTGAGCCGCCCATACATCGTCGCCCCGTCTTCCGCCTTCACTTCCACAATCTCGCTGGGTAACAGATCAAACTCCTCCAGCGGCTTCAAATCAGCCGGACGCAGGACCGCGCTTTCCCCCGAAGCCGTTCGCAACTGAACCTCGGGAGGCCGCTTCGAACTAGAGAATGAATCCACGTAGGCGCTGCCATCCTGGTTGGCCTGAATGCGATGCACTCCCGCTTCTTGCGTAACGCGCGTGCGCTCGCCCCCACCGAATCCAACGCTATACAACTGTGATTCGAGCGGACTCGCCTCTGCCGAAGTAAAGTACACTTTCTGCCGCTCCTCATCCACGGCCTCAATCGTCTTTACTTCCCAATCGCCGCTGGTCAATTGCCCCAGCATCTCGCCTTTGTTCGAGTAGCGGTAGATGTGCCGGAATCCATTGCCGCGTTCACTGGTCCACAAAAACTCCGGCCGCGTCTTCAACAGCGTCAAATTATCCACCATGTTGATCCACGTTTTCGATTCTTCATGAATCACCGTCCGCGCCTCCCCGCTCACCGGATTGCAGAACAGCAGGTCCAGCCGGTCCTGCACGCGATTCAGCCGCTCCACGCTCAGTTGCGAAGAGTCCGGCAGCCAGGCCACTCGCGCCAGTAAGCTGTTTGCGTTTTCACCCAGTTCCATCCACTTCGTCGCTCCACCATCGGCCGCTATGACGCCCAGCTTCACCTGCGGGTTCGAGGTGCCGGCTTGCGGATACCGCTGTGGTTCGGCCACTGCTCGTTCACCCAGTAAATCGGCATGCGGATAGAGGAACTCACGCCCTACGTCGAATTGCAGATAAGCAATCTGTTTCGAATCCGGCGACCACCAGGTAGCCGTGTGAAGATCCAACTCCTCCGGATAAACCCAGTCCAACTGACCGTTCAGCAGCGTCGGCGTGCCGTCCGTCGTCAACTGCCGCGTTTGCTTGCTTGCCAGGTCAAGCACATAAAGGTTCGATTTCCACCGGTACAGCACCCGTTTGCCGTCCGGCGAAAGCTTCGGATCTTCTTCGTCCAGCCCGGTCTTGGTGATCTGCTTATATCTGCCATTCCCGTGAACGACGAACAAGTCGCCGCCCGCGGCCGCCAGCATATCTTTGCCGTTCGGGAACCACTGAAAAGACTCTGAATCGACCCTCCGGTTCTGCCAGGACGAATCGGCCGGTTCCTCGGGCTTCTTGGCCGCTTTCTTCAGTTCCGCCGGCTGGAACCACTCAGTTGCTTTCCGCTCGTTAACTCTGTATAGGTAGAGGCTGTCCTTTTCCTCATACGCGAAAGCGGACCCATCCGGCGTCCAGATGGGCGTGACAGATCCGCTCGCGACCGCTGCCGCGGCGTCGCCGAGTGTGACTGGCTTCTTGCCTCTCGTCTGTGAATGCAAAGCCCGCAAATCAAAAATGAGGGCCGTGCACAAGGCCAGGGCCGGAAACCAGACAATCGAACGAATACTCACAGTGCCAGTGTAAAGAACCGAGACCGTACACTGGAGCTTTCAATGGTTTATCTTTTACTTATTGCGGCTGCCTTTACAGCGGGAGCAATCAACGCCGTCGCCGGCGGCGGCAGCTTTCTTACGTTTCCTTCACTTGTATTCGCGGGTATTCCAGCCGTAATCGCCAACGCTTCTAGCACGGTGGCGCTAGTGCCCGGCACCATGGCCAGCGTCTTTTCCTATCGAGGGGATATCCAGCGCCTGAATGAGCCGCGCCTGAAGTCGTGGTTCCTGATCAGCATTCTCGGCGGCACCGTCGGCGCGGGCCTGTTGCTCGTCACGTCCGACAAAACGTTCCGCCTGGTGGCGCCCTGGCTGCTGCTCTTTGCCACGCTGCTCTTCGCTCTGGGCAGCCGCATCAGCGCGGCTCTAAGCGGGCGCCTGCATTCCAGCCAGGCGCTGATGCTCATCGTGCTATTTCCGGTTGCGGTTTATGGCGGCTACTTCGGTGGCGGCATCGGCATCATGTTTCTTGCCGCCATGCGCCTCTACGGCATGGAGGACATTCACGGAATGAACGGCATCAAGGCCATCCTCGGCGGTTCGCTGAACACCATTGCGGCTGTCATCTTCATTTGTGCCCACCAGGTTTCATGGCGCCCCACACTGGCCATGACCGTAGCCTCTATCCTGGGCGGCTTCGCCGGTCCGGCCGTGGCACGCCGCATGCCGCCCGCCGCCATACGCGGCATTGTCATCCTCGTCGGCCTGTCCATGACCATTTACTTCTTCCACATCGCTCCCAAGTAGGAAGCGCGGACACGGCGCTACAGCACCGGCCCAATGCGCCATGGCGCAAACTCATGATGCCCCAGCTTCTCAGCCAGCGTCCTCTCGCCCGAAGCCACCCGCAACAGCGCATCGAAAATCTCGCGCCCTACCTGCTCAACACTCGCCTCGCCATCCGCAATGCGCCCCGCGTTCACGTCCATGTTGCCCGTCATGCGCCGGTACGTGTTCGTGTTGCTGCTGATTTTCAAAACCGGAACGCTGGGGAACCCAATGGCGCTGCCGCGTCCCGTGGTAAACGCAATCAGATTCGCGCCCCCGGCCGCCAGCCCCGTGATCGAAACCGGATCATAGCCTGGCGTGTTCATAAACACAAACCCCGCAGCCAAAACCCGCTCGGCATAATCCACCGCATCCTCCAGCGTGCTTGTCCCCGCCTTGGCAACCGCCCCGAGCGATTTCTCCAGGATATTGCTCAAACCGCCTTCCTTGTTTCCAGGCGATGGATTGTCGTTGAAACTACCTCCGAACTGCCGCAAATACCGCTTATACTGCTCCACATAGCCCACCAGCTTCTGCGCTACTTCTTTACTCCTCGCGCGCCTGATCAGCAAATGTTCCGCGCCGAAAATCTCCGTCGTCTCCGCCAGCACGACCGTCCCGCCCTGCTCTACCAGCAGGTCGCAGCAATAGCCCAACGCCGGATTCGCCGTAATACCCGAAAACGAATCGGACCCGCCGCAGTTCAAGCCCAGTTGCAGCTTTGCCGCAGGCACTTCCGTCCGCTTCTCGCCGGCGGCTCTTTCTATGTACTGGCGAACCTGTCTCCGAGCTGCTTCCAAAGCGCCCATCGTCCCGCCTGAATCCTGCAGCGTCAACCCTTGTAGCG
Source organism: Bryobacteraceae bacterium (assembly GCA_035316385.1). Classification (GTDB taxonomy): domain Bacteria; phylum Acidobacteriota; class Terriglobia; order Bryobacterales; family Bryobacteraceae; genus Bog-105. The sequence continues at coordinate 6,363 of DATHIZ010000089.1, read as the reverse complement.
TGACAGCCGGGTTCCTGCCGCCATTGCCGCCGTTAGTCCGCCCCAGGTAATGATCAATCTGATTGACCTCGCACCCCAAGCCCAGGATCAGCGCCGCTGAAACGTTCGGATGATCCAGCACTCCTTCTAGCGTGCGTTGCAACTGCTCCGTGTCGGGGCCGATCGAGTGCGCGCACCCTTCGCCATGCGGGAACGCCACCACGCCATCCACATTGGCCGGCAGCTCTTCGTGCGCGAAGCTCTGCGCAATCAATTCCGCCGTGTGTGCCGCGCAGTTACTCGCCGCCACTACCGCAATATAATTCCTTGTTCCCACCCGTCCATCGGCGCGCTCGTATCCCTGGAAATAGACGCGTTTCGCCGTTGCCGCGCGCTCTGGCCGCGGCTCCGTTACCGTCACATCCAGCGTCTCCAGTTCCTGAAACCCCAGGTTGTGGACATGTACATGTTCGCCCGCCGCGATCGCCTGTGACGCGTATCCGATTACGTTGCCATACCGGTACACTGGTGCGCCGGCGGCGATGTCTCGAACCGCTATTTTATGCCCCGCCGGGACGAACGCCTTCGCCAGCACCGCCTTACCGTTGACGTCCAATTCCTGGTTGACTTCCACCCGCACGCGCGCAATCGCCACGCTGTCATCCGGATGTAACAAAATAACAGCGTTTTCCGCCGTCGCTTGGCGTTCGATTTCGTATAGCATTTAGTTCTACTTACAACTTTACGCCCTCGCTGAACGGGCGGAAGCGCATGCAGGCGGCGGAAAAGCGAAACTTTGTCCTCCTCTCCAGGCTCTAACCCGGGAATGACCCGCATTCCTATTGCGACCTATCGCCTGCAGCTTCATGCCGGCTTCGGTTTTGACGCTGCCGCCGAGATCGCACAATACCTTCACCAGCTCGGCATCTCGCATGTTTACAGCTCCCCTTATCTGCAAGCCGCTCCCGGCAGCCAGCACGGTTACGACGTTGTCGATCATCACAAAGTCAACGACGAACTGGGCGGCGCGGAAGCGCATGAACGTTTTTCTCAGAGTCTGCACGCGTGCAACTTAGGCCAGGTGCTCGACATCGTCCCAAATCACATGGCGATCTCCGTCCGGCGCAACCGGTATTGGTGGGATGTGCTCGAAAACGGCCCCTCCAGCCGCTATTCGATCTATTTCGATATCGATTGGAACTCTCACGAAGAAAAACTCCGGAATAAACTGCTGGTGCCTATCCTGGGAGATCACTACGGCCGCGCCGTGGAACGCGGCGAAATTCAGCTGCTGCGCCGTGGCGCCGATTTCTTCTTTCGATATTTCGATCATGAACTCCCCGCTTCGCCCCGTTCACTGGTCCCCATCCTGGCCGTGGCTGCCACCGAAACTGGCTCGGATTACCTGGATTTCCTCTCCGATTCGCTCGAGCGTCTTCCCGGTCCCACGCTGACTGATCGCGCCAGCGTCGCCGAACGTCACCGCAACAAACGCGTCGTCATGGATCTGTTGGATCGTCTCTTCAAAGACACCCCCTTCATCGCTGATGCCGTCGACCAGGAAATAGCGAAAAGGAACAGAAGTCCCGACTGTCTCGACGAATTGCTCGAGCTGCAGAATTATCGTCTTTCTTCCTGGCAGGCAGCCAAGCAGGATCTCGGCTACCGCCGCTTTTTCGATGTCAATAGCCTGGTCGGCCTCCGCGTCGAAGATCCGCAGGTGTTCGCCGATACGCACGTGCTCGTCTTTCGCTGGCTGCGCGAAGGTGTTCTCGATGGCATCCGCGTCGATCACCCGGATGGCCTTCTCGATCCGCGCCAGTATTTCGAACGCCTGCGGGCGGAGGCGCCCGACGTCTGGATTCTGGCCGAAAAAATCTTGGAGTCAGGTGAAAACCTGCCGCCCGAATGGCCGATTGACGGCACCACCGGTTACGACTATCTCAATCAGGCCGGCGCGCTGTTCGTGGATTCCGCCAACGAAGAAGAATTCAACCGTCTGTACACCGCTCTTACCGGGGATTCCACCGACTACGCCGCGATCTGCCGCGAGAAAAAACATTTGGTTCTTAGGGAACTGCTCGGTAGTGACGTAAATCGCCTCACGGCTCTGCTTGCTAACATTTTTGAGAACCATCGGGAGCAGCGCGACTTCACGCGCATCGATGCCGCCCGCGCCATCCGCGAACTGGTCGCTTGCTTCAGCGTTTACCGCTCCTACGTCGTGCCCGAGCGCGGCGAAATAACGCAAGAAGACAAACACTACATCGACGAGGCTGTCGCGGCGGCTAAGAATAACCGTCCTGAAATCGACCCCGACTTGTTTGACTTCATTGGAAGCGTGTTACTCCTTCGCGTGCGCGGAGAATTGGAGTCTGAGTTCGTCCTCCGCTTCCAGCAATTCACCGGCCCCGCCATGGCGAAGGGCGTTGAAGATACCGTGTTCTATTGCTACAACCGGCTCATCGCGCTAAACGAAGTAGGAGGCGATCCCAGCCGCTTCGGCATTTCACCCGAAGAGTTTCATGAGAGCCGCCGGCAGGTCAGCGAAACTCACCCGCGCGCCATGCTCGCCTCTTCCACGCATGACACCAAGCGCAGTGAGGATGTGCGCTGCCGCCTTGCCCTGCTCTCCGAGATTCCGCAAGAATGGGAGCAGGCGTTTACCCGCTGGTCCGCCGCGAACGCCAAATACAAAAGCTGCGATTGCTTCGATTCCAACACGGAATACTTTCTCTACCAAACCATGCTCGGCGCCTGGCCTATCGAACCCGACCGCCTTTTGCTCTATATGGGAAAGGCCACCCGGGAAGCGAAGCGGAAGACCTCGTGGCTCACGCCCAACGAGCCCTTCGAAAACGCCACGCGCGGCTTTATTGAGTCGATTTACCACGATGATGCTTTTCTCGATGACTTCGAGAATTTTGTACAGTTCTTGATTGAACCGGGCCGTGTCAATTCACTTTCGTTGACTCTGTTGAAGCTCACCTCTCCGGGTATCCCCGATTTTTATCAAGGCACTGAAATTTGGGATCTAAGCCTGGTGGACCCGGATAACCGCCGTCCCGTCGACTACGAGGTGAGGCGCCGCTTGCTGGCTGAACTGCCGCATCTCGACGTCAAACAAGTGATGAGCCGCATGGACGAGGGCTTGCCCAAAATGTGGACGATTTTTCATACCCTCCGCGCCCGCCGCGCACAGGAGGAATGCTTCGGCGATAGCGGCGTGTACACGCCGCTGTACGCCACCGGGCCGAAAGCAGGGCACGCAGTGGCTTATCGGCGTGGAGAAAACGCGCTGGTTGTTTTGCCTCGTCTGGTGCTCACCCTCAACGGCCATTGGAGCGGCACCAAACTTCAGCTACCCGCCGGTCAGTGGAAGAACGAATTGACCGGTCTCCATTTCTCAGGAGGCGATCTGGAAATGAGCGATCTTTTTGCCGCTTTTCCGGTTGCCTTGCTCATCAAACAATAGGAAACTATGCATGATTTTAACGTTTGGGCGCCGCGTGCCCAGACCGTAGCGATTGCCGTCAACGGCGACTACTATGAAATGCAGCCTGCGCATGGCGGTTGGTGGAAAGCGCGCATAGAGGCCGCCGTAGCCGGTGCCGACTATGCTTTTCTGGTCGATGGGGAAGGCCCGTTTCCAGACCCGCGTTCGGCTTGTCAGCCGCGTGGCGTGCACGGTCCCTCCCGGTTGATCGATCATTCCGGATTTCGCTGGACCGATCAAAAGTGGCAGGCCAAACCGCTAGCCAGCGCCCTCATTTACGAGCTCCACATCGGCACATTCACTCCCGCCGGTACCTTCGAAAGTGCCGCTGAGCGGCTCGACTATCTGCTCGACCTCGGCGTCACTCATGTGGAACTCATGCCGGTCAATGAATTTCCCGGCGAGTGGGGCTGGGGCTATGATGGCGTCGATGTCTATGCGCCGCATCACGCCTATGGTGCGCCGGCTCAGTTGAAGCAGTTTGTCAACCTGTGTCACGCCAAAGGCCTCGCCGTACTGCTCGACGTGGTCTACAATCACCTCGGTCCCTCTGGCAATTACCTCAGCCGCTTCGGCCCTTATTTTACCCCCGCTTACGCAACTCCTTGGGGCGAGGCCATCAATTTCGATCGTGCCGGCAGCCATGAGGTGCGCCGCTTCTTTTTGGATAATGCCGCCATGTGGCTGCGCGATTATCATTTCGACGGTCTGCGTCTCGACGCCATCCACGCCTATCATGACCGGTCTGCCTTGCCCTTCCTTGAACAGTTGGCGGCCGAAGTAGAGGTGCTCTCCGCCCAGGTGGGCCGGTCTCTTGTCCTGATCGCGGAAAGTGATCTCAATGATCCGCGCGTTGTCACCTGCCGTGCGGCCGGCGGTTCCGGTATTGACGCGCAATGGAGCGACGATTTTCACCACGCCCTGCATAGCGTCCTCACCGGAGAGACCAATGGCTATTACGAAGATTTCGGTTCATTGGCGCATCTGGCCACGGCGCTTCGCCAGGCGTATGTCTACACCGGCGGGTATTCCCCCCATCGCGACCGCAATCACGGCCGCCCGGTCCGCGGTCTTTCCGGCCACCGCTTTCTGGGCTACTCCCAAAATCACGACCAGGTCGGCAACCGCGCCAACGGCGACCGTCTCTGCCAGCTGGTGAGCGCCGGCCGCCAGAAAATTGCAGCCGCTCTGGTGCTCATCTCCCCTTTCGTGCCCATGCTCTTTCAAGGTGAAGAGTTCCGCGCCTCCAGCCCGTTCTTATATTTCACGCAGCATGAAGACGCGGAACTGGGAGGGCTGGTCTCGGCGGGCCGCCGCAGCGAATTTGTCGCGTTTGGCTGGCATCCGGACAATGTCCCCGACCCGCAGGACCCTGTCAATTTCCAGCGCTCCAAACTCAATTGGGCGGAACTGGGACGCGAGCCGAATCGCTCCCTGCTGGACTGGTACAAAAAACTGATCGCCCTGCGGCGCTCGACGTCTTCTCTGATGGACGGCTGCCTCGACCGCCTGGAGGTTCACTTCGATGAGCAAGCCCGCTGGCTGACCATCAGAAGGGGCGAAATCGAAGTCATCTGCAATCTGGCCCAAGACCGCCAAACCATCGCCGCTAGCCAGGATTCGACCAACCCCATCTGCTCGGAAACCGGCTGGCAATCCCATCCCGGCGCAATCGAGCTCCCCCCGGATTCCATCGCAATTTTGGGAGCAGCGTAACTGCCGCCCCGAATGATATAGTGTGAAAGGCGGCAACAATCCGCCGCCAAATCCCACCCGAAACGGGCGCGTAGCTCAACTGGCAGAGCAAGTGACTCTTAATCACTAGGTTGAAGGTTCGATTCCTTCCGCGCTCACCAAATAAATCATTCAAAATCAGGCCGATGCCCAACGAGTCAGGCAGGTGTGACGGAGCGAGTGATGACGTACTCGCCAAGCTCTGCACATTTTGAGCGCTTTCGTGTGCTGGTCGCGGTACTAATTAGCGTCGATGTGACCTAACTTCGTTGGGGCACGGAATACCCACTATCCATGATGACAACGGAAATGACAACAGACGGGCCCACAGCCCATCCCGCCTGTGTTCGAACGCGCTCGCAGAGCGCCTTCTGAAGGCATGTCCATACGCCCGCGTTCTTCCAGGTCCGGTGGTAATGATAGACCGTTCCCCATGCCGGAAACTCCCGGGGCAACAGCCGCCATTTTCAAACACCCTTTAGGCCAAAGTCGAACTCAGAGAGGCCGAAGCCGCTTCGGTTGCGCGGCGGAGGTGTCGCGCCGCCGAGACGGTTTTGGATTCATCGAGCATGTCTGTCATCGGCCACCTCAGAAGGCGGCTTTACCGCTGGGCGGCAGCAAGGGCATCTCGCAATTGGTCTGCATTGAAGGGAACACAATAAGCCGGCGTATCTTTCTGGAACCGCCAGCCTTCAACGAGTGGCCCCGCATCGACGACATCGAAGCCGAACTGGTCAAGCAACTCGCTGACAACGTGTTTCGCTGCTGGATCATTACCGGCAATCGGGTGTGCTCTGCGGTTGGGTGATCCCGCCGGCTGACCGTCCTTTTCGATGTCTGCCGCTTGGATCGCGTTGAAGACCTTGACGACCTTCGATTTCGGGAGGTGCCGCCCCAGTAACTCGCTTGTCGTGACTTGATTTTTGTCCAATTCGACTATGTGACCGTCTCGATCGGGATAGTAGTTGTCGGCGTCCAGCACTACTTTGCCCTCCAGCGGTTTCACGGGGATTGACTGGTAATTCTTCAGCGGAATCGCAATGAGGACAATATCTCCAAATGCAGCAGCATCCTCCGGTGTGCCAGCTTTGCAACCGATCGTGCGCGTCAGACTAAATAAGGTGTCTGGCGTTCGAGTATTTGAGACCATGACA
>DATHIZ010000088.1:0-4754 GCA_035316385.1 Bryobacteraceae bacterium | reverse complement strand
GAATTTGCTGCAAGCAGCTCATCCATGCTTTCGCAGTGGAGCCTTCAATCTGCGGCAAGAACAGGGCGAGTGTTAAGTGCCGCAGAGGAGACGCTTAAAATGGTCCTGTTACGGTATACCGCGCAGCGGTTTAGTCCAAAGATGCCTATACTGAGCCAGATCTTTGCTGTTATGCTGAGTGGCTTCATGGTTCCCGGGGGGCTTTATTTCACCACGAGGATCTTTACCCCGGAGGTATTCGTGTCCGCACTGACAAAGCCGATTGCGCTCTTGCGTTTGGCCACGTATGCGACGACCTCGGCGCCAGACTTCAAGGTTGCCGGCATGGAAGCCTTTCCAGTGAACACCAAACTCCGGTAATACACAGTCAGGGCTGAATCCGTCTTACCGATGTATCGCTTCAGAAACGCGTGGTAAGTAGTTCCGTCTTTCTCAAGAACAGGATCAACATGAGAGCCGTCGCTGAGCGAGGTCTTAGTGATCAAGAAGATTCGCGTGACGTCGTCGCTGGATACCGTGGACGCAGCTACATTCGGGTTGACGATGATCTTGAGGGCGACATCAGCGCCAGCCGGCGCGTTGCAAGCGCCGATGGTTGAGGCAGCCAAGAGAATCCTAAGAATGGGTCTCACAGCTTCATTCCCCTGCTCACAGCGTTAGAAGTTATACCCCGACCGGATGACCGGCATATTGGTTTTAGGCTTCAAACCTCGGGGGTTTTCCTGCAGATAGAAGCCTCGGATGGAATCTGCCGCTCCATAGCCGTTCATGAAATGGCCTTCCACTTTCAGATTCAAATAGCCATTCAAATCCAGGCGAACGCAGCCCATAGATATAACCGCCATAGGAGTCATTCGGCCTTCTCCCGACGTATCCCACGTAGCTCAGATCGCCTTAGAATCGCCCAGGGAGTGAGAAATGCCTCATCTTGAATGTCGGCATATAGGCCCAGCGTGGTTTTGACCTTGCCGACACGGATTCCGAACCAGTCTTTGAATTTGTAGTCGCCGAATGCCCAATCCAGTTGCGGACGCCAAGCTCCATTGATCGCGCCGTCGGTGAAGGCGGCGGTCGTTTTCATGGTGAGATAGTTGTTGCCGTTAGAAACGGCAAAGCCTTGTGAGACAAAGCCATGGACGTCAACCTTTCGGCCTTGCACCTCGAATTGTGAATATAGGTTCAGCGGAGCCGCAGCCACGACGACAACGAGCACCCATCGCTTTGACACGTTCCGTCAACTTCCTCGCACAGTCCTTATCGGCGGTCCGAGGCAAAGCCGTAAGTGCCATTTCGGCAGCCGGGCTTACTTAGGCCCGGGTGGCGATGACTTCGAGGTACTCGTTGCGAATCATAGTCTTACCGTCGTGAGATTCGTTGTGGGCAGCCCAGAGGCTTTCGAGATCGGCCGCGTAGGCGGCTTGGCCGGCGGGATCAAGCTGGGAAAAGGCAACCTGCGTGGGTCCGAAATACTGGCGGAAGAACGCTACGACTTCGCGCGGCGGAAAGGGGAATTCCATGTCGATTTCCAGCGGAGCCGCATCGATTCTAGACATCGCCGCGCCCAGCCGCTCGCGAACCACTTTTTCATCGCCCCAGAGCACGGGCGGCGGGATTCCGGGCGGCGGCGGGAGGTACCGCGCGGTTAACGCGAACATTTGACCGGCCAAGCCCCGCGGCGTCCAATTCGCCATGGCGACGATGCCGCCCGGCCGGCAGACGCGCGCCAGTTCGGCAGAGACTAGTTCCGGACGAGGAGCAAACATCGCGCCAAACATGGACATGACCAGATCGAAATGCGCGTCGGGATAGGGCAGGGCCTCGGCATCTCCTTCATCGAAGGCAACAGGCAGGCCTTCGGTAGATGCTCTTAGGCGGGCCTGCTCCAGCAGATTGGGGGCGATGTCGACGCCGGTGACTTGCGCGCCTGTGCGCGCTGCCGGAATGGACAGGTTACCCGTGCCGCAAGCAACGTCGAGCACGCGCATGCCCGGCAGAATGCATAGCCGGTCCACAAACTGTTCGGCGGATTTCGCTCCATATTGTGCGATCTGTCCAAAATCGCCGGCCATCCATACGCCGCGCATTCTTTCTTTTAGCTGCTCGAGGCCAACTGTGCCAGGCTGCATGAGCGATCTCCTTGCCGCTGTTCATTTTATCGGAATCGGAAGTGGTTGTCGACGCACCGGATGGGAGTTGCTGCCCGATTGGTCACGTTTTGTCCGTGCAGGCATCTAAATATGCGAGGGGAATATGCGAGCTAAATGCGCTAGGGCGATTTTGTGCGCCAGCCTGCTGCTGCCGGTAGCCTGCGGCCCCCGCCAAACGGACGAGCAGCGGCGGGCGGATGCCAATACTCCCGCAGGCAAACTGGGTCAAGCCGCGCACAAAGCGTCAGTCGAGCTTGATAAAGCGGGCAGGGCGGTGGGACGCAAGCTGGACAAGGCGGCTCACGATGCACACGAGGGCTGGAAGGAAGCCGATCGCAAGGATCGGGACAAGAAGTAGCGGGCGGTTCTATGCTTCCGAACTTTTCCCATTGCCGCGGCTTCGCGGGCCTATTGCGCGCCTTCGCCGGAGCGCTGGTTTAGGCGGCTTCGGCGCGCCTTTTGAAAGTGTGGGAAGCGGAGAGACGGCTGTTTGCCGACTGTTTTCGGGCCAGATACGATTCAGTTTCGGGATTTGAATATTCGAACCCATTTTCGGCGGGGTGGGATGGCTGCTGGCCGTTTTGGGCGGCGAGATGGAGTTGTGAGGCCGCTTCGAGCTTGCATTCGCGGTCGAGATCTTCGCGTTCGCGGCGCTCCTGCTGCAGGCGGTTGAGTTCCGCGGATTCTTTGCCGGCGCGGCGCGTCAGGCGTGCTTCCTGCAGTTGCAGTACACGGATTTGTTTTTCGTAGGTAAGAAAAGTTTGGACCTCTATTAGAGGTACGCGGAGCGCGGGGTCGTGTCCGGCAAATTGATCGGCGAAGTCGATGCGGCCTTTGGCGAAGATGCCCATTTCCAGCGCGAGGAGGCGGCGCACGCGCCAGGCGGTATCGGCTAGGGATTGGACGAGAGTAGATTCCTGGAGGCCTACGGGTTGAAACTGGGTTTGATACGCCTGGAGGAGTTCGCTGTACTGGGTGGAGTCGGTGGCGGGGAGCACGATGGCGTGGCCGGTTAGGGGAGAGATTACGGCAGTAAGAGCAGCGTTGGCCGCGGCGGCGGTCGCCATGGGCGGCGCGGTCTGGCGGACGGTGATTCCCGAGGCGGGTGCTTCCGCATTTTCCTGCAGCAGGCGGTACTGGTTTTCGATGGCGGCGTTTTCGGGGGCCAGCGGTCGGTCCGGAGATGGGGAAGGGCCGGCGAATTTACGGGCGAGCTTGTTGGCTCTGCGCTCGGCGGCACGGCGGATATTGCGTGGGGTCATTTGCTCCTCCAATGAAAATGGCTCGCCGCACGGAGCCGGAGCTTGTGGGGTGAGCCTGCTGGAGATTAGCATCTGGGAATGGCGAAACGAATTTACAGAGCGGGGAATTTGGCGGAAGGCGTTTAGATTCAGTTAGAAGTTGTTTTTTAAATTTCGTGACCAGTCAAAGGTTGAGACAGGAGCGGACACTTAGTGGATGCGAGTAAGCCATGCGGCGCTAGTAGAGAACGCCGGTTCAGGCGGGGCGATATCCGCACGGCTATGTTTGCCGTTACGCTCGTAATCAGCGCCAGTTGCGGCCGCGCGGGTTCGAGCACGGCTTCGGGGACTGCTTCGAGCACTGGCACTCCGCAAGTTAGTACGAGTGTTACTCCGCAAAGCCACACGAACGTGCTGACTTACCACAATGACATCAGCCGCACGGGGCAGAACATAACTGAAACTACACTGACGCCCGCGAACGTGAACGCCTCCTCTTTTGGAAAGCTTTTCTCTCTTTCCGTCGATGGGAAGGTAGATGCGCAGCCGTTGTATGTGTCGCAACTAGATATGCCAGGCCAAGGCGTCCGTTCCGTTGCTTATGCCGCTACCGAGCACGATTCCGTCTATGCGTTCGATGCCGGAACTGGGGCCCTTTTTTGGCGCACGACCGTATTGAGGGCGGGAGAAAGCCCTTCGGATGACCGGGGCTGCGGACAGGCGGTTCCCGAAATCGGCATCACGGCTACGCCGGTCATCGACGTGAACGCGGGGCCGCACGGGACCATCTACCTGCTCGCGATGAGCCGGGATACTGCAGGCGGATATCATCACCGGCTGCACGCTCTTGACCTCACGACCGGACAGGAGGAATTTGGAGGACCGGTGGAGATTGCCGCGAGTGTCCCGGGATCGGGCGACAACAGCAGCAATGGCCAAGTTGTCTTCGACGCTAAGCAGTACAAGACGCGGCCGGGGCTGCTGCTGCTCAACGGCGTGGTCTATACGGGGTGGGGTTCCCACTGCGACATAGGTCCGTACACTGGCTGGCTGCTGGCTTACGATCAATTGACGCTGCAACCGGCCGGCGCATTTAACTTTGCTCCGAATGGCAGCGGGGCGGCGCTGTGGAACTCCGGGGGCGGTCTTGCGGCTGATGCTGCGACGGGCCGCGTTTTTGTGAGTGTTTCCAACGGCACGTTCGACACTGCGCTGGATGGCCGCGGTTTCCCGAGTAGGGGTGATTTTGGGAATGCCTTTGTGAAGTTGAATCTGTTGAACGGGCGATTTGTGCCTGAAGATTACTGGACTATGAGCGATACGGTTGCCCAGTCCGCACGGGATCAGGATCTGGGATCGGGCGGGG
>DATHIZ010000087.1:0-2593 GCA_035316385.1 Bryobacteraceae bacterium | reverse complement strand
GTGTTTTGCTGCCCTGGGGCACGAACGTTCGGCAATGTCCGAGGGGGGACTCGGAATTTAGATCGTGACTGGAATGTCTTCGACGATGACGTTGTCTTCAAAGAGGGGAGCCAACGGGCGTTCCAAGTCCCGGAAGTTGCTCAACCCAACTCCCACCAGTCTGAAAAGGCTGGCTGGCCCAAGATCAATCCGCCCCCGCAAAGAGAGCGCGATGCTTGTCAATTCATCACAAGACGCCGGCGGAGCCATCGGTGTGTGGCTGCGAGTAAGGATGTTGAATTCGCTCGTCTTCAGCTTTAGAACCACTGTCCGCGCTATACGTGACTCTTTGCGTGAAGCAGACCATACTTTCACTGCGAGGCGCCGGATCAGTTCCTCGGTTTCTGAAAGCCGAATATCGCGTTCAAAGGTATCTTCGGCAGAAATCGATTTCGTTGGCCTGTCGGCTATAACTGGATTGTGATCAATGCCGCGTGCGAGTTCATAAAGACGTGAACCGTAACGGCCAAAATGCGCTTCAAGGGCGGTTTGATCGAAGCCCTGCAATTCACCGACCGTGCGGATTCCGATCTGTTTCAGCTTTGTCTCCGTTACCTTGCCAACTCCAGGGATTCGGCCTACGGGTAGCGGAGGAAGAAATGTATCCACATCCTTGGGTTGAACGACAAATAGGCCGTCGGGCTTTCGCCAATCGGACGCTATTTTTGCAAGGAACTTATTCGGAGCCACACCGGCAGAGGCCGTGAGAGAAAGCTCTTCACGAATCTGTTGCCGAATCGCTATCGCGACCTTGGTTGCTGTGGATAATCCGTTCTTGTTCCTTGTGACGTCTAAATACGCTTCGTCCAACGATAGAGGTTCAACCAGATCGGTATGGCGTCGGAAGATCTCTCGCACAGCATGCGACACCGCTCTGTAGCGTGTGAAGTCAGGTGGAACAAAGATTGCCTCGGGGCATTGACGCGCGGCGTGAACCGCGGGCATAGCCGAACGAACACCAAAGCGCCTGGCTTCATAGGAAGCAGCGCAGACAACAGACCGTTTTCCTTTCCAGGCCACCACAACGGGTCTGCCACGGAGCGCCGGATCATCTCGCTGCTCGACCGAAGCGTAGAACGCGTCCATGTCCACATGAACAATCTCGCGGACCCTAGAAGCAGGTTCAGTATTGGCCTGTACCTCCACTATCTCTTGAGCGCCCATACACCCCATTGTAGGCGAATATAAAGCGAACATGATTGGGCGATTATCCAGTTCCAGTTCGACGTCTGTTAAGGCATAATATGCACAGGCGAACAAATGGCGAATACGGCTTCTCTCCCTTTCTCTTCCTCCCTGCTTGCCTCCCCCGAAACCCCGCCCCAGTTCGCCGCCCTCAGCGTCCCGGCGCTGCCGCTACGCAATGGATTGCCGCGCGGCGGCATCACTGAAATCGCTGGTCTCCGTTCCTCCGGACGGACGGCCGCCGTGTTGCACATTCTTGCCCAGGCCACCGTACGAGGAGAAATCTGCGCCGTGGTCGATACTTGCGACGCCTTTCATCCTGCTTCGGCCGCCGCCGCCGGCGTCAAGCTTGCTCGCGTCGTCTGGGTGCGCTGCCGGAGTAACGTGCAACATGCTTTGCGCGCGGCAGACCTTTTGCTACATGCCGGCGGTTTCGGTGTCATCACCTTGGATCTGTGCGAAGTGACGCCGCGGGCGCTCAACCAGATCCCGGTCTCCTATTGGTACCGGTTTCGCCAGGCCATTGAACATACCTCCACGGCGCTTTTGATTTGCACCTCAGCGGCGCAAGCCAAAGCGTCGGTTCGCCAAATAGAACTGGAACTGCAAGCTCCACGCTGGGATGGGGCGGCTCCATTTTGTTTTCTGCAAGGCATGGATATCGCGGTCAAGTTGCGCAAGCCCATGGAAGGCCGCGCGCAACAGCTTTCTTTGGAGAGAACGGGGTAATGTACGCCTGCTTGTATGCGCCGCAAGCGGCCAGCCTGATTGCCGAGCAACAGGCGTTGTTTGCGCTCGCTGGAGCTTTCTCGCCGGAGGTAGAACAGACTTCCGCCGATACCGTTCTCTTTTCCGTGGTGCCGCTGCGCGCCCTCATGGGCTCCGTCCCGCAAATCGCCTCCGAAATCTCCCGCCAAGGCCACGCTCACAAGCTGCGCGCGCATTTGGCGGTAGCCGCCAATCCGGACACCGCGATTTTGCTAGCACGGCATTTCGCCGGCGTCACGCTCGTGTCACCAGGCGAGGAAGCGTCCCAACTCGCCAACCTTCCGCTGGAAGCCTTGTTCGTCCATGACACGCGGCTGGATGCCGGGTTGCTGGAGATCCTGCACCAATGGGGCCTGAAGACGTGTGAAGATTTGGCGGGATTACCGGAGAACGCCATCGCGGAACGCCTCGGCCTAGCGGGTGTCTATCTTCGCAGCCTGGCTCTGGGACAACGCACGCGCCAAACGACGAGTGAAAGCCAGCCAAGGCTTCCGATCCTTTTGGGGCGCGTGGCGGACGATCGCCGGTTATGAGGCAGTGAACATGATTCGGAAGGGACAAGCAAGACGGGTCGGCAAGGGTGAAGTCGTCCGGCAGCTCT
>DATHIZ010000086.1:0-10109 GCA_035316385.1 Bryobacteraceae bacterium | reverse complement strand
CGACGCGGTGCAACTTCAACATGTTTGTAGAGCCACGCAAGCCCACGGGCTGCCCGGCGACGAAGACGATGTTATCGCCCGGATGAACGCGTCCGGATTCGACCAGCATGCGTTCCATCTCATTCAGCATCTGATCAGTAGACGTCATCACCGGCGAGACAATCGCGCTTACGCCGTAAGCAATGGAGAGCTGGCGCACCACGGTAGCATCAGAGGAAAAAGCGTAAATCGGCACCGGAGGACGATAGCGGGCCAGCATACGCGCGGAAGAACCTGAGGTGGTGCCCACCGCCAGGGCCACCACTCCGGCCGTGCGCGCGCAATGATAGGCGGCGTCGGCAATAATCTCGGGGACGCGATACTCCTCCGGCCCCCAGGCGTCTACAAAGCCGCGGCTCTTTATCGAAGACTCTGTTTCGCGGGCGATGCGCGCCATCATGCGGACTGCTTCCACCGGATATTTGCCGGTGGAGGTCTCGGCGGAAAGCATTATGGCGCTGGTGCCGTCGTGAATCGCATTCGCGACATCGCTCACTTCAGCGCGCGTCGGCAGCGGATGTTCGATCATGGATTCCAGCATCTGCGTAGCGGTGATCGAGAACTTGCCGCGCATGCGTGCTTTTTCGAGGATGGATTTCTGAATGGCGGGGACTTTTTCGAGCGCCATTTCGACGCCCAGATCGCCGCGCGCCACCATCACACCTTCGCATTCGTCGAGTATGGCATCCACATTCTGCCAGCCTTCCGGCTTCTCGATTTTAGCGATGATGGGCTGCTTGGCGTCGACCTCTTCCAGTAGATGCCGCAGGCGCAGCACATCTCGCGGCTGGCGGACAAAGGACATCGCAAAAAAATCCACGCCTTGCTCGACGCCGAAATGCGCATCAGCCACATCTTTCTTGGAGAGCGAAGGAGTACTGACCTGCACGCCAGGCAAATTGATGCCTTTGCGGTCATTGATCATGCCGCCAATGACGACCCGGCAGCGAGCGGCAACTCCATCGCTTTCGAGCACACAGAGCTGCACCGAGCCATCGGCCAGTAGCACTGCGTCGCCCGGCTTCACATCGCGCGCGAACTCCGGATAGCCGGTGGACGCGATGGTTTGACCGCCCTCCACGTGCTCCGTTGTAATAGTGAATTCAGCATCTTCCCGCAACAGATAAGGGCCGTCTTTAAAGGTCCCCAAGCGAATTTTCGGACCCTGCAGATCAAGCAGAATTCCGCAGTTGCTCTTGTATTCCGCAGCCAATTCACGAACCGTTTTGATCCGGCGGGCATGATCGTCCTGGACGCCATGCGAAGCATTCAACCGGAACACGTCGACGCCAACGTCGAACAGGCTTCGCATGACACTCTCGGAGTCGGTGGCAGGACCGAGAGTTACGACTATCTTAGTGGCGCGCATGCTTGCATTCTCTCATCGAACACAACGCGCAGTTGGCGCATAGACATCATCAATTAGGCCGCAATGTTTAAGACTGCGCTTCCGCCAGCTTTTGCGCGCGCTGCCACTCGATGCGTCCGCGAAATTCTTCATACAGCGTGCTAAATCCAGCCCAATAATACCCGCACACAAATAGCAATAAGAAAGGAATGGCCAAGTAGTTCATGGTCTCAATGGCAAAATCCACCATGTAGACAAAGTAGGTTCCGAAAGCCAGTTCGGCATAGGGAAGCCAGCCGCTGCGCCGCTTGTAGGCGGTTGGCTGAAGCTTGACTTTCTTCGCGCCCATCGCGTATTTGGCGGTGCGCGCAAAACTGCTTTGGATGCCGAGCAGCGCCTCGATGACACCTTTGGTATTGCTCAGTGTGAGGGCCACGCCGGCGGCCATCAGCATGGGCAGGAAAGCTATCGATTTCCACCACACTTTCGGATACAGCTCACGCTGGGCGTAAAGGTAGAAAGCGGATATAGACCAGAACGAGGCCACAATCAAAGGGAAATCAATGAGCACCATCTGGAACATGCCCATATAAAACCGCACGATCATCACCGGCAACATGAGCATGGACACCACGATCATGAGCGGATAAGAGATGTTGGGCGTCAAGTGCATGAATGCTTCCGCTTTTACCTGGAATGGCAAACCGGATTTGAGGATGCGGGGCAGCAGTTTTATCGCAACTTGCGTCAAGCCCTTTGCCCAGCGCGCCTGCTGCACCTGAAAACTGTACGTTTCAGCGGGCAATTCGGAAGGGCAATCGAGCGAGGGCAAATAGACAAAGCGCCAACCGTTCAATTGAGCACGATAGCTCAGATCCGAATCTTCCGTTAAAGTTTCGTGCTGCCAGCCGCCCGCATCGTCGATCATCTTGCGACGTAGAATTCCGGCCGTACCGTTGAAGTTGAAAAACAAACCCGAGCCGCAGCGCGCGCCATGTTCGAGGACGAAATGACCGTCGAGCAGCATGGCTTCCACTTGCGTGAGGATGCTGAACTCCTTGTTCAGGTAACTCCAGCGCGTTTGCACGACACCCACCCCGGGATCGGTGAAGAAATGGATGGTGCGGTTGATGAAATCGGAGGGAAGGAGAAAATCGGCGTCAAAAATCGCGATAAATTCCCCGGTGGCCGTTTCCATGCCTTCCTGCAGGGCGCCCGCCTTGTAGCCGTGCCGGTTAGTGCGATGGTGATATTCGATGGGAACGCCCGCCGCGGCATATTCATTGCAAAGACGCTCGGTGTAGGGGTGCGTTTCATCCGTCGAATCATCCAGCACCTGAATCTGCAGCAGTTCGCGCGGATAATCAATGCGGCTGACTTCGTCCAGCAAACGCTCCACCACGTAGCGCTCGTTGTACAGGGGAAGCTGAATGGTGACTTTTGGCAGCTGCTCAAACGTGCTGGGGGCGGCCTTGGGAAGATTCTTGCGGAACTTACGGTAACGCCGGATGGTCTCGTAACGGTGCAGGCCATAGACCGATAGGACCGCCAGAATCCCGAAGTACGGAACCAGCAGGCACCAATCGAACGGCGACAACTTGTAAATGCCGGAGAAAGTATCGTCGAATAAACCGGTGGCAATGCGCGAACCGAGGCTAGGCTGTACGAACAGAAGCGAGAAAAGCGGGTTGAAAAGACTCATTGCGAACGTTATGAATGCAAGGCTCGTAAGCTCAATAGCGATATCTAATAGTTTAACGGGTTTTGGGCGGGTTGAACAAGCCTTCTACTTTTAACGTATTATCCAGGTAGCACAACTCCTGGAAGGACGAGCGAAATGCGAGACCATATAAAGATACTAGGAATCATGAATATCGTGATGGGCGGTTTGACCGCGCTGGCTGGAATTGCGGTTCTGCTGTTGATGGGCGGACTGGCCAGCGTGATTGCAGCCTCTCTCCGCGCATCGATGGGCGATTCTGATGGTAGTGCGATTGCAGCACCCATTATTGCGACCATTGGCCTGGGAATAGCAATCTTCCTGCTGCTGCTCGCGGCTCCGTCCGTCATCGGCGGCATCGGTCTGCTGCAGTACAAGCCCTGGTCGCGAGTGCTCATGATCATCGTGTCGGGTTTTCACCTGCTGTCTGTCCCACTGGGAACGGCGCTGGGCGTTTATGGCCTGTGGGTGCTCTTAAGCGAAGAGGGGCGCCGGATACTGGAAAGCGGCGGAGCTGCTCTTCCGGCCGGGGTCGGTTATCCACCTCAACAGCAACCCATCCAGCCTTATTAAAGTACGGCGGATTAAGGTGCGGCGGACGCAGGCCCGGGCTAGGCCTCGATGAGCGCGCGCGCCCGAACGAAAATTTCGTGCAGCATTGCGGCGGTGAGACGCTTGGTGGAGGTGTTTTGCTGGCTCGGATGATACGAAGCCAGCACGATGGGACCGCCTGGATGAGTGGTGTACGTCGCTCCATGGGCGAAACGGAAGGGTGTTCGCGATTTCAGCAGCCCCTGGCTCTGCAGGACGGACAGATACACATCAAGCGCGATTCCGCCAAGCACCACGATGAGTTTCACGTGTTTCAACAGAGCGAGTTCCCGGACCAGAAAGGGGCGGCAAGCCAAAATCTCTTCGCGCGACGGTTTGTTATCGGGCGGGGCGCAGCGCACGGGCGCGGTAATGTAGGCGTCCTGCAAGCGCAGCCCATCCTCCAGCGATACACTCTCCGGCTGGGTAGCAAAGCCTGTTTCCCAGAGCGCGCGGTATAGAAAATCGCCGGAACGATCGCCGGTGAACATGCGGCCGGTTCGATTCGCGCCATGGGCGCCGGGCGCCAGGCCGATGAGGAGGAGACGCGCCGCGATATCGCCAAAGCCCGGCAATGGACGGCTCCAATAGATCATCTCGCGGTACGCGCGCCGGCGCACTCTGCCGATTTCTTCGCGATGCGCCACTAACCGGGGACAACGAAAACAGGCGGACACTTGCTCATTCAAGATGGGAAACGAGTCGGACGAAAGCAAAGAGTGAGATAGCCTCTGGCAGCGATTATAGGCTTCAGCGGGCGAGGGAGAGGTGCTGCAAAAAGTCTAAGGTTTTCGAGCCGGCCGTAGCTGCTATATCCACAGTCCCGGTGCGCGGCAAGATTACAGCTTGCGACCCAAGTGCAGCCGATAGCGACTGCAGCGAGAGACCGGCAAATTCCGGTTGCACGGGAGTCTGAAACATAGGCCGAAGCTCCGCAAAGACTTTGACCAGTTCGGGGTCGCGCCAGCCCTTGGCTGTCTCGTCTCGAATAATGGCCATAGCTTCGGTCGAAGAGAACGCTCTCTTATAGGGACGGGCCGCGGTAAGCGCGTCGTAGATGTCGGCCAATTGCAGTGCGCGCGCCAGAAGCGGGATCTGCCGGCCCGCCAACCCATCGGGATAGCCCGATCCATCCCAGCGTTCGTGATGACTACGGATAATGGGCAATACGCCCGCCAGCGACTTGACACCGCGGCAAATCAGCTCTCCTCGGATGGTATGCGATTTCATAGTCTCCCACTCTGCCGCATTCAGAGGGCCGGCCTTGAAAAGCAACCGGTCCGGCATGGAGATCTTGCCGATGTCGTGCAGGTAGCCGGCGCCTTCGAGCGATAGAATGTCGCGGGTGGGCAGCTTCAGAGCCGCCCCCAAGGTCGCGCCCATAAGAGCTAAGCGCTGGCAATGTTCGCCTAGATCGGGATCACGTGCCCCCACGGAGCGCGCGAGCGAAAACAGAACCGTTTCGGAATCGTCGAGCGAATCGACCAGCGCTTTACGGCGCAAGCCGGCGTGAATACGCGCCCGCAGTGCGTCCGCGCGCCAGGGAGCGACCAGGAACTGATCGGCGCCGGCTTCTATCGCGCGCACTTCGGCGGAGAGATTTTCGCTGTCCGCGAGGACAAAAATCGGAATGAGACGTGTCGCGGCGGCACGATGGATCGTCCGGCAAAAGCGCTCGGCTCCACCTCCCGGCGCGGCCACATCGATCAGAACCAGATCAACGCGGTGCACCGCGACGGCGGCCTCAGCTTCCAACGTTGTTCCGGATTCGATCAGCTCGTATTCCTGGTTACTCAGCAGCAGGCACAACTCACGCCGGCGCGCGGAGGAACCGCTTACGATCAGAACTTTTCCGTAAGCCACCGCCCAGTCCTGGACCGCTCCGCGCATCGCGAGTGTTTCCGGTTTTTCTGGAGATAACAATTTGGCCAACTCAAATTTTCGAATCCCGCCGGGGCGAGATCCGATCTGTTGTCTCTATCGACCCGATCGGGAATGGCTTTAAGCACTCGCGGACATTCTTCGACTGCTGGACACGTCGGGATTAAGCTCTCCGCTCTGGCGTAATAGGGCGCTGGCGGGGAGAAGAATTTCCGTGCTTTAATTGAGTCGTGGAACAGGTCGCCCCGCGCGAAACCATTCTGTAATGGAAACCTGCAACAGAGAATCCCAAGAGGGTTCCGCGGCGGTTGTTTGTACAAATAAGGAGATACTCCCACTGAGCACCAAGATAACGGCCGTTGCGGGCCAAGTGCGCGAACCGGCAGACCGCTGGACCACTACCGATGCTGCTGAACTGTATGATGTCGCCCGTTGGGGAAAAGGCTATTTTTCCGTTGGCGATAACGGCAATCTGGTGGTTCACCCCACCAAGGAACCCGATCGCAAAATCGACCTAAAGCAATTGGTCGATTCGCTGCAATGGCGCGGCATTTCGCTGCCCATTCTCATCCGGTTCGGAGATATCATCCGGCATCGCCTGGGCGAGATCCATCAAGCCTTTGATGTTTCTATGAAAGAGCATGGATACCAGGCCGGGTATTGCTGCGTTTATCCGATCAAGGTGAATCAGCAGCGGCAAGTGGTGGAGGAAGTTTTTCGATTTGGCCGCGCCTACCGCTTTGGGCTGGAGGCCGGCTCGAAACCGGAACTGCTGGCGGTGCTGGCCATCGCGGATAACGAGACGCCCATCATCTGCAACGGTTTCAAAGACGACGAGTACATCGAAATGGTGATGCTCGCGAAAAAGATCGGGCGGAAGATCACTCCGGTTGTTGAGAAGTTTACCGAGCTGGAAGTGATTGCCAAGCACGCCGAGAAAGTCGGCGTGAAGCCCACCATCGGCATCCGCGTTAAGCTGGCGAGCCGCGGCTCAGGACGCTGGAAGTCTTCGGGTGGGTACCGTTCGAAATTCGGGCTGACCGTCAGCGAGGCGCTTAAAGCCGTTGACTTTTTGAAGCAGCGCGGCATGGAGGACAGCCTGGAACTGCTGCACTTCCATTTGGGCAGCCAGATCACCAATATCCGGCAGATTAAAGCGGCGGTTACCGAAGCTGCCCGCATCTATGTAGACCTGAAGAAGGCCGGCACGGGTTTGAACAGCCTGGACGTGGGCGGCGGGTTGGGAATTGACTACGACGGTTCGCAGACCGATTTCGAATCGAGCGTCAACTACACGCTCGAAGAGTATGCGCGCGACGTGGTGTATCACATCCAGAGCATCTGCGACGAAGCGGAGGTTCCGCATCCCACCATCATCACGGAAAGCGGCCGGGCCGTGGCGGCTTACCATAGCCTGCTGGTATTTAACGTATTGGGCGTGAGCGGGTTCGGCGAAGAAGACCTGCCCACCAGCGTTGCCGAAGACTCCGAGCAGGCGCTCATCGATCTGTTTGAAACGCACAAGTCGCTCACCAAGAAAAATCTTTTGGAGACGTATCACGACGCGCAGCAGGCCCTCGATTCGGCGTTGAATCTCTTCAGCCTCGGCTATCTGCCGCTGGAGCAGCGCAGCCTGGCGGAAAACTTCTATTGGGCGATCTGCCGCAAGATTCTCAGGATGGCGAAGGAACTCGACTTCTTCCCGGAAGAGTTGGAGGGACTGGACGGCATGCTCTCCGATACCTACTTCTGCAACTTTTCGCTGTTTCAAAGCATGCCGGATAGTTGGGCGGTGAAGCAGTTGTTTCCCGTCATGCCAATTCACCGGCTCAACGAACAGCCTACACGCTCGGGCGTGCTCGGCGACATCTCCTGCGATTCGGATGGCAAGCTGGATCAATTCATCGACCGGCGCGACGTCAAAAAAACCTTGCCGCTGCATGCACTCAACGAGAACACTTATGTGCTGGGCGCATTTCTGCTGGGCGCGTACCAGGAAATACTGGGCGATCTGCACAATCTGCTCGGCGACACAAACGCGGTTCACGTGAGCCTGGACGAGCACGGTGAGACAGTGCTGGAAACGGTGGTCCAAGGCGACACGGTGCGCGAGGTCTTAAATTATGTCCAGTTCAACGCGCAGGCGCTTCTGGATGAGTTCCGCAAAGACGTGGAACTTGCGGTGCGCGAACAGCGCATCGGCTACGAAGAATCGGGCCGTTTGCTAAAGTTCTACGAAGAGGGCTTGCACGGCTACACCTATTTGGAACAATAGTTTGGTGTTTACAGTTTGGCAACTACGGCTCTGACGATCGTCCTGGTAGAGCCGCGCAATCCACTCAATATCGGAGCAGTGGCCCGCGCCATGAGCAACTTCGGCCTGACGCGACTGCGCCTGGTCAAGCCCTACGACGTCGCATTCAAGGAGGCGCGCTCGGCTGTTCGCGCGCATTACATCCTGGAGCAGGCAGAGGTTTTCGAGAGCCTTGGCGAAGCGCTGTCCGATTGCACGCTGGTGGTGGGATCCACGGCGCTAGGCAAGCGCGACCTGCATCTGCCGCTGTATCGCCTGGAAGCCGCCGGCCAACTCGTGAAGGAACATCTTGCGGCGCAAGGACCGGCGGCGCTCCTGTTCGGTTCGGAAAAGTTTGGTCTTTCGAACGAGGATATGAGCCATTGCCACTGGCTGCTGAGAATCCCAACGCGACCGGAACATGGGTCCATGAATTTGGGTCAAGCGGTCGCTATCTGCCTTTACGAACTTTGCCGGGACGCGGATGCCGTGGCACAGCGGTTCGATCCTGCTCCCACAGCTGCGGCGGAGGATTCTGAACGCATTACGGGGCTGCTGCTCGATCTGTTGAGCCGGTCCGGGTGGGTTCAGGAACGCACATCACAATCGGCCGAGTTAAAGGTGAGGCGCTTAGTGAGGCGGTTGGGACTGCCAGCTTCGGATGCGGAAGCGTGGCTCGGGATTTTGCGCCAGATCCTATGGAAAGTGAAACAGGACACCGGCAACAAATAAGCCGTAAAATGTTATTCTGAAGCGCGATGACGAAGGTTCAGCTCTCTTTTAAATTGTCCCGGCCGCTCAGGGATGACGACCTGAAACAGATCTCGCGCGTGCACGCCGTATTTGGCATGCTGGCTGTTAAAGTATCGGCTGGAGGAGATGAATTGTTTGTCGAATATGACGCCTCCCGCCTAACGGTTTCAGATGTCAAAGGCACATTGGAAGCACACGGACTTCCACTCCAATAACGACTATGATGAAGCGGCCAGTCGCGCTGCTGCTTGGGCTATCCGCAGTCTTTGCGGCGGATAAGGGCGAGTGGCCCAACTATGGGCGCGATCCCGGCGGTCAGCGTTATTCGCCACTTAACTCCATCAACCGCTCCAACGTGGCCGCGCTGAAAATTGCCTGGACGTTTCGCACCGGTGACGCCTATCAACCGAAGGACAGCACGCCGACACGTTTTGAAGTGACACCACTGTTTGCAGAAGGCACTTTGTATATAAACACGCCGCTCGGCCGCGTCATTGCGGTCGATCCCACAACCGGGAAGCAGCGCTGGGCGTACGACTCGCATGTGGACAAGGACCTCGGCTATGGCGACTACTCTGCCCGCGGAGTTTCAACGTGGAAGGCCGGCCGCGGTAAGCGCCGGATTTACATTGCCACCATTGACGCGCGATTGATTGCTCTGGACGCTGCGACGGGTAAGCCCTGCAGCGATTTCGGGGACAACGGTTCCATTAACCTGCGCAAAGGGCTGCGCATTCCTCCGCTGCCGAACGGTCTCGATGACTATGAAGAGACCTCCGCGCCCGCGGTCATCGGCAACATGATCGTGGTTGGCTCGGGCGTAGCCGATAACGGATCCATCACTCAGCCAAGCGGCGAAGTGCGTGCCTTCGATGCCCTGACCGGCAAGCTCAAGTGGACCTGGGACCCCATCCCCCAAGATCCCAAGGCGGTGGGCGCGGATTCATGGAAGAACGGGAGCGCCGCGCGGACAGGGGCCGCGAATGCCTGGTCCACGATCGCCGCCGATCCGGCCCGCAATCTTGTCTTCATTCCCACCGGCAGTCCCAGCCCCGATTACTACGGCGGCGAACGGCTGGGTGACAATCTGTTCGCTAATTCGGTGGTGGCGCTGAAGGCGGATACCGGCGAACGAGTCTGGCATTTTCAAACCGTGCATCACGACCTCTGGGACTATGATGTGGCTTCGCCTCCGTTGTTGTTTGACGTGAAGCAAAACGGCGTCAGCGTTCCGGCGATTGCCATTGGCTCAAAGACGGGCAATCTGTTTTTGCTGAACCGGGAAACCGGCAAGCCATTGTTCGGCGTGGAAGAGCGCGCCGTGCCGAAGAGCGAAGTGCCGGGGGAAACGGCCGCCGCTACGCAACCTTTTCCGGTGAAGCCCGCGCCGATCAGCGCGCAGCAAATTACCGCCGGCGATGCTTGGGGCGTGGACGAGGCCGACCGTAAATGGTGCAGTGATGAGATGAGTAAGCTGCGAACCG
>DATHIZ010000085.1:0-5671 GCA_035316385.1 Bryobacteraceae bacterium | reverse complement strand
CTCCGCTTGAAGTTCTGGCCGGGCATCCGTGATCAGAAAGCTATCGGTGGGCGTGGTTCACGTGAAATAGGGAGGCTTTTGGCACAAACAAAGGAACGTTCGGGTTGCGCGAGAGGACATAACGCAGGCCCGAAGTATGGTTTCCGTGCGCATGGGACACCACCATATCCAGGTGTGAGAGATCCACATGCAGCCGCTCGACATTCTTCTGGAACAATGCGGCATTGTCTCCGGTGTCGAACAGAATGCGCGTTCCCTCAAACTCGATCAGCGCGGAATAACCCCAGTCCTGCTCAAGCGCCGACTGTTTTCCAAACGCATCATTCAGAATCGTGACCCGGTTTTGTGCGGCATAAGCCACCGGGTGTGTCAGCGTAGCTATAGATACGCTGAGCACCCAGTAGCAACAGTTCAAAAGACGCGACATGCTGGACCTGCTTCCACTTCATTAAAGGGAAGGGTAGCAGCCTCAGCTACGGAAAGCAGTACGCCCGGCCGTTAGAACAGGTACTTTAATGAAAACTGCACGATTCTGGGGAAGTTCTGTTGATACAGATTGACAGTTCCAAAACCCGTGTAAGTTCCGTTCTTCTGTGCCGCAGGCGGTCCGTCGCCGGGGTTGTTGTCCGGCCCGGGGAAAAGCACCGTGTTGGTCAGGTTTAACGCCTCACCACGCAGTTGCACCCTAGAATGTTCCGTGATCGCGAATTCCTTGTGCAATGCAAAATCCAAGTTGGTGATGCTGGGGTTCCGGAGCGTTGAGATGCGATCGGGCAAATTCTTGTTGCCGTATTGCGGAATGGTGCTGAAGCAGCCGAGCTTATTCCCGCTGCTGTAGTTGTTATAGAGATAGTTGCTCAGCGTCGGTCCGCCGTCCGGCGTGTAGCTGTGATTGCAATCGTCGTAATAGCCGGTGTTTAAGCCTACAGGTGTTCCGGATTGCGCCGAGACAATAAAGTTGGCGCTCCATCCATTGACCAGAGCGCCCACAAAGCCACCGGCGTTCGGCAGGAAGTGTTTAGACCCCTTGCCGACGGGCAGATTCCACTCGCCGTTCACGGTGAGAATGTGCGTCCGGTCACCACCCGCGATCTCATATTTCTGGTCCGCGTCTTGATAGGGCCAACCATTTTGATAGCCTGTGGCGCCCATTGTCTTCGAGTAAGTGTAGGAGAGCTGAAAGGTTAATCCATCACTGAGCCGCCTATTCAGTTTCACCTCCAGGCCGTTATAATTTTGGTTGCCGAGCGGATCATTGTTCTGCCCGATGAGTCCACAGAATTGCGAAAGCGGAGTTATCAGGGTGATACGTGTCACCGTGGGATTCGATCCGCAAGTGGAGCTTGGCGGAATAGCCGGTACGCCGTAGTAGGGATTGGGCACCTGTTGATTAAACAGCGTTGGATTTGCGACGCCCTGCTCCAGTTGCGGCAGGGTCAACGTACCATTATTCCAGACGAACGTCCTCAGGCGATCGGTAAAATTTCCCACGTAGCGCGCGTCCAAAACCATTTTCCCCGGCAACTCGCGCTGGATACCGAGAGAGAACTGCTGCGAGCGCGGGATGCGGCGTCCGGGATAGTCAATCGAAGTGCCATTGCCGAGCGCGGTCAGAAGCCCGAGCGAGTTGCCTGGAGGAGTTTGCGCACCGGTCGGAAAAGGATTGCCGTTCTGAAAATAATTGGTCGGGGTGACGCCGCCATTGATCGAATTGATATACGGAGTGGAAATGCTGAAGCCGTCGCTGGTGCCACCCTCCAGGCCAACCGCGTAGAAAATGCCGTAACCGCCGCGAATAACTGTCTTGGGATTGACTGAGTAGGCAAAGCCAAAGCGCGGCTGAATGTTAGACCAATCGGTATCATAAGCGTCTTTCCCGTTGCCATTCACTCCCGCGAAGGTCAATCCGCCATAAACAGTCGCGAGCGAAGCCGGATTGATGCCGGCCGCGAGTAAGGCCGGCCCATCCTTTACTAGATTGGCCTGATAGGTAGGATCGTTGCTGATGGGATTGACGCAGGTGAAACACATGCCCCGGTTCAAACGGTTGTAGCGTTCTCGCAGCCCAAGCTGTACATCGTAGCGAAGACCAATATTGACAGTAAGGTGCTTAGTGACTTTCCAGTCGTCCTGCACATACAGCGCCCATGTCGGGAAGCCTTCAAATTGCGTGTCGTTGTAATCCACATTCCCGCCGCTCGGATAACTAAGCAACATGTCTCCCACGATAAAACCGTCATTGATGCCGGGAATTGTATTGCGCTGCAGCGGGTTATATTGCGTGTTCTGCGTCCCAAAGTTGAAAACGCCATTGGGGCTCCCAACCGCGCCCGGATTTCCATACTGAACTTCGCCGACCTCGCCGCCAAAATGAATCGTGTGGTTCCTCAACGTCTTGGTCCAGTCATTGTCGAAAGTGAAGTTGTTGTAGACGTCGTTACCCAGGCTGTTGCCCACCGCCTGCGGATAGTAAGAACCAGACGCCGAGTCGATCTGCGGCAGCAGGTTAAGCGTAGTAGTCGGTACTTTTGGCATGTTTAGCCCAATGGACGCGGGCGTTACAGTCGAAGCAAGATCTCCATTCGGCGCGCGCTGCAGGAATCGCGAAAACGACAATTTGAAATCCGCCAACAGCGTGGAGGTGAAAATGTGCGTCATATCCTGAGTGGCTACCAGGTCCTGGCGCATTTGGTTGATGTTGCCATTCTCGGCCGGGGAAGGGAAGCCGCTGGAGTTGCGAAACTCGGTGCCGTGCTGAAACGCGAACATGCTGTACAAGCGGGTCTTGTCGCTGGTGTCATAGTCCACGCGGCCCATGGGCTGCCAGTAACGGTATTTGTCGGGCACGTTGGCCGTGAAATTGTTTTGCGGACCTCCGCTTCCTGTATTCGGCAAGGGATAAAGGTTCACCACGGCCGCCCCGATTGGGCTGATGCGGCTCGCTGGAATGATGTTGTTGGGAAAGGGAGTACGGGAGTATTTGTTTCCCGAGCAATTACCTAGGCTGCCGCCAGCCGAGTTGCAAGCCGTGGTCGCGGGATCGTACAGCGTGAAACCAGTTTGCGAGAAGTCGACGCCGCTACCCGCATTGCCCGGGCGCAGGTACGCGGGCGGAACGCTGGTGACAGTGGTGAATGGAATGTTCTCAATATATTGCTCATAGCTGCCAAAGAAGAAGATCTTGTTCTTCTTCAGCGGACCGCCAAAGGTGCCCCCAAATTGATTTTGGTGAAGGTTCTGCCGCCCTATGCCATTCAGATTGTTCTCAAAATTGTTCGCGTTGAACACGCCATTTTCCAGATAGTCGTAAGCGCTGCCGTGATATTGGTTCGTGCCGGATTTCGTGACCATGTTGACCGTGCCGCCGCCCGTGCGTCCATAGCGCGCATCGTAGGTCGTGGTCATCACGTTGACCTCTTGCAATGCATCAATATTAGGTGCCATCTGCCAAGTACCTTGCGACCCATGACTCTGCAATGTAATGTTGGTGCCGTCCAAGGTGAACTGTTGGTAACCCTGCACGCCGCCGCCCAACGTATAGTTATTCGACACATCCCAGGCGCGCGTACCCGAGTAGCCTTGCGCGCCAAACTGGGTCTGCAAGAACTGTGAGCCCGGGGTAGTCCCTACCAACGTGTAAATCTGGCGTCCATTCAACGGTAGATTTTCGAGTTGCTGCTGAGTCAGCACCGTTCCGCCCGACCCATTGGCTGTTTCAATCAAAGGGGGCTCCCCGGAGACTTCTATGGTTTGCGTGGATGTTCCCAATTGCAGGCTTAAATTCAAGCCAGTGGATTTACCTGCTTCCAGCAGAACGTTGTCTTGGACCTGTGTCTTGAAACCTTGCCCTGTCACGGTCACTTTATATGTGCCCGGCAGAACATACGGAATGAAGTAGAGGCCGCGATCGGTAGTTGTCGCAGTATAAGCCTGCTGCGTATCGCGGTTAACGGCCCGCACTTCGGCCTTCGTGACCGTTGCTCCGGACGGATCGGTGATCTGGCCTGTTAAGGTTCCGCGGAATTCCTGGCCGCTCAAATTGAGGCTGGCCGCCAAAAAAACGACCGCCGCACAGGGAACAAAGTGTTTCAATCTGCGTACTGATCTTAGTACGAATTTTCTGAATAGTGGTGACATAACCGGCCTCCCGACCTAGCGCAAACGCTGCGTTTCTCCTGGTACCTGGCAATGTAAAGCGCCGAGGGTAGCGAGGGGAAGGTGAATTGACCGTGAAATCTTTGTAATCGCGCCCACGCCGCGTCCGCCGGTCGCCGGTTTCACGGTAAACAGGAGGTGATAGCATGAACTTTCTTGCCAGCGTTAACGCAGTCCGACTTCATCAAAAGAGAACCTGCCGAGGCTCAGGAGCGGCGTCTGCTCATCGCGCGCATCGCCGCTAGTGTCCTGTTCCAAAGAGCCCCGCGGCTCCGCGACTTCCTTCTCTATACAGCGGATTGCACGTTGGAGAATCGGCTCGTGGATGCGCGCGAGTCCGTCATCGGCGAGCGTGTCTTCAATCGCCGGCTCGAACTGCAAGGCGGTCAGGACAGCATCGTGCGGGCCGAGGCGCGTAACTTGCGCAAGCGCTTGGAGACTTACTTCGAAACCGAGGGCCGCGACGAATCCTTAATCGTCACCATGCCGAAAGGCGGCTACGCACTTGCCTTTGAGCCGCGTTTTCCACAATCCGCTGGTGAGGTTTCGCCTTCTCCCCAGCAGGCGCCAGTTGTGCCGTTTCTGCTGGAGCCAGTGGACCATCATGCCCGGCTGATCCGCTACTATCGCAAGGCTTGCCTCGTATTGGTTTTGCTGGCTGCCGCTACATCGGCGCTGGCTTGGCATTGGCGGTCGGCGGAACGCAAGCTGGCCGGGGAACTGTACGTCGAACCGCCGCTTCTTCCCTTTTCCGCTCTGGTGGGCCAAGGGCGGGAAATGCTGGTAGTTACTAGTGATACCGGTTTCCTCCAGATCTCAACTCTGGCGCACCGCCGTATCACTCTCGACGACTATATGGCGCGCAGTTATCCGGAAGTGTCCAAGCTGCAGCCGCCCAGCCTCATCCGTAACTGGAATGTGTGGGAATTTACCGACGGCCGCGAAATGGCAATCGCCGGTATGGTGATGCTCAGGTATGCTCAATTTGCCCAACAGATGGTCCTGCGCTCCGGACACGAAGTCCAAATGCAGGACTTCAAAGACAAAAGCAATGTACTCATCGGTAGTCCCATCAGCAATCCGTGGGCTCAGCTTTATGAGGACCGGTTGAACTTCCGTTGCGAGTTAACCGAGGAGGGTCGCATTGTCTTTCTCGAAAAGGCCACTTCCGGCGCCATCTTGCAATATCCGAATGATGAGGATAACCGTCACAACCGCACCTATGCGCGCATCGCCTTTCTCCCCGCCAGATCAGACGCCGCTCCGTCTCTTTTAATTGCAGGCACCACCGCCCAGTCGACCGAAGCGGCCGGCGAGTTTTTACTGGACAAACGCCGCTTCGGACAAGCTCTTCATGCCATGGGAATCGACCCAGCCGGGCCGCCCCGCTTTTTCGAAATCTTGATCCGGTCCAGCGACTTTGTGGGAGGCGCCATCTTGCCGGAAGTGGTGACCTGGCGTCAAACCGATAGGTCAGACTGGTATTCGAAGTGATCCGCAACGCGAATCCGATGCG
>DATHIZ010000084.1:0-4431 GCA_035316385.1 Bryobacteraceae bacterium | reverse complement strand
CCGTGTCGGCGACCGCTACGATCTTGCCGTCGGTCGCGACAGCGGTGGCGTTATATAGATAAGGCTGGCTCGGGTTGGTGGCGGCCAGACCGGCATCGAATACCGCGGGCGTAACGGCCGTATCGGTCGGAGTATAGCTGGGCTGCCCCAAGCTATTGATGGCTGGGAAGCCGCACAGATAACACAGGCTGTAATAGGAGTTGTTGAGCGGGTCGTGGGGAGCCGGAATGGCAGTGGTATCGAAAACAAGGACGCGACTCGCCTGCGTTCCCGGATTCACATCCGCCGACGCGCCTATCCGGTTGGAATCGGCGACGTACAGCCGGCCATTGGCGTAAGCAAGCCCACTGGCGGCGCCCAGAATGGTCTGGCTCGTCGCGCTGTTTCCTTGCGTAAAATTGGCTTGTCCGATAACTGCCCGGGCGGCTTGCCCATTAATAAATTGTTGGCTTCGAGCGGAAAAGGCAACAGAAAGGAAAAGGAAGACTGGTGTAAACTTTCTCAACTATGAGACCCCAAAGACAGTGATTACCGGCAACACCCGGTCGCTTGGCTTAACCGAAAAGAGCAGAGCCTGCCCTTCCACTGCCCGCGCAGCGCCGACGAACCGCCAAAGTAGCTAAGTATAACAGCGGTTCAGACGTGGAACCCGGGGTCGCGGTTGCGGCGGGAAGTCATTTTCGTCCAAGAAAAAAGCGGGCGTGGCTGCCAACCACCTACAATATTGAGCAATGCCTCTGCTCGATACAGTTCAAAAAGATATGGTCGCCGCCATGAAGTCCCGGGACGAAGCCCGGTTGGGAGCGCTGCGGATGATCAAGACGGCGTTGAAGAAGCACGAGATCGATTCCATGAAGCCGCTGGACGAGGCCACCGAGATGCAGGTGATGAGCACGATCCTGAAACAGCGCCGCGAATCGGCGGAGATGTTTCACAAGGCCGGACGCGAGGAACTGGCCGCCAAAGAAGAGGCGGAGATTATCATTATTGAAAGCTATTTGCCTTCGACGCCCAGCGCCGCCGAGCTGGAGGCGGCAGTGGCGGCGGCCATGGCGGAGACCGGCGCCACTTCCCAAAAACAGATGGGCGTGCTGATGAAGGCCGCGCAAGCCAAGCTCGCGGGCAAGCGGGTGGACGGCAAGGCACTCAGTGAACTGGTGAAAAGCAAGTTGACGTAGGGGAATCCCATGAGCACAGCACCGGCGAATCCTCCATTCAAGCCGTTCGTACCCGAAGGCATGGAAATGCGCGAGTTCACGCTGCGCGCCATCCTGCTGGGGCTGGTGATGACGGTCATCCTGGGAGCGGCGAACGCTTATCTGGGATTGCGCGCCGGTGTGACGGTCGCGGCTACTTATCCAGCGGCCGTCATCAGCATGGCGGTGATGCGGGCATGGAAAGGGACGCTGCTCGAAGAGAACATCTCACGCACCAGCGGATCTATCGGCGAAGGCGTCGCGTCGGGAGCCATTTTTACGATTCCGGCGTTCTTAATCTCGCACTCCTGGGCATCGTTCGGTTTCAAAGACGCCTACTGGAAAACGACGGTGCTCATTTTGGTGGGCAGCGTTTTGGGGGTGCTGTTTATTTCCCTGGTCCGCCGCGTCATGGTAGTAGATCCGGATCTTCCCTTCCCCGAGTCGGTGGCGGCATCGGAAATCCATAAAGCGGGGCAGCGCGGAGCGGAGGCAGCCAAGTTTCTGTTCTGGAATATAGGTGTGGGCGGCTTCATATTCCTGATGGGGCGCTTCGGGCTGTTCGCGGCTGACGCGGAGTTCCCGGTGCAGATCGGCCAGTTGGGGTCCAGCCACGTGCGCTTGGGCGGGGCGGATTCGAATCGTATTTTGCAAGCAGGCGGCATCAGTAGTTTCCCCGCGCCCAGCGTCAGTCCCGCGTACCTGGGCGTCGGCTACATTATTGGACCTCGCCTGGCGGGCTTGCAGTTCGCCGGCGGTGTTTTAGCCTGGGGCTTCCTGGTACCGCTGCTGATTTATTTCCTGGGCCCGCAACTGCACGCGTTCCTTCCGGCCGACGCTCCGCAAAGCTCGTGGAGCGACTTGGCCGGCGCGGTGTGGAGGTACGTCATCCGGCCCATTGCGGTAGGCAGCATGGTAGTGGGGGCGGGCTACACGCTGTTTAAAATGCGGACAAGCCTGGCCGTCGGGCTCAAGCGCACCGTTAGCGAAATGCGCCAGACTGCGGAACAGACTGCGGCGCTCGGCCGCACGGAGCGCTACATGAGCTCCAAAGTAATCTTCTCCCTCATCGCAGTAGTCTTCGCGTTCATGATTGCGCTGTACATTTATTTCTCGGGACAGGTAGTGGCAGGCTTGATAGCGGCTGTGGTGATGCTGATACTGGGCTTCTTCTTCGCAACCGTTTCCGGGAGTCTGTGCGGTTTGATTGGCTCGTCGAATAATCCGGTATCCGGCTTGACGCTCTCGACGCTGGTGATCGCGGCCCTGTTGATGGTTTCCATGGGTGTTTCCGGAGCGGGCGGTGTGGCGGCAGTGTTAGGCGTAGCCACGGTGGTCTGCGTGTCTTCAGCGGTAGCGGGCGAATTGCTACAGGATTTCAAAGTCGGTTACATCCTGGGCGGCACTCCGCGCAATATCCAGCTTGCCGAATTAATCGCGGTAGTGGTGGCTAGCCTGGTGATGTATTTCCCGTTAGTCCTATTGCATGAAGGCAATATACGCGCGGGCGGAACAGGCTTCGGCGACAGACAGCTTCCTGCGCCCCAATCCGGATTGATGGCGCTGCTGGCGCAGGGTATTGTCGGCGGCGATATGCCGTGGCCGCTGTTGCTGACCGGGGTGCTGCTTGGCTTCGCCTTTATCGCGATGAATGTAAAGAGTCCCATGCTGGTAGCGGTGGGGATGTATTTGCCATTTGAAACCACGTTTGCCATTTTCGTGGGCGGGGCGATCCGCTGGATCGGTGACCAACTGGCCAGGCGGCGCGGCTACAACGAAGCGCAAAAGGCGCGTGTGGAGAATGCCGGCGTACTGACGGCCTCGGGATTAATCGCCGGGGAAGCCATTTTGGGATTGCTATGGGCCGGCTTGCAGTTTGCACCGAAGCAGCTGCGCGAACACTTGCAGATTTTCGATCATCCTTCTTACCTGATCGGGCTGGCGGTGATGGGAGGGTTGGGATTTCTGATGGTTCGCGGACCGTTGGGAGCGGCGGGAAGTCCCGACGAACCGGCTCCTCCGGTCGCCATGATGTAGATTCACGAGGATGTAACTCATGCTTCGCTGGCGGTCACAAAATGAGGCGTGAAATTTCCTGGGCGTTCCAACGGCTGTCAAATGACTCGAAATAAATAAGATAGCTGTGGCTGCACTCCCGACCGGTGGAGTTCACGGGCCGGCTAGCGGATGCAAGGCGGCTCGCGGACCGGGCTAACTTTGTGGCGGGGAAGCGAATCAACATGCGAGTGAACACCGTGTCCGGACGTACCAGGCGTCCCGTACTGCCTGAGCCTCCGGACGGTTTGACCACCCGTCTGCAAGAGTTGCTAGTCGGACAGCCGGAAGCGATCGATGCGATTGTTCCGTACATTCAGATGCAGCAAGCGGGACTGGCTCCGGAGGGGCGGCCCGTGGGAGTGGTGCTGTTATTAGGACCAACCGGCACGGGCAAGACCCGGACCGTCGAAGCGCTGGCGGAAGTGATGCACGGCAGCAGCAGGAATTTGCTGAAAGTGGATTGCGGCGAGTTCCAGATGGAGCATGAGGTAGCCAAGCTGATAGGCGCGCCTCCTGGCTACCTGGGACACCGTGAAACGCAGCCGATGCTGACGCAAGCGAAGGTAAACGGGGCGGCCAGCGAGCACAGCGAAATTTCGCTGATTCTGTTTGATGAGATTGAAAAGGCCGCACCCTCCATGACGCGCTTGCTGCTGGGCATTCTGGATAAGGCCACGCTGCGCCTGGGCGATAACACTACGGTGAACTTTGAGCGGTCGCTCATTTTTCTGACCAGTAACCTGGGAGCGAAGGCGCTGCGGCGGGCGAGCAAACCGGATTTCGGCCTGGAGGCAATGCTGCCGGCGCGGCCCGAAACCCATTCCAGGCTGCAGAGCATCGGTGTATCGGCGGTGAAGCACAAGTTTGCACCGGAGTTTGTCAACCGCATCGATTCGGTAATCACCTATAAGCCGCTTGACCGCGAGGCTTGCGACCTCATCTTGAACCAGATCTTCGCCAACTTCGCGCGCCTGGTCCACACCCGCCTGGGGCTGCGCGCCTTCCGGCTGCATTGCACCGCGGCAGGGCGGAACCAGTTGCTGGATGAGGGGACCAGCCTCGAATACGGCGCGCGCGAATTGAAACGCACGGTGCAACGAAACTTCATTCAGCCGGTCGCGGCGATGGTGGGGCAGGGGCAGATTGCGCCTGGGACTTCGGTGATTCTGGACGCCAA
>DATHIZ010000083.1:0-2321 GCA_035316385.1 Bryobacteraceae bacterium | reverse complement strand
GCCAAGGACGGTGAGTTCACGATTGTGCTGCGGGCGTGACGAATCTAACGAGCGGGGAGCGGCGTGTCCATCTGGAGGCCAATGAAAATGCCCGAAGAGGACAATTGCAGATTTTCAAAAGGCGCCGAGGCGCCGGCTTTGGCGGCAACAGACTGTAAGGCGCTGAGCGCGCCCAGCGTCTGACGCAAAATAGCGGCCGTTGCGGGCGACTTGCACTGCAGCGTGGCCGCTACATGGGCTTTGCTGTCCAGTTTGACGCTGTAGCCGAAGGCGCTGATGTTCGAGGCTAGCCGGGACCAATCAATATCCAAACTGCTCCCGCCTTGCATGGCATCAACGAGGGAGGCGGTAAGCTGGCTCCCGGAAGACACACCGCGCACCGGAGCGTCGCGTTCCGTTTGGTTTAGTAAGTGAACCAAACTGAGGTTTGTACTGAAGCGCGGCGCAGCTCCACGCCGCGCTTCAAGCATGCGTTTTATTTCCGCGGACGTTCCAAACGCAGCGAGAGACTTGGTTAGGAACAACACGGACATTTCGGCGGTCGGGCACAGAATCTTGTTGTCTTCCACCGTCAGGTAGGCACAGCCTTTCGTGACGGCGTTTTGCGTTATGGCTGCGCCGCTGAACGTGCCGGAGATCAGTCCATAGAAGCCGGCGGGACTCGAGGCCATCACAATCTCATCTACCGCGGACTCCGGCAGATCTATTTTCGTCAATGCCGTCTTCAGCCGCTCCAACTGTTTTCCGGTGAAACGCTGCTTCAGCGCATCGTAGTTCGGCAAGGCGCGGAGCTGTGCGAGGTTATCGTATTCGAGCAACTCTGTTTGAGGCGGAAAATCCGATAGAGCTTCAGCTAGGATCTGCGCCCGCAACTGTGGAAGCAAGCAAGCAAAAAAGAAAACGGGCACCAGACGGATGAACACTTTGCTGTGCATGTATCCTCCTTGCTTCAGGGTCGCACCGCCCAAAAAAGGTACTCTAATAACTGACCCAAGAGGAGACATATATGGCGGCCATAGCGTTTTTGCTGAACGGCAAGCGGCGGACGGTGGACGTAACACCGGAGATGCCTTTGCTGTGGGTTTTGCGGGATACGCTCCAGCTAACCGGGACAAAGTACGGATGCGGTATCGCAATGTGCGGGGCTTGCACCGTGCATGTGGACGGGCACCCGACGCGTTCGTGCATGACACCTGTCTCCGGGGTTGCCGGCAAGACGGTCACCACCATCGAGGGCCTGTCGGCGAATGTCACTCACCCGGTACAAGTGGCATGGATGGAGGAGGATGTTCCTCAATGTGGATATTGCCAATCGGGACAAATCATGACTGCCGCAGCCTTGCTGCAGAAGACGGCGCATCCCACGGACGCTGATATCGATGAAGCGATGCGCGGAAATATCTGCCGCTGCGGAACCTATAACCAGATCCGCCGCGCCATGCATCGGGCGGCCGAGATCAAAGCGAAAGGAGAATCGGCGTGAGCACGAGTTCTATCTTCGAGGGACGCGCTTTCCACCGGCGCGATTTGCTGCGCGGCGCCGGAGGGCTGCTTCTGGCAGTGGCCTTGCCGGAACACTTGCCTGCACAACGGACGGGCGTCGCGCGGCCGGTAAAGCCGAACGCCTACATCCACATCGGCGCGGATGACTTCGTGACATTCATCATTCCGAAGGGCGAGATGGGCCAAGGAACCGTCACGTCGCTGGCCATGATTCTCGCCGATGAACTGGATTGCGACTGGACGAAAGTCCGGACCGATTTCGCACCGGTCGATCCGGCTTCCTATGGCCCCATGCAAGGCGTCTTCGGCAGCACTAGCATTCGAACGATGTGGAGTCCTCTGCGAAAGGCCGGGGCGACCGCTCGCATGATGTTGATTCAGGCCGCGGCGCAGAGGTGGAGCGTCGACCCATCGCAAATCCGGACGGAAAAGGGCTGGGCCGTGGGGCCGTCGGCGGGCCAGCGGCTGAGTTACGGCGCACTGGCGGACGCGGCGGTCCAATTGCCGGTTCCGGCGAATGTTCCGGTTAAAGATCGAAGCACGTTTACACTGATCGGCACGCCGGCGAAGCGGCTTGATACGCGCGGCAAGGTGAGCGGCGCAACGAAGTTTGGTATTGACGCGCAGGTTCCGGGCATGGTTTACGCCGTGGTGGTCCGCTGTCCGGTATTTGGCGGCAAAGTAGCCAGTTTCGACGCGGCCAAGGCTAAGGCTGTGCCGGGCGTTAAGTCGGTTGTTCCAATTTCTAATGGAGTGGCAGTGATCGCGGATAACACCTGGAGCGCCATGCAGGGCCGCCGCGCGCTCGACGTCAAATG
>DATHIZ010000082.1:0-5526 GCA_035316385.1 Bryobacteraceae bacterium | reverse complement strand
GATTCAGCAGCTGAGTGAACAGGTTCAGCAATTAGGTGCCCAGCAATTAGGCGCGCAGCAAATGAACGCCCAGCAAGGCTCTTATCCCGCCGCCCCGCCCAGCGCTCCCATTCCTGATCCCAGCCCCGCGCCAACCCCTGTCACCGTAGTGCTGCGCAGCGGGCAGAAAATTCAGGTGCAGAACTACGCCGTGATGGGCGATAGCTTTTGGGATTTCAGCCGCCAGCCAGCGCGCCGGATTCCGCTCTCGAGCATCGATGTTGGCGCCTCTACGAAGGCCACCCAGGCGAGTGGCGGGGAATTCCCGGCCTTCTAGGCCCTTACTACCCGTTTTGCGTTAGCTGGCGGTTAGCGTTTTGCGCAGCAGGTCCATGATGGCTTGCGTTGCGAGTGTCCTGATCCGGTTTCGATCGCCGCCATAGCGGACCCGGATCACTCGCGTGCCTGCTGCGCTGGCCAGTCCGAGATACACCGTACCCACCGGATCGAAGTCCGTTCCACCCGAAGGACCCGCGTATCCGGTTGTGGCCAAACCATAGGTTGCTCCGCTGCGCTTGCGTGCTCCTTCGGCCATGGCCGCCGCCACCTGTTCGCTGACCGGTGAATACTTTTCGATCAGAGCTTTGGGAACACACAGAATCTCCTGTTTCTGATCTGCGCTGTAGGTCACGTAGCCAGCCACGAAGTAATCCGAACTGCCCGGCTGGTCCGTCAGGCGGACCGCCACCATCCCGCCCGTGCAGCTTTCGGCCACGGCGACCTTTGCGTGCTGCTTCCGTAGAAGGCGTCCTATCACTGTTTCCAACACGTCGTCCGCCGATTCACTGTACACGCGTTCGCCCAGCAACTCCGCAATCGGGTTGCCCACTTCGCGCAGCAAGGCGTCTGCTTCGGCTTCCGTTTCGCATTGCGCCCGCAGGTGCACGAAGAGATCGCCCAGCGAGGAAAGCACCGTGGTCACCGGATTGGTGTATTTGCTGTACACCGGCGCGATCAGGGTGTCCAAATCCGATTCGCCGATGCCCGTAATCCGGAAGGTGCGGATACGGATGACGCAGGGCGGCAACACTGGGCGCAGGCGCGGCGCCAGTTCATGCTCCACCATGGGCTTAAGCTCACGAGGAGGTCCAGGGAGCAGGGCCATTGCGCCCCGGTTGGTGGACAGGAATTGCCCAGGCGCGGTGCCGTGCGGATTCGCCATGGCCTCCGCGCCCTCAATCAGGTAAGCCTGCCGCAGATTGTTCTTCGCCATCGGCCGGTTGATCTGACGGAAACGATTGATGAGGGCGGACTCCTGCTCCAGCTAGAGGACCAGCTTGCGCCCCAAAGCGGTCGCCGCGGCATCCCGTGTCAGGTCGTCTTCGGTGGGACCAAGTCCACCGATGAGAACGACGACATCAGTGCGGTCCACTGCCGTCCGTATCGCTTCCGTCAAGCGCTCGCGGT
The DNA here is from genome assembly GCA_035316385.1 of Bryobacteraceae bacterium. Classification (GTDB taxonomy): domain Bacteria; phylum Acidobacteriota; class Terriglobia; order Bryobacterales; family Bryobacteraceae; genus Bog-105. The sequence continues at coordinate 4,080 of DATHIZ010000082.1, read as the reverse complement.
CGTCGCCGATTACCTGCTTCCTCACAACCTCCGCGCCGAGCAGGTTCAGGTGCTCCGTCACAATCAAGGAATTGGTGTCGATCCTTTGCGGAGTGAGCAGCTCACTCCCGATAGCTATGATCTCGGCGTGTTTCGGCATTCCATACGGCCTTATGGCAAAGGCCTTCCGGGGATATTAACATCAACCTGAAATAAAGCGCTATTTGTTGCCAAAACTATGGAGCCGCGAGGAGTAAAGGCGAGACCCACAATGCCGGGTCCGGACAGGAACTGCTCTGGCGTGCCGTCCGCGTCAATGCGAATAATGCCGCGCCGTCCGCCCAGCGACCCGGCCACATAGACCCGGCCCGCTTGATCCAGCGCCAAACCCTGCGGCCGTCCCAGTCCACGATAGAAGGTCTCCACCTCGCCCGCTTTCGAGATGCGGTAAACGGCATCAAAGCTGGAAGTGGTAGGGCCGGTGACGTAGAGGTAGTCTCCTGGTCCGAACGCCAGATGATAGGCCGCGATTGACGCCTCAAGCGTGGCAAAGACATAGATCTGCCGCGACTTGCTGATTTTGAACACCGTGCCGCTGCGGTCGCCGACGTACAAGTTGCCTTCCTGATCGAACGCCAGGCCCGAGGCAACCCCCATGCCTTCCACGTAGACCGACTTGTTTCCCGTGGGCGTAATTTGATACACCACGCCTTCATGCCGGCTCGACACGTACAACAAACCGTCGCGGTCAAATGCCAGTCCGGTAGGGTTCATCACATCCGTGACGAAAGGCTTGGAATTGTTCGCCGTGTCGATCTTGTAAATCGAAACCGGCGATTTCTGTCCGCGCGGGCCGCTGAATGTACTGAAGATATTGCCTTCGAGATCAACAGCGGGATTAGCGACCGGATGCAGGCTGTCGGCGATTTGAACGCCCAAGTGCACTTCGTGTGGAGCGCTTTCCAGCCGGCCGGTGGTCACCTGCAATTCGCCGAGCACGGCTGCTTCCGGCACGCGCGCGATGATGTACGAATCGCCCGCAACAATCAGGTGCGCGCTCCGGTCCCCCAGGCGCACCACCGGCCAGCCCGCCGTCGTCAGATGTTGTCCCCGGATATGTAATTCTCCCCCGGTAATCGCGGCAGGTGGCTGCACTCCCGAGATGACAGGATAAATCGCCGGCTGCTCCGCCGCTTTTGTTTTAGTCGCCATAGGTCAATAAAGTCCCAACTTCCCGCCTATATACAAGATAAGCGCTCCATAAACGCCAGCCGCGAGATCGTCCGCCACAATGCCCGTGCCTTCGGGCAATTTCTCAAAAAGGCGCACCGGCCAGGGCTTCCAGATATCAAGAATACGAAACAAGAGAAAGGCCGCCAGAAACGACTTCCAGTTCAACGCTGCGGCGCCGAGCAGCGTGACCCATTGGCCCAGGACTTCGTCCACCACCACCGTTCCTGGATCTTTCTTGGCGATCAGCCGAGCGGTTTGCGTAGCGGCCCAGATAGCCGGCAGAACCAGCAGCAGAATGAATACCAGAATGGTAAGCCGTCCTGAGCCGAAGCTGGCGTGCAGCGCGAAGGCGATCGCGGCTGCGGCCAAAGATCCAGCCGTCCCGGGCCCCCAGGGGAAATAGCCGCAGCCAAACCAGGTGGCCAGCGGCACCGCCAAACGGTTCATTCTCCTAACTCTTCGGACGTCGGCAGCCGGTCGGATGAGCCATCCGCTTCATCCATCTCATTCTCACTCACGGAGGCAGGAATAGAATACACTTCCGAAGCCCAATTCCCCAAATCGATTACCCTACACCTGTCACTGCAAAAGGGCATGTTGGGATCGTTGAATGGAACCGTTTTCCGGCAGATTGGGCAGCGGATAGTCGCCATGATGCCCTCCACTGACAGATTATCGAATTGCGCTGACGCGCTGATGGGCATGCGACGGAGCCCCAAGAATCGGGAAAGGATTTACGCTTCTCGGCGCTGGCAAGTAAGAAGTTTCGGGCGCATCCACCAATTCGCCTACCAGATCGTAATCGTGCGCTTCCGTGACCCGCAGCATACGCATTTCGCCCGGACGAGGTTCGCCCGGCCCGAAATCGTTGATGTAACAGACACCGTCGATTTCAGGAGCTTGCGTCGAAAGACGCGCTTCCCAGAGCAGGTCCGTTTCCTTGGAAATGCCCTCCACGATCACCCGGAATTCACGCCCGATCAAGCGCTTATTGCGGGCAGCGGAAATGTGCCGCTGCAGCGCCATCAGCTTGCGCTTGCGGTTGTAAATGACGCGCTTATCCACCTTCTGGTCGAGATGGAAACTCTGGCTCGTTTCTTCGTCGCTATAGGAAAAAACGCCCAGCCGGTCAAACTGCGCGGCTTGCACGAACTGGCACAATTCTTCGAAGTCCTGATCCGTTTCGCCAGGAAAGCCCGCAATCATGCTAGTTCGAATGGCTACCCCGGGTATGGTGGCCCTGATTCGCTCTAAGAGTTTTAGAAAAATGTCGGCATTGGCGCCGCGCTTCATGCGCTTCAACACCGCGCCGCTGGCATGCTGCAAAGGCATGTCGATGTATTTCACCAGTGATGCGTGCGCGGCGATGGTATCCAGAAGCTTTTGCGTGACGCGATTCGGATAGGCGTACAAAAACCGGACCCACTTCGGCAGCTCGGTCGGAATCTCCGCCAGACGGGCCAGCAACTGCGCCAGGCCGTCCTTCATCCCGAAATCCTCGCCGTAGTAGGTGGTGTCCTGGCCGATGAGGTTGATCTCGCGCACGCCCGAGGCGAACATGCGCGTGGCTTCCGTCACAACGCTTTCAAACCGGCGGCTGCGGAATTCCCCACGGAATTGCGGAATGATGCAGAACGAGCACGGATGATCGCATCCTTCCGCGATCTTGATATAGGCCGAATGCCGTGGCGTGGTAAAGACGCGTTCCGTCAGATCGTGATAAAGATAAGGGCTCGGCGGCGCGGGTTTCGGCGTTAATCCTTCGCAAAGAGCCGTGATTTTGTCGAGCTCGTTTGTACCCAGCACCGCGTCCACGTCAGGGATGTTCTCCCGGATGTCGGCGCGGTAGCGCTCCACCAGACAGCCCGCCACCACCAGCCGCTGCGCCTTGCCGGTCTTCTTATACTCGGCCATTTCGAGAATGGTGTCGATGGATTCCTGCTTGGCCGGATCGATAAAGCTGCAGGTATTGATGACAATGACATCGGCATCGTCGGGCTGCGTCGTCAGCTCATGGCCATTTGCGACGAGCTGTCCCATCATCACCTCTGTATCCACGAGGTTTTTCGGACAGCCGAGACTTACAAAACCAATTTTCAAAGGGTAGTTCCGTGCAAGGGCAGTTGTGCGTTGCAGCTATCAGGATAGCATTGGGAAGGATGACCTGAATCGCTTGCAAGCGTTTAGCTCCACCCCGAAACCGTGTAAAGCGTGGAGAGTATCTGCAAACGCGAGTAGACAAAGGTCCGGAGATCTTTCGCAACAAAGACGGGAAAGAGCTTGGCAGTGCCGGCCGGATCCGCGCTGTCCACGCGTTGGAACGGACGCAGCCGCCCGGTAGCGACGTCGAGCAGTTCAAGCACCAGGGAATTCACTTCGCGGCGGCTGGTCAGAATTTGACCGTCCTGGGCAAACGCGACTGGCGAAACGTGCTTCGGGTTGTCTATCGAACGTGTCGAGCCGTTCGTCAGATCCACGATCGCGAGGGAGGACTTTCCGGCCGGCCCCGCCGCCAGCCGTCCGGTATCGTCAATAACCGCTGCGCCTAACGACGCTGAGGTGTTTATCAAAACGGGTTTGCCATCGGGAAGTGATTGTCTGTATAGCTGCAGTCGCTTCCCGGGATAGTTCGCCGCCATTAAAACTTCCAAACGATTTGCACCAGGAAGGAATTTTCCCCAGGCGTGCGCCAGTCCTCCCGATGCAACAGGCCGGGCTTGCAAGCCGTCAACAGAGATCAACGAAAGCGCCGTAACATCGCGAGCGTTCTGCGTCAGTACCCACTGCCCATCGGGCGAAAGATCTAAAGCGCGGCCGGCCGCTAGAAGTTTGGATAAACGTTTTCTTGTATCGTAAACGTAAACGCCG
>DATHIZ010000081.1:0-2325 GCA_035316385.1 Bryobacteraceae bacterium | reverse complement strand
CTGCACGACCTCAAGTCTCCATCGAAATCCTGCTTAGATTCTTAGATCGAAGATCGTAAACAAGAATACTTCAACATTCGGGGTGTAACATCACGCGGAGGCAAGCAGGTGAACGATGTTCTCAATGGCCTTGTCAGCTTTGTGATAAGCGGCTTCCAGTTTGCTGTTTGGCCGATGAGCGGGATCGGGTTGGAAGTGGCTGTTGGCCAGCTGCCCGCAGAGGCGCTTGTGGAAGAACAGGAACAGCAGCGCAACCTGGATGCCTTTAGCCGACCGGCGGTAGTTCTTGTCGTTTCGATGTAGAGCAAGAACGTGAACTCGCAGAAGTCTTCCTCGGCCGGCTCTTCCGGTAGTCCTCCGTCATTGTTTCTCGAAGGAAGAAGCTATCTGAATCGCTCTCGAAGCGATAGTAGTCTCCACTCCGTTACAGGCTGTCGTGGAGCTGCAACGGTGCCCCGAGGCATCGTTCAACCTCGTGCGCCAAGAGCTCCAACTGCCCTTCCTTAAAGCCAAACAGGAGTTTCAAATGCCAAGTATACGAGGCAATAAGCGGAAAGAGCAGCCCTCGCGCGGTAACGGGCTGCTCTAATTAAGATGGACACGAAACCGAAGGCAGTACCTAAAACGGTACATCGTCGTCGGAAATGCCGGGATCAAAGCTGGCTTCCTGGGGCGCTGCTGCCTTTGGACGCTGCTGCTGGGCACTTCGCGGCATCGAGACAGGGCCGGAACTATATTCGTCGGTCGACCCCGTTCCGGCGCCGCCTTCGGCACCACCGCGGCCACCGAGTAGGATCACGTCTAATGCCACCACCTCAGTGATGTACTTTTTCACGCCATCCTTATCTTCATAACTGCGGCTGCTGAGGCGGCCTTCCACGTACACCTGCTTGCCTTTGGTGAGATAGGGCGCCAGGTTCTCAGACTTCCAGAGAACCACATTCGACCAGTCTGTTTCCTCTTTCCAGTCCCCTGTCTGCTGGTCTTTCCAGCGGCGGCCGGTGGCTACCGAGAACGTGGTCTTCGCCACACCGGACGGCGTGAACTTTGTCTCGGCGTCTTTGCCAAGGTTGCCGACGAGAATCACTTTGTTAACGCTACGAGATGCCATAATCTACTGAAATGTATCATACCGCAGAGAGTCTACCCTACAGGCGCTTGCACTTCCTGCCGAATGTAAGATAATCGTGATACAGCTTCGTGCAAGTGCACAGCGGAGCTTAATTTTTTGTTGGCTTTTTCGGAGTGATGAGCCGATGCAAGCACCCTGGTGCGACTGCCGATCTCTTCTTGCTTTATACCCGCTGTTCCTCTGCACTTCCCTGCCTCTTTCCGCCCAGCTTGCCTTGACCGGTTCCGGACCTGGAACTGCGGTTCGGATTTTTAACACCGACATGGCTGTGCTGGAAGCAGGCGAGCCGCGCAAAGACCTTCCCTGCTCGGTTATCAATAATAAGCCGGTACTCGGCTTCGACCTGCGCCATCATGCAGGGTACGAGGTGAGCGTACCGTTGAAAGAGCTGGCTGGTTCGGAGAATCTGCTGACGATTCTGTTCCGGGTGAGCACGGAGGATCATCGGGATGAGCCGCTCTATTTTACGCAGCGCATTCGCGTGCCGCTGATTGAGGAGGATGCCAAGGGCGACGCTTACCTGCAGGGGACTTTCGACGTGGGGGAGGGCAAATACCACGTCGACTGGCTGATGCGGGATAGGGCGGAACGAGTCTGTTCGTCCTATTGGGATATGGAGGCGGCGCTTCCTCCAAAGGACAAGGAAATTGGTCTGGTGATGGCCGCGGGCGCCATCCAGGCGGCCGACCACGAACAGTTCAAGGAAGAGCCGCCAGTGATGCGAAAACAAGATGAGCCGCCGCTGAACATCAAGGTGCTGATCAATTTCGCTCCGCAAAATTCACATTCGGCGACGCTGCAGCCATTGGACACGAGCGCACTTGTTTCCATTCTGCGCAGCATTGCGCGGGAGCCCCGAATCGGAAAGTTCACCGTCATTGCTTTTAACTTGCAAGAGCAAAAGGTGGTCTATCGTGCCGAGAACGCTGAGCGGATCGATTTTCCAGCTCTGGGAGAATCTCTGTCGGCTCTCAATCTGGGGACGGTTGATTTGAAACGGTTAAGCCAGAAACATGGGGATACCGAGTTTTTGACGGATCTGATCCGGCGCGAAATCAGTTCGGCGAGCAATGCCACAGACGCGGTGGTGTTTGCCGGCCCGAAGGCGATGCTGGAAGAGAGCGTACCACAGGATTCGCTGAAGGAGATCGGAAGTCTCAAGTACCCCGTTTTTTACATGAATTACAATCTGT
>DATHIZ010000080.1:0-10127 GCA_035316385.1 Bryobacteraceae bacterium | reverse complement strand
CCTGTAGTTCAGGCGTATGAGGCCCTCGGTGCAAAGCGATGCATGCCCATCTACAACGCACTTGATCCGGGTACACACTATCCGGTTGTTCCAGACCAACGCTTCGCCGGCGACCTTGGATTCCTGGGAAATCGCTTGCCTGACCGCGAGTCACGCGTAGAGGAATTTTTTCTAAAGCCCGCGGCGCTACTCCCGGGCCGTCGTTTTCTCCTGGGGGGCGCGGGCTGGAGCGACAAACCGAAAGGTCCCAACGTCCGCTACTTCGATCATGTGTACACCGCCGATCACAACGCCTTTAATTCCACTCCCTTAGCAGTGATCAATATTTCACGGGACAGCATGGCGCAGTACGGCTTCTCGCCCGCAACACGTGTCTTCGAAGCAGCCGGCGCCGGGGCGTGCATCATCACGGACGCGTGGCAAGGGATTGAAACGTTCTTCGAACCATCCAAGGAAATCTTGGTGGCGCATGATGGCAACGAAGTGGCAGCCCATCTTCGCTCTCTCACTCCGGAACGCGCGCAAGAAATCGGCGCCGCAGCCTACGAACGAGTGTTGCGAGAGCATACCTACGAGCAAAGAGCCGCCCAGGTTGATGTTGCGCTCGAAGCGCTGCAAATCGAAAGCGTGGGGATGGTGCTATGAAACCGCTCGACATCGTAATTTTAGGCCTGACCGTCACCTCGTCCTGGGGCAACGGTCACGCCACCACGTACCGCAGCCTTATTCGCGGATTGGCAGCGCGAGGTCACCGTGTTCTTTTTCTCGAGCGGGATGCTCCTTGGTATGCAGGCAATAGGGACGAGCCGAACCCGCCTGGCGCAACGATTGCTATCTACCAGAGTTTTGAGGAATTGGTCGCGCGCTTTGAACGGGAGGTGGAACAAGCTTCGTTGGTAATCGTTGGATCCTATGTGCCCGATGGAGTGCGCTGCGGCGAATGGGTTACGTCCGTCGCACTCGGTAAGACCGCTTTTTACGACATAGACACGCCGATTACGCTTGCAAAATTGGGAGCGGGCGAAGAGGAGTACATCACGCCAAACCTGATCCGGCGCTACGACGCTTATTTCTCGTTTACCGGTGGGCCTGCATTGCGGCATATCGAGAACCACTATGGTTCGCCGATGGCGCGCGCCCTGTATTGTTCGGTAGATCTCGAGAGGTATTGTCCTTTCGCAATGGACATGCAATGGGACTTGGGATATTTAGGGACTTACAGCCTCGATCGTCAACCGGCTCTCACGAGATTATTGATTGAGCCGGCGCGCCAATGGACAGATGGACGCTTTGCGATTGTGGGTCCCCAGTATCCAGATGACATGGAATGGCCGGTTAATGTCGAGCGAACGATTCATCTCTCGCCGCGTGAGCATCCCGCCTTCTATGGTGGGCAGCGGTTCACGCTCAATATTACTCGCGAGGCGATGAAACGGGCCGGCTATTCTCCAAGCGTCAGGCTGTTTGAGGCGGGAGCCTGCGCCGTGCCCGTCATCAGCGACTGGTGGGAGGGGCTCGACAGCGTCTTTCGCATTGGGCAGGAACTTCTGGTGGCGGAAGGCGCCGACGACGTCTTGCGGATATTGCACGATTTGCCCGAAGCACAGCGACTTCGCATTGCTACGTCTGCACGTGCGCGTGTGCTGGCCGAACATACGCCCGAGCAGCGTGCTTCGCAGTTAGAAGGCTATTTGAAGGAAATGGATGACGACTTTTCTCTTAGTGCGGCACGGCGAAACAGACGCCATAGGAAAGTTTCTTGCGGGATCGAAAGCGGGCTGCCATCTGAACCAGAACGGGAGGTGGCAAGCGCAGCGGCTTGCGCACACGCTATCCCCGTTTACAGTCAACGCGGTCTACACAAGCCCTCTGGAGCGCGCAGTGGAAACCGCTGAGTTTCTGGCCGCGCCGCACGGGCTTGTTCCCCAGGTCAGGGACGATTTGCGCGAGTTCGCGTTCGGAGAGTGGGAAGGTCTCTCGTTCAGTCAATTGGAGGAAAATCCGGAGTGGCGGCGGTTCAATGCCCATCGAAGTCTGGTCCGCGCGCCTGGCGGTGAGTTGATGACCGAAACGCAGGCTCGCATGGTCGGCGCGATCGAGGATCTAAGCTCCAGACACGATGGCGAGATCACCGCAATCGTCTCTCATTGTGACCCGCTGCGCTCCGCGATTGCATACTACCTCGGCGCTGCTTTGGATTTGTTCTTGCGGTTTGAAATTAGTCCCGCCTCCGTGACGGTGGTGCGGATGTATGAAACAGGCCCGAGCATCCGGTGCATCAATCAAACAGAACACATTCCGCTATGAAGCTGGTGATCTTTGGACTTTCGGTCAGTTCGTCGTGGGGCAACGGTCACGCCACACTGTGGCGCGGACTGTGTTCGTCGCTTGCCAAACGGGGCCATCGAGTGATTTTCTTTGAACGGGATGTGCCGTACTACGCCGCAAATCGGGACTTGGTAGAACTTCCTGGCGGGGAATTGATTCTGTACGGCAGGTGGCCTGAAGTGATTCCTGCAGCGCTGCGGCATCTCTCTGATTGTGATGTGGCAATGGTGACTTCCTACTGTCCGGATGCCGCCGCTGCATCTGAACTCGTACTAAGCTCGCGCGCCTCTGTACGCTGCTTTTACGATCTTGATTCGCCCATAACGTTGGATCGCCTGGCACGCGGCTTGGCGGTCGATTACATCGGCCCCAATGGATTGGCGGACTTCGACCTTGTCCTTAGCTACGCGGGCGGCCGCGCAATCGAGCAATTGAAAAGTCGCTTGGGCGCCCGGGCGGTTGCGCCTCTATTCGGAAGCGCAGACCCCAAAGTGCATCATCCAGCGGAGCCGGAAGGGCGCTATCGAGCCGAGCTTTCCTACCTTGGCACCCATGCCGAGGATCGGGACCTGGCGCTGCGGACTTTGTTTGTCGAACCGGCGAAACGTTTTCCGCAGCGCAGGTTCGTCGTCGGAGGTTCGATGTACGACGGCAGCTTTCCCTGGCAACCAAATATCTTTCTTGTCAGTCACGTCCCCTGTGGCGATCATCCGGCGTTCTACTGTTCCGCGAATTTGAACTTAAATGTGACGCGCCGGCCGATGGCGGAGAACGGCTACTGCCCATCTGGGCGCCTATTTGAAGCGGCGGCCTGCGGGGCGGCGGTGTTAAGCGATAGTTGGGCCGGCCTCGACACGTTCTTTGAACCTGGGCGGGAGATCCTTGTCGCCAATGGAACTGATGATGCTCTCGCCAGCCTGCAGAGATCGCGGGAGGAACTCGCCCGCATAGGTCGTGCGGCGCGCGAGCGAACTCTGGAGCAACATACTGCCGGCGCGCGAGTTCTCGAGCTGGAAACGATTCTGGGAGGCTTTCGATCGACCAGCAGTAAGGCGCTGCGGACCGAGACTCTTGTAGCGGAGGCGAGCTGACAAATGTGGGGCATTATTCCGGCCGCTGGAGCGGGCACGCGCATACAACCGCTGGCATTCTCTAAGGAACTGCTTCCCCTGTGTGGTTGGACTGAGGGAAACGTGCGGCGGCCACGCGCTGTCAGCGATTACCTGGTCGAACGCCTGGTGCTCGGGGGAGCTACGCGAATCTGTTTTGTCATCTCGCCGGGCAAATCGGACATTCTTGAATACTATGGTGGCTCCGCCCATTCGGTTCCGGTCTGCTATGCGGTACAAGCAAAGCCCGTCGGACTTTGCGATGCAATCTTTCGAGCGCTGCCCTTCATCGACAAACACGCTCCGGTCTTGGTTGGGCTGCCCGATACTATCTGGTTTCCGGAGCACGCACTTAGCGAGCTCCCCGATGACTGCCTGTCGTTCTTGCTGTTTCCCGTCCGGCGGCCGGAGCTATTCGACGCCGTGCTGCTGGATCAACAAGGTCGTGTGCAGTCGATCGAGGTGAAGCAACCTTCCCCCTCCTCGCATTGGGTGTGGGGCGCTTTCAAGATGCCGGGCATTGTGCTTGAGCAGTTGCATGACCTTTGGTGTGCCCGTGGCCGGACCGACCAGTACATCGGCACGCTTCTGAATGCGTGGCTTGCGCAGGGCGGCGTGGCTTACGGTTTTTGCAAGGGGAGCAGTTATTTCGATGTGGGCACGATGGATGGCTATTTGGAAGCGGCGCGGATACTTAGCGAACTAGATCGTGAAGCCGCAACCGCTAACCAGGGAGCTGCCGCGGCATTATGAATACGACCTTACCTATCACGACCGACCAAATTCGACGGCGCGTCTCCGAACTCGGGAATTGGTTTCACAATATAAACCTGGCCGGCGTGCAAACTGCGCCGAATCATTTCTTAGGGGATTATCCTTCGTTGAAGTGGCGTCGCTTCGAGTCGAATATTCCAGCAGATCTAGGTGGCCAAACCGTACTCGACATCGGCTGCAATGGCGGATTTTATTCGATTGAAATGAAGCGCCGGGGAGCGGCGCGGGTTGTGGCTATCGATTCGGATCCCGTGTATCTGGAGCAGGCTCGGTTCGCCGCGGAGATAAGTCGAGCAGAGATCGAATTTCATCAGTTGGATGTATACCAGGTGGGCACTCTTCGGGAACGTTTCGACGTCGTATTGTTTACGGGCGTGCTCTACCATTTGCGACATCCGCTGCTCGCGCTGGATCTACTGAATGAACACGTTGTGAAAGATACTTTGGTCTTTCAGTCGCTGCTTCGCGGAGCGTCCGAGGTCGCTCCGCTGCAGACAAACTATCCCTTCTCCGAAAAGGAAATCTTCAATCAGCCCGGTTATCCAGTGATGCATTTTGTGGAGCACCGCTACTCCGATGACCAAACTAACTGGTGGATACCGAATCGCGCTTGTGTCGAAGCGATGCTCCGTAGCTCGGGCTTTGAAGTTGTAAGTCATCCCGAAGACGAGGTTTATATCTGTAAGCGGGCGCAGCAACATGGTTGAAGCCACGATGCTTTGGAACGAGCCGAATAATCTTTCGCATTGGAATTTCGAAGTCGATCCAGGCTGGACAATCTATTCGCGAATGGCGATTGCGGCTGCGGATGCGATTCGGGCCGAGAATCCCGCGCTGTTGCGCGTGCTGGGCGGCATGTCGCCGATCGATCCGGGCTTCTTGCGAAACCTCGAATCGCAGGGCGTGTTGTCGCACGTCGATGCAGTTGCCGTGCACGGATTCCCGCTCGATTGGAATCACTGGACGATCCACGAATGGCCGGAGAAGCTGGAAGAGGTCAGGGCCGTAACCTCGCTTCCGGTGTGGATATCGGAAGTGGGTGTATCCACGTTCGGGGCGGAAGAGGTTCAAGTTTTCGGACTTAAGCGGACTGCGGAACTGCTAAATGGCCGGGCAGCTCGCGTCCACTGGTACAGTCTATACGACCTGCCTCGCGCCTGGCCCGCAACCACCCGGCATCGGGAAGCCGAGGGCTCATCCTACTATCGCCACTTCTATATGGGATTGGTGCGCGAGGACGGTACGCCCAAGCTGGCGCTCAAGCTTTTTTCGGAGTACACGCCGAAATTGGGAATCTGCCAGTGGTTCCATTTTGAGGACCACCGCCTGGAACCGGCGGTACGGCTGTTGAAGGATTTGGGCGTAACGAAGCTGCGCACGGGACTAAGCTGGGCGGACAGTTTCCGGCCTGGCGCGGATCAATGGTTCGATCTATTAATGAGCAAGCTGGATTCCTTTGATGTCACAGTTACATTCTGCTTTACTCCTGAGCATTGTGGGCTTGTTCCCAATCACACTAGCCCGCCCAAAGACGTGAATGAGTTTGCTGCGTTCTGCGCACGCATGACCCACAAGTACGCTAAGTAACCAGGATTCATATGCCGGTGTCGCACCTCTTGGACGCAGCAGATTGGTACGTCAAAGGCGAGCAACTGCTTCAGGAGGTGCGCGTTGAGGCAGCGCTTGAGTGCTTCAGCATGGCGCAGCAATTGGGCTTCGACGAGGACAAATGTGCAGCATCACGTTGGAATTGCTGGATGCTATCAGGTCGCTTCGAGCGTGCCTGGCAGGAAAGCGACAGGATCGAAGCCTTAGGCGTCCTCGATCCGCATCGTTACTGGGATGGCCGCGCGTGGAATGGCAGATGTGTGATGCTCCGCTGTCTGCATGGCTTGGGCGATACCATTCAGTTCATACGTTATGCTCCGCTGCTCAGGAGGACCTGCAGCCGGCTCACGGTTCAGACGCATCCGCAACTGACCACGCTGCTGGAAGGAGTCGCTGGCATAGACCAGGTCTGCACGTGGGGAGCAGGGCATCTCGACTGCGCTGACGGTTGGGATATTCAAATGGAGGTGACGGAGTTGCCGCGGGCATTTCGTGCAACGGTCGATTCGCTGCCGGCCCGTGTTCCGTACATTCACATCCCTGAAGAGCGGCGGGCTTGGGCCGCTGGGCGGTTCTCGGAAAAGCGCCGTGGATTGCGGATCGGACTGTGCTGGAGGTCTGGACCGTGGAACCCGCATCGTTCCGTAACGCTCGATGAACTTGCGCCGCTGTTTGCGCTAGGCGGCCACCAGTTCTTCAGCTTGCAGAAAGAGAGGGACGCGGTAGAGTTGCAGGCAGCTTATCCCCTGACGGAGTTCCCGGCGGACGCTCTCGGTGTCCGCGATGTCGGGGCGTTGATCGTCAACCTGGATCTGGTAATCACCGTGGATACTATGACGGCACACTTGGCAGGTGCGTTGGGGCGGCCAGTCTGGATTTTACTTCCCTTTCCAGCGGACTGGCGATGGATGCTGGCTCGCCGCGATTCGCCATGGTATCCGACAGCGCGTCTATTCCGGCAAATGCCGCACGCCCCCTGGAGCGCGGTCATTGCCGAAGTGGCCGACGAACTTAGGGGCTTGCGGTCTAGAAGATTAGGCGGACGGCCAGTTGCACGAGTCGCGGATTCTGGCTTAGCGTGTTATAAACACCGAAGTTGACCGACGTAATCGTGCTTGAAGTCATGCTTTGGAACGCGGTCGAATTAAACAGGTTGTAGAATTCACCGCGTACCTGCACGTTGAGCTTTTCCCGTACTGAGAAATTTTTGAACACGTCGAAATCAAAGTTGGTTTGGCCATTGAGCCGCAAAACATTGCGTCCCATCGTGCCGAAGTTCCCAAGCAGGGGCTGGGACAGCCCAAGGCTGTTCGCGTAAGCGCTGACCAACACTCCATTGACCCTAACCTGGCCCTGGCTTGAGGGGTCGCCTGGTGAACCGGCCGGTTGCGGGTTGAAATTGGTGATTGGTCCAGCCACGTTGGGCCGGTCAACCGCGGATCCGCCGAGCGGAGCAATGGAGTCCGCAATGCCGCCCATCACCGGTCCTGAAAATATATTGACGGGAAAACCGGAACGGAAACTGGTAATGCCGGCCACGTTCCACCCTCCCAAAGTCTGCTTCAAGAACCGGTTCGAACTACTCTGAAAGAAAGGCAGCTCATAGTTATAGCCGACTGTGAGTGTGTTGCGGAGGTCGAATTGTGAGGGCCCGCGATTGTTTCTGTTGTTTAGCGGATTCTGCTGCGCCTGAGTGTCGTTGACCAGCACGTTAAGCGCGTCGGAGTTGTCGTCGATCGACTTGGAATACGAATAGGCCACGTTTAGAAATAGGCCACGTGACACGCGCCGTTGCACCTCAATCTGCAGCGCATGGTATGCAGAGTTTGCCGAGCTTTCCAGATAGCCCACGGTGTTATAGCGCGGATCGTAGCGGTTGCTGAAAGCGTTGGCGCCTCCGCTCAGCCCAGAGAAGGCCGCTTGGAACTGCGAAAGACGGGCCGTTTGGTCGGCGACGCTAACGGCCGGCGCGACCGGATTGGCAATCAAATTGATTGGCCGGGTACGCGTGAGATAAGTGCCCTTCGTTCCCACGTAAGTGGCCTTGAATACCAGACCCGCGAACTGGCGTTCGATACCGAAATTCCATTGCTGCACCTGCGGGTTTTTCAAATTTTGCGCAATGGCAGGACTAATGGAGCCGAAGTTCCGCAGCGTTGGCGAAAGCGTGCCAACGGCCGCCGAGGTTTGCTGCTGAACGGTTGCCGTTCCGGCCACCAGGTTGGCGTAATTGTTGCCGCCCCCAAAGGCGCTGGGTCCATTCAACGATGCCGCGTAGATGAAGGGCGGAAGGAAGCGTTGGTTCGTAATAGGATTCAGATAAATGAAATCGTACGCGATTCCGTAACCGCCGCGAACCACTGTTTTGGAATCGCTGCCGGGCGTCCAGGAAAAGCCGAAACGCGGAGCCCAATTATTGTTGCTGTTAAAGGAAGGCCTTCCCGTTACCAGCGTGCCGAGCGGTCCCGCGCCCGAGGCGCCGATTGACGTGTGATTGTTGAGGTCGAGGTTTGAGATTATTCCATTTGATTCCGTAGGTCCGCCGGCCCATTCATAGCGCACTCCCATATTGATAGTCAGGTTGCGAGTGACTTTCCAATCGTCTTGCGCAAAAGCAAACGCGTTATGAACTACGTTGTTGCGCACCGAGTTGCCAAAGTTCTGGGTGTACGAGGCCGGATTACCCGCCGCGAAATCGGCAAAACTGTTGAAGTTGATGGAGGAGCGCAGGTTGCTATCGAAAAACGAATTCGCGTTCAGGGCGTAATACTCCGCGCCCACTTTGAAGTTGTGAGTTCCTTTTGTGAATGAGAAATTATCGGTGTACTGGTAGGTGCGCTGCTCGCGTCCTTGCGGAAGGATGTTGGATACGCCGATGGATGTAACCGAGCCGTCGAGAAAAGTAATTTGTGGCCCCAGTGGATAAGGCGTCTGAAGGGGGAAGGCGGGATTGCTCTGGCCGAAGCCGAAGCGGAACTCGTTCACCGCGGAAGCGCCGAAGACATGCGTCTCGGCGAGAGTTGCCTGCCGGGGATGATTGGTGCTCCCGGCTCCAAAGCCTACTAGGTCGCTGTTAACAAACGTAAGGCTGGAGGAAGATTGCTGCGCATCGGAGACGCTGTATCGCCCCCATAGCGTGTCGTTTTTCGAAAGAATGAAGTCGAGCCGGTAAGACACTTGGTAGCTATTAAGCGAGTTTGGCGCACTGCTCGGTACTTGGCCGGACGGGCTGCTGGGAAGGTTATACTGCTTGATCAGTGCGAGCGAAGTGGGGTTGGTGACCGAAGCCAATTCGGCGGGGGTGGGAACCGGCGCAACCTGTGCTTGACCTGCCCCACGAGTTTTGCCTCCTTCATAATCCACATGCCAAAATAGGCGATTCCGTCCGTTATACAGCTTTGGAATGTATACCGGCCCGCCCACCTCGAAACCGTAGAGATTGTTGCGCAGAGTGCTTGGGTGGCCGGTGGAATCGAAGAACGAACGTGCGTTCATCTTGTCGTTCTGAAAATACTCGTATAGCTCCCCATGCAGGTTGTTGGTTCCGCTTTTGGTGATGTAGAGGACCTGTGAACTGGAGTTGCGGCCATATTCGGCGCCGAAGTTATTGGTAATGACCTTAACTTCTTTGATGGCGGAAAAGTTCAGCGGACCAAGCACGCCGCCGGTGCCCGTGGTAGACACGTCGGTAGCGGTGATTCCATCAACGGTGATATTGTTGCCGCGGCCTCGGCCGCCATTGGAGTTGAAGCTGCCGGAACCAAGGTAAGGATTATTGGCCGAAACCGGCGCCACGCCGGGCGATAAAAGAACGAATGCATTCGGATCGCGGCCTACGGGAATTTCCTGAATGGACGGGCCCGTGACCGAATTCTGAATTTGCGAATTTTCAGTATCCAGTTGATGAACCGCGCCGGTTACTTCCACGGTTTGACTAACCTGGCCGACTTCTAGATTCAGTGTGACGGAGGCCGTCTCGCCCGTCCTCACCGGAGCCGTCGCTACCGCCCGGGAAAAACCAGCTGCTTCAGCGCTCACTTCATAACTGCCTATTTGGAGCAGGTCAAATGAAAACTCACCTTCCCTGTTCACTGACTGCTCGCGAACCTGGC
The DNA here is from genome assembly GCA_035316385.1 of Bryobacteraceae bacterium. Taxonomy (GTDB): domain Bacteria; phylum Acidobacteriota; class Terriglobia; order Bryobacterales; family Bryobacteraceae; genus Bog-105. The sequence goes on along the minus strand of DATHIZ010000080.1, from coordinate 196 downwards.
CCGTCTCCGTGCTCTTCAAGCTGATTTTTGCCGAGGTGATTGCCCCTCCGCCTGCGTCAACAACTTTACCGCGGAGTCCGCCGGTGATTTGTGCATGCAAACTCACGCACAGAGCCAAGCCAAGCACGGCTTGCATACCCTTCCGAAATCCTAAAATCAACACTAGACCCCCAAAAAAGTGGCATTCGCCTGAAAC
>DATHIZ010000079.1:0-8166 GCA_035316385.1 Bryobacteraceae bacterium | reverse complement strand
TGGTCCGTCTTCTCGGCGGCGCGCGGCAAAGGCATGCCCTGCGGGCCTTGGGCATTGATGCGGACCTGGCCGTTGGCGGCGGGAGGCACGTAGAAGCGCATGCCGCCCGTCTCTTCGTTATTGAAAGTGGTCTTCGAATCGTTGCGAACGATCACGGTTTCCGTCACGGCAATCTGACTGGCGTTCGGCTCAATCAGCATCATCTGCTGCTCAATGCGCGCCACGGAAGACGTCTTGGTGGCTTCGTATACTTCCAGCTGGACGTTGGAAGTAGGAATGTTGGGCGTCATCAACTTGTTGTAGTTGACGCCTTTATAGACTGCCTGCAGAAGCTGGGGACCGCCGCCAGGTTGATCTTTTTCGAAGACGAAATGGCCGGCGGCGTCGCTCACAGTCGTGCCCAAGGTCTGCATGCCTTGCTGGCCCGGTTTGACGAGGGTAATGCTGACTCCCGCCTCCGGTTTGCCGGTGGTACGGTTCACTACCGTGCCGTCGATAGAAGCAAACAGGCCGCTAGCAGCCGTCAAGAGCAGCGATGCGAGGACTATAGGTGTTTTCAAGCGATGGCCTTTCCGCATTCGCCGCAAAACTTGAGAGGCTGCGGAAACCGCGCGCTACAGTGCGGGCAAACCGTGCCTTTCCTGGAGACAGCCGCATTGCTGGGCTTCGCTTGCACACGCACGGAAGAACCACCCAAGCGTTTTACGGTTTCCTCGGTTTCGGCGAGCACTCCAGCCAGCTCTTTCTGCAGGGCCAGCTTGGTGTGCTGGTAATCCTCATCCGACAGCTTGCCTAAACGGTATTCAAACTGCAGGTCGCGCAGATTGTCGTAGATGGCGTGCTTGCGGTCTTCGAGATGCTGAATGGGCGAGACCGGAATAGGTTCGGGAACGTCCTGCTGGCGCACGAGCAAGGTGTAAAACATCGCGCCTAGCGCGAGCATAACGGCAACTACGATGATCATTCCAGCTCGTGATCTATTTGGGCGCGGAACTTATCCATGATGGCTTTGTCGCGCGCGGTCAAGGTCTCTGGCTCCGGTCCTTTGCGGTTACGCTTCACCCACCGTGAATATACGAAGAAACCGAGCAGCAGGGCGATGCCGGGCATAGCCCAGGTCAGCAGCGGTCCGAAGCCTTCCGTCGGCGGAGTAGCCAGGGCGACAATGCCTTCTTCGCGGACCACGGTGTTGACAATGTCGTTGTCACTGGCCCCTTGCTGCTTCATGTCGTAGATGCGGTGGCGTTTGGGATCCGCCGATTCGCAGTGCAGCATCGGACAATCTCCCACCGTGTTACGGCACCCGCCGCAACGGCAAGCCAGCCGCTGGCCCACGCGCATCACGTCGGGCGTCCAGTAGGATGTGGAGTCTGGCGAGACGCCTGGCGCCGCGCTTTGACCGACCAATGCGGCCATTACGCCAAAGAACGCCAGAAATAACTTAAGGCTGAACTGTGACGGGCGTCGTGCTAGCAATGCCTACTACCTCCGTGCGCGCATACTGCAAGCGCACCTTACCGGGAATCAAGCAAATCAAAGTGCCGAATAGCAGTATCCAGTATCCTGCCCAGATGCAAGTCACCAGCGGAGAAATGTAGAGCAGGAAAATTGCTTTTGAGTTGTCCGGCGAAAGGCCGGAAAAATTGACGTAGAGATCTTCACTCAGCCGCCGCCGGATGCCAACGATGGAAGACTGCTGCTGGCTCGATTGATAAAGCCGGACTTCCGGTTCGAGCTGATCGATCACTTTGCCGTCACGAGAAACCTGCAGGGTGGCGCGGCTGAACTGATAATCTCCCGAGGGGCTAGTGCTGTCGTTCACGTTCAACAGCTTCAGGTCATACGAGCCGAAGCGCAGGTTTTCGTTCAGAGCCAGGCTGCGCGTCTCATGCTGGTTGAAGGCGGCGCCGGTGAATCCGACGAACATGCAGACAATGCCCATGTGGACGAGATAGCCGCCATAACGCCGGGTATTCCGCCACGTCAATTCGAAAGCGGCCTTGGGCAACCCAATCTTTTCCTTGACTTGGATGGCGCGCGAACCTTTCCAGAACTCACCGATAATGGACGCGGACACAAAGGCGCAGAGACCGAAGGAAATAAGCGCCGCGATATCGTGAATCCCGGCGCCGGCCAAGCCAGCTATCACCAGGAAGAAGACAACCGTGGGAATCGCAAACGAACGTTTCAAGCTATTGAGCGAACTCTTGCGCCAGGCAATCAGCGGTCCGACGCCGGTCAGAAAAATGAGGAAGAGGGCAATCGGAACATTGACCCGGTTGTAGTACGGCCCGTCAATGGTTTCCTTTTCACCGGTCAGCGCTTCCATCACCACCGGGAACAGCGTTCCCCATAAGACGGCAAAACAGCTGGCCAGCAAAATCAGATTATTGAAGAGGAAGCTCGATTCCCGCGAGACGACGCTTTCGAGTTTGACCTCACTCTTCAAATAGGGAAGGTTCTTGATAATGGCAAACGCGGTCAGCACGATCGCCGAAATAAGAAATGTGGTGAAGTATGGCTTCACCGGCGACTGCGCGAAGGCGTGCACGGACGAAACCAGGCCGGTGCGGGTCAGCGTTGTACCCAGGATGCTCAGCAGGAAGGTGCCCGAGACCAGCACCATGTTCCAGACCTTCATCATGCCCTTTTTCTCCTGCATCATCACGGAATGCAGGAATGCCGTCGCCGTGATCCAGGGCATGAGTGAAGCATTTTCCACCGGATCCCAGCCCCAATAACCGCCCCAACCCAAGACTTTGTAGGCCCAACCCATGCCCAGCAGAATGCCGGTGCTCTGAAAGAGCCAGGTGAGAATGGCCCATCGCCGCGTGGTGTGGATCCAGGCTTCCCCGGGCTGCCTGGTGACGAGGGATGCCATGGCGAAGGCAAACGGCACGGTGAAGCCCACGTAGCCGAGATACAGGAAGGGCGGATGAATCGCCATGTTCCACGTTTGCAGGAGCGGGCTTAAGCCATTGCCATCTCCCACATCGATAATGCCGCGGCCGGCCATCAGCACCTTAAACGGGCTGGCGACAAAAGAAATCATGCCCACGAAGAAGGCCAGAACCGTCATCATGATGGCGGTAACCAGTGGCATCATGTCCCGGAACTTGCGGCGATTCGTGAAAACGATGACGGCCGAATAGGTGGCTAGCAGCCACGACCAAAGCAGCAGCGAGCCTTCCTGGCCGCCCCACCAAGCCGTGAACTTGTATATCGACGGCATGGCCTTGTTGGTATGGCCCATTACATAAGCCAGCCGGAAGTCGCCGGTCATCAGGCAATAGACCAGGATGACCGAGGCGGCGGTGAGCAAAATCCAAATGGAGTAAACGGCGCGTTCAGCGCTCACGATTAAGAACGGGCGGCGGCCATACTTTCCGGCGAGGGCCGCGGCAATTGCGAAAACGGCCAAACAGAATGAAAGCAGGATCGCCAAGGCGCCGAGATTTTCCATATATCCCTTAGATGCTATACCCTTTTTCTAATTGCTGGCCACGCTGGCGACGTGCGTTACGCGCTGCACGGGCTTTGATTCATATTTGGACGCGCACTTGGCTTGCACTTTAGTTGCTTCGAACACGCCGTCCGGACCAAGGCGGCCGTCGGCCAAGGCTTGCGAATTGTCTTTAAAAGTGTCGGGCAAAGGGTCCATGCCGCTGTACACTACGTTCAAAGTGGTCGCGCCCTGATGCAGAACGAAAGAAACCTGGGAGCCATTCTTCACAATAGATCCGGGTTTGACGTCGCCGCCTACGCGCACGCGCCCTTGGCTCGCCGCTTTGCCCATCTGCTGCAGCTCCGGAATGGTCTTATAGTACGTCTTGGTCTCCTTGACGCCACCGACCGCCAGCCAGACGAGCGAACCGACAATCAGGACCATTAAACCGCCGAATTTCAAGTAGGTATGCATATGGGAAGGCCAACTACCATTAAGTATATGACGGCTTCGGGGACTACGCTCGCGCTGGGGGTCTCGATCTGAGTTCCGATACAGATCTTGGCTTCGTTCATCGCTTTGAGGCGGCGACTAATCCCGCCGCGCCCATCCTGCTGCTGTTGCATGGCACGGGCGGCGATGAAACCACGCTGACACCGCTCGGCCGCGCCGTGGCTCCGGGCGCGGCGCTGTTGAGCCCGCGCGGCAAAGTCCTGGAACACGGCATGGCGCGTTTTTTCCGCAGGCTTGCCGAGGGAGTTTTCGACCAGTCAGACCTGGCGCTGCAGACCGCCGAACTGGCTGCGTTTGTCGATGCGGCCGCGAAAGCGTATCAATTCTCCAAAGGCAGACTGGTGGCCGTTGGCTTTTCGAATGGCGCAAATATTGCGACCAGCTTGCTGTTGCGCTACCCGGACAAGCTAGCGGGTGTGATCCTGCTGCGCGGCATGGTGCCGTTTGTCCCGGAAAGGCCAGTCGATCTTCGCCGGAAGCCGGTGCTGGTATCAAGTGGGCTGGACGATCCGATTGTAGGCACCGACGAAGTGGAGGAATTAGCCGACATTTTCCGCTCCGCCAACGCGGACCTTACCCTCCACTGGGAAAAGGCCGGCCATATTTTGTCACAGGGCGATGTGTTGATGGCATTCGACTGGATCAGAAGGTTTTATGCCTCCAGATCCTCGGCACCCAGGTAAACTAGGCTATCGGCACACTCTTGGCAACACAACCCAAGTCGCTTACCACTCCCATAGGGCGCATTACCCTGGAAAGCCGGAGTATCGCGCAACTGGCCGAGCAAGCGGCCCTGGTGCAAGCACAGCGCGCATTGACGCGGGAACGAGCCTGGATCAATGAACAACAGCTATTGCTATGCCGGGTTCCGGCCCCTACTTTTTTCGAACAGCAGCGCGCCGAGTGGTTTAGCCAGCAACTGCAGTTGCTGGGCTGGGACGCCAAGCTGGACCGGGCGGGCAACGTACTGGCATCGTTCCGGCCTGGAGGCGCGGCAGCATCCGCCGCCGAATCATCCGTCCCCCAGCCAACAATCATTGTCTCCGCCCATCTTGATACCGTGCTTGCGCCTAGCCGCCCGGAAGAAGTATTTTACGGACCCGACGGGCGGCTGCGCGGACCGGGCGTTTCAGACAACGGCACGGGTCTGGCGGCATTGCTTGCACTGGCCAAAATTCTGCCGGAGATCCCGGCGCTGCACGGCCTTGCCTCCTCACTCCTGCTTGTAGCCAATGTGGGAGAAGAAGGCGAAGGGAATTTGAGTGGCATGCGCTACCTGTGCCGGCAGGCGCAGTTGTTGTCGCGTATCGCCGGGTTCCTGGTGCTCGATGGACCTTCGACCGACCACGTCACGGTGCAAGCTTTAGCCAGCCGGCGCTTTGAAATCAGCTTTTCGGGTCCGGGCGGCCACAGCTGGAATGATTACGGCGTCCCGAACCCAGTGCATGCGGTTAGCGAGGTAATCAGTTCATTCGTACAGGCGGCTGGCGCAAGGCTGACGTCGGAACGCAAAATACGCTGTTCTTATAATTTCGGCATTGTCGAGGGCGGCACCAGCGTTAACTCGATCCCGTCGAGCGCGCGCGCCAAACTCGATTTGCGATCGGAAGAGCCGGCGCTCCTCGAAGAGATTGCGGCCTTGCTGACTGCAGCGGTCGAGCGCACGCTCGAACGCGAGAACCGAATATCCAAAGGCGAACGGCTTACCGCCAAGATCAAGGAACTCGGCTCGCGGCCCGGCGGCAAACTGCCGGAACAAGCACCGCTGCTGAAGACTATTCAGGCCGTGGATTCCTATCTCAATATCCGTTCGCGGGTGGATTGCGCTTCGACCGACGCCAATGTCCCGCTGTCCATGGGCCTGCCGGCAGTGTCCATCGGGGCGGGAGGCCAAGGCGGCGGCGCGCACACGTCGCAAGAGTGGTATCAGCCGGATACACGCGACCTGGGTTTGCGGCGCATCCTGCTGGTTTTAGCGGCATTCGCCGAATACAGCCGGCAGGCACAGCCCGGATTTGTTACGGGTGGATAGCGTCGCCTTTCCAGTAGCTTCGAAAAAGGCTCCACAACGGTGGCAAGCCGATCTAGCGCTGGCCTTGGTTGCAGTCGTTTGGGGCACCACCTTCGTGGTGGTGAAGCAAGCGCTCAACGAAATTTCGACGGTCTACTTTCTGGCGTTGCGTTTCAGCCTGGCGAGCGTTTGCATGCTGCCGATGTTCTGGCCGGCATTTCGCCGGTTAAGCGCACGCGAACTCTTACTAGGCCTTCGCGGGGGCGTACTGACCGGAACCTTTTTGTGGCTGGGCTATATGCTGCAGACCTTTGGATTGAAGTACACTGGCGCCGGTAAGTCCGGCTTTCTCACCGGCCTGTATATCGTGCTGGTGCCGCTGCTGGGCGCCGCGATCTATCGCCGCTGGCCGCAAGCGCGGGAACTGCTGGGAGTTTTAGCCGCGGCAGCCGGCATGGCGGCGCTCACTTTGCCTTCGCTTTCCGGAGGATTCCAGTTCAATCGCGGCGATCTGCTGACCATCGGCTGCGCGATCGCTTTTGCGTTCCACTTACTGCTGCTCGGCTATTTTTCACGGCGCGAGAGCTTCCAAGCGGTTGCATTAGGCCAAATCGCTTGCGCGGCGGTCTTGTCGTCGATCTCTTTGAGCGTCGAACCGCCACAGGCCCACTGGAGCCCGGAAGTCGTATTCGCCATCCTCCTGACGGCCATTTTCGCCACGGCTGTCGCGTTTGCGCTCCAGACGTGGGGTCAGAAATACACCACGCCCACGCGTACGGCTTTAATTTTTGCTCTGGAACCGGTCATTGCGCTGGTCACCGCCGCGGCCGTTGGCGGCGAAAAGGTTACCGGGAGCGCTTTGCTGGGGGGCGCCTTAATTCTGGCAGGAATTCTAGTGGTGGAATTGAAACCGGCGGGACAACTCTGAAGCAGAGCCGCCGAAAACTCACTATACTAGAAAAAACCGCTCGGAAAGGTTTTTGTGGGCATGGTGTTCCTGGAAAAATTGAAGCAGCTCAAGTTACTTAGCTTCGGATTGCTGCTGTTTACGTTGGTGTTGGGCATCGTCATTGGGACAATCATCAACACGGACGTCAAAGCGGACAGGCAGAATAGCGGTAGCGTCGCTCCCGATGCGACTCCACTCAGTGTTCCACAAGCGGTCACCATCTCGAACGAATTCACCAAGCTCACCAAGCGGGTGGAGCCGTCGGTGGTTTACATCGAGTCGGATTATCTGCCCAAGCCCGGCAAGCGCACGCGCAAGAACGACACGGACGACCAGGGAAACGATAGCCCGGAGGAAGCTCCGCGTTCGAAAGACCCTTCCGACATCTTCAAGCGGTATTTCGGCTCTCCGCAACAGCGCAATTTCCGGACGGAAGGCTCCGGCACGGGCTTTGTGGTTGATAAGAACGGCTACATCATTACCAACCAACACGTGGTCGAAAACGCCGACCGGATCAAAGTGAAGCTTGCGGATGACGAAACCGAATATCGCGCGCGCGTCATTGGAGTCGACGACTTGACCGATCTGGCGGTACTCAAGATTGATACGAAGCGGCCGCTGGTTCCCGTGCAGATCGGTAATTCCGAAAGTGTGCAAGTGGGCGACTGGGTCATTGCCATCGGCTCTCCGTTCGGTTTGCAGGCCACCGTCACAGCGGGTATTATCAGCGCCCAGCGCACGAGCCGTGATTTGCCGGGAGCCAAGCAGTTTCAAAACTTTCTGCAAACGGATGCCGCCATCAATCCAGGCAACAGCGGAGGACCTCTGCTGAACGTGCGCGGGGAGGTGATCGGGGTCAACACGATGATCGCCACGCGCAGCGGTTCTTATGAAGGCTATGGCTTTGCCCTGCCTTCCAACATGGCGGTGAAAGTCTATAACGACATCATTCACGACGGGCGGGTCATTCGAGGTTCCATCGGGATTAAATGGACGCGCAGCTCCAGCGATACGGACACCCTGCGTGCTTTTGGACTGGACCATGGAGTGATGGTGGAATCCGTAGCGGCTACCGGTCCGGCCGGAATGGCTGGGCTTCGGGAGGACGACATCATTGTTGCGATGAACGACCACCCGGTGAAGGACGGCCAGGAACTGGTGACCAAGGTCGCGGATCTTCCGATTGGCTCGACGGTCAATTTCACAGTGGATCGCGACGGAAAGCAGAAAAACTTCAAGATGGAAGTC
>DATHIZ010000078.1:0-14277 GCA_035316385.1 Bryobacteraceae bacterium | reverse complement strand
TCCATCGCATCGCCTTGCACCGTCCCGGCTTGTATCGTGAAAGTTTGCGGCATCACCAGCGTGGCTGACGCCCTCACCGCCGTCAATGCCGGAGCCAACGCCCTCGGCTTCAATTTCTATCCAGCCAGCCCGCGCTACATTACGCCTGCGAATGCGCGCGAAATTGCCCGCTCTGTGTCCGTGCCCTTCCTTCGCGTCGGCGTCTTCGTAAACCCCAGCGAAGAGGAACTGCTCGAAGCCGCATCCATCGTCCCGCTCGACGTGCTGCAGCTTCACGGAGATAAGCTCCCCCTTCACCTGGCCGGATCGTTCCGCGTCTGGCAAGCTATCCAAGCCGCCGCCACCCCACCCTCTCTACACCCTGACGTCGAAGCCTTTCTGCTCGACAGCCCCTCGCCGCTCTACGGTGGCTCGGGCCAAACCTTCGATTGGACACTCGCCGCCGCCTTTCCCCGCCCCTTCTTGGTGGCCGGCGGTCTGGACGCCTCGAACGTTGCCGCCGCTATCGGCGCCGCTCATCCGTGGGGTGTCGACGCTTGTTCCCGATTAGAATCTCAACCCGCCAGGAAAGACCAGCCGCGCGTGGCGGCCTTCGTTCGCGCCGCGCTTGAAGCGTTTAAAGCGCAAAAGGCCCTCGGCCTGTCTTGCGCGGGTGACATGGAAGCGCAAAGGACCGTAGGCCCGTCTTGCGCAGTTGAAATGGAAGCAAAGAGCACTAGCCATGCCGCAGGAACTAATCAAATGAGTATCCCCGTTCTACCTGACTCCCAAGGCCACTTCGGACCCTACGGTGGCCGCTATGTACCTGAAGTCCTCATGTCTCCGCTCGAAGAGCTCGAGCTGGCCTACCGCGAGGCGCGTACCGATCCCGCCTTCGACACCGAACTGCGCTCGTTACTGCACCACTACGCCGGCCGGCCCACTCCGCTTTACTTCGCCGCGCGCCTGACCGCCACCTTGGGTGGCGCCCAGATCTGGCTGAAGCGGGAAGATCTGCTGCACACGGGCGCCCACAAAATCAACAACTGCCTAGGTCAGATTCTGCTCGCGCGCCGCATGGGCAAGCAGCGCATCGTCGCTGAAACAGGGGCTGGGCAGCATGGTGTCGCAACCGCTACCGTATGCGCCCTGTTCGGCATGCAATGCGTCGTCTACATGGGTGAAGAAGACATGCGCCGCCAGCGCCTGAACGTCTTTCGCATGCGCCTCCTCGGAGCCGAAGTAGTCGCCGTCACCAATGGCAGCCGCACCCTGAAAGACGCCATCAGTGAAGCCATGCGCGATTGGGTCACAAACGTGGAAACCACCCATTACCTTTTAGGCTCAGCACTCGGCGCGCATCCCTACCCGATGATGGTCCGCGATTTCCATAAGGTCATAGGCGAGGAAACCCGCTTGCAGTCGCTCGAACAAATGGGCCGTTTACCCGATACCATCTTTGCCTGCGTCGGCGGCGGCAGCAATGCCATCGGCATCTTCTTTCCTTTTTTGAACGATGCCGCCGTGCAACTGGTCGGCATCGAAGCCGGCGGAAGGGGCCAGAAACTCGGCGAACACGCCGCCCGCTTCAACGGTGGCTCACCCGGTGTGCTGCAAGGCACCTTCAGCTATCTCCTCCAGGATGAGCATGGCCAAATCGGTCTGACTCACTCGGTCTCGGCGGGATTGGATTATCCTTCCATCGGACCCGAGCATGCCTGGCTGCACGATCGCCAGCGCTGCGAATATCTGGCGGTAACTGACGCTCAGGCGCTGGCCGCTGCTAAAACATTGGCGCGGATCGAAGGCATTATCCCCGCGCTCGAATCCTCTCACGCCGTGGCCGAAGCCATCCGCCGCGCGCCTTCCGAGCCGGGCAAGGTCTATGTCGTGAACGTTTCCGGCCGCGGCGACAAAGACATCGGCATATATAGAGAAAACATGCCGGAGCTAGATAGCGATGGGGGAGCAGCCTAATGGTCCTTGCAGCCACGCGCATTTCCAATCTCTTCTTGAAGTGCAAAGCCGAAAACCGTAAGGCGTTCATCGCCTACCTCACTGCTGGTGATCCATCACCGGCGCACACCGCTTCGCTCGTCCTGGCGCTCGAACGCGGCGGGACCGATCTCATTGAACTGGGAGTTCCCTTCTCCGATCCCATCGCCGACGGACCCGTCATCCAACGAGCTTCCGAGCGAGCGCTGCGTGCCGGAACCACCCTCTCCGGCATACTCGAAACGGTGCGCGAAATTCGCCGCCACTCCGAAATCCCGCTGCTCCTGTTCAGCTACCTCAATCCACTGCTGCGCTACGGCTTCGATAAACTGGCGCGCGATGCCTCCGCTGCGGGTGTAGACGGCGTTCTATTAACTGACCTGTCCATTGAAGAAGCCGCCGATCCGGTCGCCCGCCTGCGCGAGTACGCTCTCGACACGGTTTTTCTGGCCGCTCCGACTAGTAGCGAGCGCCGCTTGAAACTCATCGCTGAGCATTCCTCCGGTTTCATTTACCTGGTGTCGCGTAACGGCGTCACCGGCGAACGAGACTCGCTATCCGCCGCGGCTGCCCCTCTCACACACCGCATGCGCCAGCTCACGCCGCTTCCCTTGGCGGTTGGCTTTGGCGTCAGCACGCCCGCGCAGGTAGCCGAAGTAGCTGGCCTCGCCGACGGCGTGGTGGTAGGCAGCGCGCTTGTCAAGTTCATGGAAGCCAATGCTGCCGATCCGGATCTCGCGGCAAAACTCGAAGCATTCACAAAACAGCTAACCGCCCCATTGCAACCGTCATGAGTCAATACACATTAGAAAGTCTGACCCGTTGCCGCGTCCAGATTGACGCGATTGATGTACGCTTGATTGAACTGCTCAACGAACGCACCGCCATTGTGGAAGAAATCGGCCGCGCGAAACAGCAGCTTCGTTTAGGCGTCTACGAACCTAAACGCGAAGACCAGGTGTTTGCCAATGTAATAGCGCACAACCGCGGACCATTGTCAGCCGACGCCGTCAAACGGATTTTTGAACGGATCATCGACGAGATGCGGACCGTCCAAAAGACAAATATGTCCGCCAAGCCTTTAGACTCGTCCTCCAACCAGGCCGAAAAGAAATCATGTTAGTAGTCATGCAGGAAGCCGCCACTGAGGCGCAAACGGAAACCGTCATCAGCCGCCTCGTAGAAATGGGTTTCACCGTTCATCGTTCTACCGGAGTGCGCCATACAGTCTTAGGGGGCGTGGGACCAATCGATGAATTCGATCCGGCCACCCTCGAAGTCATGGAAGGCGTCAAGGAATGCCATCGTATCGTCTCGCCCTACAAGTTGGCCAGCCGCAACTTCAATCCTGGCGGCACAGTCATCAAACTGGGTAACGTCGAAATAGGCGCGGCGAAAGTCATCTCCATGGCCGGCCCTTGCAGTATCGAAAGCCAGGAACAGATAGAAGCATCCGCAGCCATAGTGGCCGCGGGCGGCGCCCAAGTCATTCGCGGAGGAGCCTTCAAACCTCGTAGTTCACCCTATAGCTTTCAAGGCATGGGGGAGGAAGGCCTCAAACTTATCCGCGCCGCCGCTGATCGCAATGGCTTACTGGTAGTAAGTGAAGTAATGGACCAGGTGCAGATCCCCTTACTTCTGCAATATTCCGACATTCTCCAAGTGGGCGCGCGCAACATGCAGAATTTCAACCTGCTGCGCGAATTAGGTAAAGTCCGCAAACCCGTATTACTCAAACGCGGGATTGCCGCGACCATAGAAGAACTACTACTATCCGCCGAATACATCATGTCGGGCGGTAACTACGAAGTGATCTTATGCGAGCGCGGCATTCGTACCTTCGAAACCAGCACGCGCAACACTATGGACATTTCCGCGATTCCGGTTTTGAAGCGTCTTACCCACTTGCCCGTGCTGGCGGACCCTTCGCATGGAACCGGCAAGCGCGATTATGTTCTTGCTATGGCGCGCGCCTCTGTCGCCGCCGGCGCCGACGGCCTGTTGGTCGAAGTCCATCCGGATCCCGATCACGCCGCCAGCGACGGCGCGCAGACACTGAATCCCCGCCAGTTCTCTGAAATGATGCAGCAAACCCGCGCCATTGCCGCCGCCATCGGGCGCAGCGCATAACGCTCCTATGCAAAACGTGGCTATTGTCGGCGTCGGGCTAATCGGAGCGTCCTTCGGCCTGGCCCTCCGCAAAGCCGGTTTTGAAGGCGAAATTGCCGGCGTCAGTTCTCCCTCCGCCATCGCGGATGGTTTGGCATGCGGCGCAATCTCGAGCGAGGCGACGCTCGAACAAGCCGCCCGTCGAGCCGATCTTATTTATCTCGCGCAGCCCGTTAATCGCATTCTGGAGACAATTGAAATCCTCGGACCGTTGGCGCGAGCTGGATGCTTAGTTACGGATGCCGGCAGCACGAAGGTCCAAATCGTTGAACGGGCCTTACTCCACTTACGCTCGGCTACCTTCCTCGGTGGACATCCTCTCGCCGGAAAAGAACAGCGCGGCGCCGCCGCAGCCGAGGCCGACCTGTTCCGCAGCCGGCCTTATGTCTTGACTCCCGTGAGTCGAGAGACCCCCGCTACCCAGGAGTTCAGGGAATGGCTCGCTCGATTGGGCGCGAAGGTCCTTGATACCTCTCCTCAAGAACACGATCAGACCGTGGCGCTAACTTCTCACTTGCCTCAACTTGTTTCGACCGCCTTGTCCGTTACTCTTGCGCAGCGTAACACCGACGCGCTACGGAAAATTTTCGGACCCGGCCTGATAGACATGACTCGGTTGTCACTTAGTGCCCCAGATCTATGGCTTAGTATCTTTTCCAGCAACAAACTAGAAATACTACGTGCCATCGACGAGTTCGTTTCTTCGTTGAACCTTACTCGTCACGCAATTGAAGCGGACGATATTAGTAATATATTTCACACAGCCTCAAAATTTGCCGCTTCAATCCGTAACCCAACCCCCGATTTTTAAAAAACTAATCCGCAAGATTACCTTCGAAGAAGTTTTTTGTATGCATTGCTACTATTCCTGCATATAATCGGAAATAAAAAAATACCGGGGAAACCATTTGTCTCAATCACTCATATCTTCGCTGCGAAACGAATTACTGCTCACTGCTGAAGTAAGCAGACTTTCATCTTTACGCCGGTCTACGTCAATCTTCTCGCAAGGTCAAACCGCCGATGCCTTGTATTTCATCGACGAGGGCCTGGTGAAACTTACTCGTTCCAGCCTCTCAGGCGGGAAAATCATCCTTTCCATTTGCGGACCCGGCCACTTGGCGGGCGAAGAAGCTTTGTCGGAAGATCTTCAAAGCTACTACAGCGACGCAGAAGTGCTAAGCCCCGCAACCGTATTTCGCGTGCCGCGTGAAGCACTAAGGCGTACAGTCACCACCACCCCCGGGCTTGCAGCCGCTCTTGTCAATTATTTGCTCGAACAAAAACTAGCCCTTGCTCACCGCGTAGAACTACTATGCCTGCATGATGTTGAGTTCCGCATTCTTTACTACTTGGCGGAATTGTCGACTCTGGTCAAACCACATGAGGACCTCGCAGGCTATCAACTACCGATTACCCAGCTGGAGTTGGCCGACCTCATCGGGGCCACTCGTGAAACAACCTCGACCACATTAAATCTGTTAGAGCGCCGCGGGCTGTTGAAACTATCCCGACGGCTCCTGACGATCTCGTCGCCTTCCACTCTGCGTGCCGCTGCCAAGGGAAAAGCGGCGGCGGCGGAGAACGGTTTCAGCGTTTCGTAACGCACCCGCGCTAGTAGACTGCAATCTTTAAAAGCCTCGGGGTGGGCCGGATATCCGGCCCACAGTTCGAGAAAATGCCTTAAAACTCCCATGTAAATTTTCTTTAATTGGTCAGACATTTGTGCCTTATTCCTACGACGCGCTAATAGTAGTAGTGCATGCGTTATCGAAGGTTAGGCACAAGCGAATCGGAAATTGGCGAGATCGGCTTCGGCGCTTGGGGTATCGGCGGGAAGCAATGGCACGGAAATCAGGACGATGAGTCGTTGCGCGCGCTCGAACGCTCCTTCGAGCTAGGCGTTACCCTGGTTGATACCGCGCTGGCCTACGGCGACGGTCACAGCGAACAACTGGTAGGACAAGCTGTCGACAAAAGCGTCCACAGAGTGTTCGTGGCCACGAAAATTCCGCCCATGAACCGCGTCTGGCCAGCCCTCCCCACGACCCCGATTGACCAAGTCTTCCCTTATGACTACATCATTCGCTCGACTGAAGAAAGCCTCCGGAACCTGCGCGTCGAGCAGATCTACTTGCAGCAATTCCACGTTTGGACCGATCAGTGGACCGCAACCGAAGAATGGCGTAAAGCGATAGAAGATTTGCGCAAGAGCGGCAAAGTCCGTTTCTTCGGCATTTCTATCTCGGCGCACGATCCGGATTCGGCGCTCGAAGCCATCAGGACCGGGCTCCTGAATGCGGTCCAGGTAATTTACAACATCTTCGATCAGAGCGCGGAAAAGAACCTGTTTCCGCTGTGCCTCGAAAAGAAAATAGGCGTCCTGGCCCGCGTGCCGCTGGATGAAGGCGGCTTGACCGGAAGCATCACTGAAGAGTCGCAGTTCGAGCCGGGCGACTTTCGCGCATCGTATTTCCGGGACGACCGCAAGCGCCAGGTCATAGAGCGCGTAAATGCCCTAAAACACGACTTAGCAGGGCTTCCCAGCACTTTGGCCGAGATCGCCCTGCGCTTTTGTCTCTCGCATCCGGCCGTGACCGCCACGATTCCGGGCATGCGGCGCGTAGCCACTGTGGAGAGCAGTTGCCGCGTTCCGGACGCTGGTCCGCTCGACCGGAAAACGCTCGCGATTCTGAGGCGTCACGCCTGGGCCCGCAATTTTTATCAATAGCCTCATGAAGCTCGCCATCCTTTCCGACATACACGACAATCTGTGGAACCTGCAAGCCGCAATTCAGGCGGCGCAAGGCACGGATATACTGCTGTGCTGCGGCGACCTGTGCTCGCCGTTTGTGATCGATGAGCTGGTCAAGTTCGCCGGAGACGTCCACATCGTCTTCGGAAACAACGACGCAGACCTATATCGAATCACGTCCAAGGCTTCCAAAGTCGCGAACTGCCACCTGCATGGCGAGCTGTTCGAAACGGCCTTCGACGGAAAACGGTTTGCCGTCAACCACTTCGACTACCTGGCCCGCCCCATGGCAAAGTCGGGCAACTATGATGTTGTCTGCTTCGGACACAATCACGAACTGGAGATCTCGCGCGCGGGCGAGTGCAGGCTCATCAATCCGGGGCCGGTCATGGGAGCAAAATTTTCGAGCGGCCGGTGGGAAGATGTCGCCCCC
The DNA here is from genome assembly GCA_035316385.1 of Bryobacteraceae bacterium. Classification (GTDB taxonomy): domain Bacteria; phylum Acidobacteriota; class Terriglobia; order Bryobacterales; family Bryobacteraceae; genus Bog-105. The sequence goes on along the minus strand of DATHIZ010000078.1, from coordinate 6,946 downwards.
ACATTCGTTATTTACGACACGGCCTCGGATACAGCCGAAGTTCGGAACATCACCAAACCCGGCAGGCGTTAACCCGCATCATCGGCTGGCCCGCTTTGCAGGCGAAGGCCTCCCCGAACTGAGGCAGATTGGCAACCACGCCGTTGATGCGAAATTCTGCCGGCGAGTGCGGATCGATAGCAGCGTGCATGCGCTTGCTTTCCGGCCGCTCGTCACCGCAGGCCCACTGAGCCATGCCAACGAAAAAACGTTGATCCGGCGTCAGATCCTCCACCGGCTCAAGAGTTTGGTTTTCGGTCGCCCGCTTCCAGGCCATGTAGGCCAGCAGCGTTCCACCCAGATCCGCCACGTCTTCACCGGCCGTGAGGCTGCTGTTGATGTGAATATCGTCGATCACGACGTAATCGGCGTACTGTTTGCGCACGCAGGAGACGCGCTCCTCGAACGCTTTTGCGTCCGTCGGCGTCCACCAGTCTTTCAGGTTGCCGGCGGCATCGAACTGCCTGCCTTCATCATCGAAGCCGTGGGTCAGCTCATGGCCGATGGTGGCGCCGGTGTTGCCGTAATTTGGCGCGGCGTCCATCTTCGGATCAAACAGCGGCGGCTGCAGTACTCCGCCCGGAAAGTTGATATCGTTCATCTGGGGATCGTAATAAGCGTTCACCGTGGGTGGACTCATGAACCACTCGCTCCGGTCGACGGCTTTGCCGATTTTCAATAGGTCGCGCCGTGTTTCAAACGTCCAGACGCTCTCCGCATTGGCCGCGAAGTCGTCCGGTTGGATACGGACGGAGCTGTAGTCGCGCCACTTGTCCGGATAGCCGATCTTGTTGACGATGGAAGTCAGCTTCTTCAGCGCCTGCTGCTTGGTGTCGCCGCCCATCCACTTCAGGCTGTCGATATCTTTGCTCATTTCCGCTTCGACTTGTTGCGTCATCTGCAAAGCGTCTTGTTTGGTCTGAGGGGCAAAGGTTTTGGCCACGAAGACCTGCCCGAGCGCGTCGCCCAGTTGCGAATCCACCAGGCGCGTGCACTTTTTCCAGCGCGGCGGCATTTCCTTCACGCCGCGCAGATAAGCGCTGTAGAAATCGAAGTTCGCCTGGTTGAAGCGCGGTGCCAGGTAACTGGCGCGCGCATGCACCAGGTGCCACCGCAGGTAGGCCTTCCAGGCAGCCATGCTTTGCGCCGTCAGTTCCGCGTTCAACTGTTCGTAGAATTTCGGCTCGCTGACGTTCAGTTCCTGAAACTGGGGCGCGCCCAGTTTCGCCAGGTAAATGTTCCAATCGAAGGCGGGCGTTAGGCGGAGCAGTTCGGCGAACGACAGCTTATGCTTCAGGTTATAAGGGTTGCGCTTTTCGACGCGCGTGAGCGCAGGCTTCGCCAGATCCGTTTCGATGGTCATCACCGATTGCGCATCGGTCCGCGCATCGGCAGGCGATTCTCCGGTCATTTCGAGCATGGTTTGCACGTGCTGAACGTAGCGCTGCCGGATCTCTTGCGACTTCGCGTCGGTTTTGGTGTAGTAGTCGCGGTCCGGCAACCCTAGTCCTCCGGCGCCCGCCTGGGCAATCATGCGCGAGGACTCGTCATAATCCTGGCCTGAGCCGAAACCAAAAAGTACGTTTGTTGCAGCGTGCCTGTGTTCTTCGCCGATGTAAGCAGCCAAATCGGACGGCGCTTTCAGGGCGGCAATGCTTGCCAGACCTGCCCCGAGGGGCTTCGCTCCGGCGCTGTCGACAGCGGCAACATTCATGCAGGCGTGAAAGTAGTCGCCAATCTTCTGTTCGTTAGCGTTCCGCTCTCCAGACTGCGCGGCCTGTTCCAACACGCCCCACAGGAAGCGCATATTTTCGTTCGCCAGCTTGCCGTAAACATCCCATGAGGATTGGTCCGCGGGAATGGGATTGAGTTTATTCCAATTGCCGCACGCATATTTGTAGAAGTCGACGCAAGGATCAACCGACTTGTCCATAAACTGAGTGGCCAAGCTAGGGGTGTACGGCAGCACCGTGAGAGGTTTCTCCTGCGCGCAGAGTAAAACAGCGCACAGCAAGGCTGGGAAGGCGGAAAATCTACGCATGAGATTGAGTCTAGTTCAAACTTGCTCGCGCAGCCAGACCAAATACTTCTCAAGTCCGCCCACAATTGGCAGCGCGATCACCTCGGGCGTGTCGTAAGGATGCAGCTCGGCAATGCGGTCGCGCAAAGCAGGAAAGCGTTCCTGCGACGTCTTGATGAAGAGCAGGATTTCTTGACCGGATTCGACCTGTTCCCGCCAGCGATAGATGCTGCGAACGCCCGGCACGATGTTCACGCATGCGGCGAGGCGCTGTTCGACGAGGGTGTTCGCAATTCTTAAGGCATCGTCGTCATTCGCGCAAGCGCAGAGAATGAGTAACGTTTCAGTCATAGCTTGTTTATCAGCGGTAGAAATTTTTGATTTCGATTTTGGTAGACCTTTGCCCAAAACAAGTTTATAAATAGATGGAAGGCACAGTTCGCCAAGAGATGTTCCGCTCCCTCCTTAGACCTATCGCTGCTCTAGCTACGCTTTCCGGCCTGGCCGCATACGCGACGATTATGTTGCGTGGGCCGCAAGGTTTAAACGCCCTGGCGGAAAAACACCGTCAGATCCGCTTGCTTGAAGAACAGAACGCAAACCTGGCGCGCGAAGTCTCCGCCAAGAAACAGCGCATTCAGCGATTGCAGAATGACCCGAGCACGCAGGAATTGGAGTTGCAAAAACTCGGATTTCTGCATGAGCATGACACCCAGTTCAGAGTGACGGGCCAGCATGTGACCCCGCCATCTGCTGGCGGTGAAGCGAAGCCGGCCGTCCATCCATAGCCGCGGCAATCACTGCGGCAGCCTGTCGAATCGTCTCCGGTTCCGCCAGGAACAGACGGTGCGGCAACCAGAAAGCATCGAGCACGCGGGCTTCCGCCATGGGGCATGGCGTCACGCGGCACGCACCGCCGTCATTTTGATAGAGCGGATTCCGGTAGAGGGTGTGTGGATAAAAAGGCGTGCAAGGCACTCCGGAGGAGGCGAGCAGCCGGCAGAATTGATCGCGCGACGTCTTGCCGCCCGTGAGCCTTCCGGTGAGCAGATAGAACGGATTGTCGGTTTGTCCAGCCGGCTGCGGCTGCCAAACAATCTGTTTCAAATCCGCCGTCAACTCACATAAAAGAGAAGCATTGGCGGCGCGCTGCGCATTCTGCCCGGGCAGGCGTTCGAACTGCGCCAGCAGCACCGCCGCTTGAAAGGCTGTGAGCCGGAAGTTCGTGCCCAGGTGGGTGTGCTCGTAAAAGCTGCGGCCGGCGATCCGCCCGCAATTCGCCACGGAACGCGCGCGGACAGCCAAATCATCGTCGGAGGTAATCAGGATTCCGCCTTCGCCCGCAGTAAGCACTTTGCCATTCTGAAAACTGAAAGTGGCCGCGAGGCCGAAGCTGCCCGCCCGGCGGCCCTTCCATTCCGAGCCCTGCGCGTGCGCCGCATCCTCCAGCAGCGTGATGCCGTGCTCCCCGCAAATAGCAAGCAGCGCTTGCACGTTGCAGATCGTGCCGCCAAAATGAACTGCCATAACGGCCTTAGTCTTCGGGGTAATAGCTTCCCGGACGCGCGCCGGGTCAATGTTGTAGGAATCTTCTTCGATGTCGACGAAAACCGGCGTAGCTCCGACGCGCGAAACAGCCGTGGCCGTGGCGATAAACGAGATGGCTGGAACGATGACCTCGTCACCCACGCCGATACCCATTAGCCCCAAAAGCAGTTCCATGGCTACCGTGCCGTTGCACAGAGTGATGCCGTATTTCGAGTGCTGATAGGCTGCAAAACTCTGTTCAAATTCGGCAACAAATGGATGGAACCCTCCCCATTGAGGACTTTCCAGAACCATGCGGAGCAGGTCCGCTTCCCGCTCGTCAGCTTGTGGCCAGGAAGGAATTTGCATGAAAAGAAACCACTTCTAGTGTAGACCGCAAAGGGTGTGAGATTTTGAAAGCATGACGGTTTACCAGGAACGCAAGGACGATTTGGAGCGCTATGAGTTCATGATGGGACTCGAGCGCGGCCGCCTGGCAGTCACGCTGGATTGCATTACGGACGCGCTGGTGTTAGTCGGGCAGCACGGCGTGTATTGTCAGAGCGCGCGGCAACCTGGCAAACCGGCAATGGATATCCAGCTGATCTCAAAGAGCTTGAACGATGCGAAAGAATTGATTGGCAGCGTGCTCGAGCTAAAGAAAGCAAAGTAGAGCGTTATATTCTTCTCGCTGCGTCCAGCAAAGCTTCCCGGATTATTTCGAGGTCCGCGGCACTCGTTCGCCAGTTCGAGAAAGCGGCGCGCAACGCAGGCTTTCCGGCATAGTGCGTAGGCGTAAGAAAGGCCCGGCCGTCGGCCTCAAGATTGCGCAAAAAACGCCGGTTGGCTTCAGGTGTGGCGCGGCGCAGGGCAAAACAGACGATATTCAAACGGACCGGAGCCAGCAGTTCGAAATGCGCAGAGGCTTGTATCCAATCGCCGAGCGACTCCGCTAGAGCGCAAGTACGTTCGATAATTTCGCGGTAGCCTTCGCGGCCGTAGGCCATGAGCGTCATCCAGACCGGCAGCGCGCGGAAGCGGCGCGAGCTTTCCGGCGTCCGCTGAAACAGATCCGGCACTTCCTCGGTCGTGTTGCCCATGAGGTACACGGCGCTGGCATGAAATGTCTTCTCCAGCATCCTCAAGTGGCGGGTGAAGACGAAACCGCAATCGTACGGCACGTTGAGCCACTTGTGCGCATCGGCGGAAAGGGAATCCGCCCGTTCGAGGCCGCGGAGTAGACCCGCGTGGCGGGCGGAACACGCGGCGAACAGACCGAAGGCGGCATCCACGTGGAGCCAGGCTCCGAATTCACCGCAGAGATCCGCTACGGCGGAAAGATCGTCGAAATCGGCGGTGTTGACCGTACAGGCGCTGGCCAGAACGATACTTGGTCCTTGCTGCCTGGCAAGTGCCGCGCGCAAAGCTTGCATATCCATGGCTTCGCGCCCGGGCAAACAAGGCACGGAGCGATGCGCCGCGCGCCCCATGCCCAGCATGGCCAGTGCCTTGATTGCGCTGGCGTGCGGAGTAGCGGCGAACACTGCCATAGCCGGCGCGGCGGCCACGCCGGATTGAGAGATGTCGACGCCCTGTCGCTCGCCGCACCACTGACGGGCCGCGCCGAGTCCACAGAAGTTGGCCATGGTCGCACCTGTAACCATGCACGCTTCAAAGCCGGTCGGCAAGCCAACGAGCTGACGCAACAGATCGAGCGCTTGCAACTCCACGGCGCAGGCGCAGGAGCCGCGGGCGTGCGAGGCGTTTTGGTCATAGGCGCTGACCAGCCAGTCCGCAGCCACGGCGGCCGGAGTGCTGCCGCCGGTCACAAAGGCCAGGTAGCGAGATCCCGCTGACGCCGAGAGAAGCGGCTCAAAGTGGGCGCTGAACAGCTCGAGCGTTGCGGCAGCGCCTTGTCCCTCTCCCGGTAGAACCGCAGGCGGCAGAGCGCGCGGCGGCTGAAACACGGGCCGCCGGTCCACCTCTTCCAGGAACCGAATGGCCTGGCGCGCAGCTTGCTCAAGAATGGCCGATTCGCCAGAGAGGTCCTCAACAATCGGGGGCGGCATTCACAGCTGCCGCAGGAAAGGATTGAGTGCCTTCTCGCGTCCGATGGTAGTGCTTTCGCCGTGCCCTGGTATCACTACAGCGCTGTCGGGCAAATCGAGCAGGCGAGTTTTGATGGAGGACAGAATCACGCGCCCGTCGCCACCCGGCAAATCGGTGCGGCCGATGGAGTCTCGAAACAGTGTGTCGCCCGCCACCAGCTTATTCTCTTCCGGAATCCACAGGCATAGACTTCCCTTGGTGTGGCCGGGCGTGTGGAGAACGTGAAACGCCGCGCTGCCCAAGCCCAGCACCGTTCCGTCGACCGCAGGCGTATCGATTTCGACTTTCCCCGGCACTGGGATACCGATCCAGTTAGCCTGCAATTCGCCCATGTCCAACTGTTCCTGGTCCCGTTCGTTCATGTACACCGGCGCTTGCGTGAGCGCCTTTAGTTCAGCGGCGGCAGCAACGTGATCGATATGGCCGTGGGTGATGACGATGGCCTTGACCTTGAGCGAATGCTTTTCGAGGACTGCCGTAATTACTGAGATATCGCCGCCCGGATCGACAACGATGGCTTCGCGCGTCTGCTCATCGCCAAAAATCGAGCAGTTGCAGCGTAGCGGACCAACCGGCATGACTACGTGTATCACTACTTTTCATCCTAACCGTAAGGTGTCACGGTACTGCTCCGGCAGGCGGGCCGGACGCATCTCGCGGTTCAGCCAAAGATGGCGGGTGAATCCCTCCGCCAGCAGGCGCTCCGGCTCGGCGGAGAGAATACGATAGCCAAACTCGATGCCGCGCAGGCTCGATTTGACGACTGTGGTCTCCACAATAATTTCCTGATCGTAGCGGGCCGGAAACAGGTAGCGGCAATTGGCTTCGATGACCGAAAGAAACAGCCCCTCGGTTTCCAGAGTTTTGTACGCGAAGCCGCGCGAACGCACTAGTTCCACGCGGCCGATTTCCATCCATACCAGATAATTGGCGTGATACACGACGCCCATCTGGTCGGTTTCGGCATAGCGCACGCGGAAACGGGTTTGGTGGGACAAGCCCCGAAGTATAGCAGGGCCTGAAAGGCCAAATGTGCTCTGCTAACTTGGTCGAAGAAGTATGAATCAACTGAGAAAACTTGGAAACAGCGATTTGGAGATCACCCCGTTAGGCGTTGGCGCCTGGGCGATGGGTGGCACGGGCTGGGCGTTTTCCTGGGGAGACCAGGACGATTCAGACTCCGCCGGGGCGATTCGCGCGGCGCTGGACGCCGGAATCAACTGGATCGACACGGCGGCGGTCTACGGCTTG
>DATHIZ010000077.1:0-10871 GCA_035316385.1 Bryobacteraceae bacterium | reverse complement strand
ATCATGTGCGAATCGGTGCCGCCGCTAACTACGCGAAACCCTTCGGCGCTCAGCGAAGCCGCCAGCGCGCGCGCATTTGCGAGTACTTGTTGTTGATATTTGCGGAATTCCGGCGCCAGAGCCTCCAGGAAACAGACCGCTTTGGCAGCTATGATGTGTACCAGCGGGCCACCCTGGGCTCCCGGGAAAACAGCCTTGTCAATCGCCGTTCCGAATTGCTCTTTGGCAAAGATCACGCCGGAGCGCGGGCCCCGCAAGGTCTTGTGCGTGGTGGATGTCACGATGTCGGCGTATTTGCATGGATTCGGATAGACGCCGCCCGCGATCAATCCCGCATAGTGCGCCATGTCCACTAGAAACACCGCGCCAACCGAATCGGCGATCTCGCGAAAGCGTACAAAATCGATCACGCGTGAATAGGCGCTGGCTCCGCCGATGATCATCTTCGGCTTGTGCTCTTGGGCCAGGCGCGCCAGTTCGTCGTAATCGATGAGCTCATCCTCTTCGCGGACCCCGTAGGCGACTACCTTATAGAGCTTGCCCGAGAAGTTCAGCGGATGTCCGTGCGTCAAATGTCCGCCGTGCGCCAGATTCATTCCCAGAATCGTATCGCCCGGCTGCAGTACGGCTGCATAGGCAGCTTCATTGGCCTGCGACCCGGAATGCGGCTGCACATTGATGTACTCGGCCTCGAACAATTGCTTGCCGCGATCGCGGGCCAGGGTTTCCACCACGTCCGCGAACTCGCAGCCGCCGTAATAGCGCTTGCCCGGATAGCCTTCGGCGTATTTATTGGTGAAGATGCTGCCCATGGCCTGCAGCACGGCTTCTGAAGTGAAGTTCTCGCTGGCAATCAGTTCCAGGCGCGTATTCTGCCGGTCCAGCTCTCGTTCAATCGCCTGAAAAATTGCGGGGTCCTTGTCGGCGAGGGTCTGCCCCATTCTCTGCTGTTCATTCATAATGAACTCTAATTGTCCGATATCGACGCAGGAGTCAGGGGTTGTTGGCTAGGACGTCCGCCGCTTCCACTCGCCGATGCTGGATATAGTTGCGCAACCCGTTTATCGATGAGCGCATCGCGCTTTTTTCTGCTTGCGCCGATATTCCGCGTGTTCGGCGATGAAGGCCGCATGCTCCTTGAGCCGCTCGGCTGCGGACTTCTCTAAATGCGCCAAGATCGCCTTGGCGTCCTCGAGATCTTTGCGGGCCTGCTCAAGTGCCGCGAAAACTTCGGCCATAGTAAACGCAAACCCGGTCCGGCGCCTCTCAGGGCTCTAGTTGATAATTGTGTTTTACATCTAAATGCGTTGGAACACTCTCTTTATCCCCACTCTGCGTGAGCATCCCGCCGAAGCCGAAGTCATCAGCCACCAACTCCTGCTGCGGGCCGGTTACATCCGGCAGCTGGCGGCGGGAATTTATAATTATCTGATGCTGGCGCAGCGCTCGCTGCTCAAAATTCAGCAGATCGTCCGCGAGGAAATGAACGCCATCGGCGGCCAGGAAATGCTGCTGCCGGCTTTGAACCCGGCCGAAGTGTGGCAGGAATCGGGCCGCTGGGACGTGATGGGCGACAACATGTTCCGCCTGAAAGACCGCTTTGGCCGCGACCTTTGCCTGGGCATGACGCACGAAGAAGTTGCCACCTCCATCGCTCGCGGAGAGCTGCGCAGCTATAATCAGCTGCCGCAGATCTGGTATCAGATCCAAACCAAATTCCGCGATGAGCCGCGCCCGAAATCCGGGTTGTTGCGGGTTCGCCAGTTCATTATGAAGGATGCGTATACCTTCGACCTGGACGCGGCCGGACTGGACGTTGCCTACCAGAAGCACTATGCGGCTTACCGCAAAATCTTCGATCGCTGCGGTTTGGAGTACAGTGTTGTGGAGGCTGATTCCGGCGCCATGGGCGGCAGCCAGTCGCATGAGTTCATGGTTCTCTCCGACGCGGGCGAAGACTTCATCGCCACGTGCCGCGGTTGCGGCTACGCAGCCAACATAGAGAAGGCAAAATCAAATCCGGCGCCGTCCGCCCAAGCCGATCCCGAAGGCGATCTGGAGCCTGAAGAGTTCGATACGCCCGGCTTCAAAACCATTGCCGAAGTGGCGGCCTTCACAAAGCTGCCCGAAACATCGCAGATGAAAAGTCTGGTGATGGCTGCCGACGGCAAGCCAGTGCTCGTCATGGTGCGCGGAGACCATCAATTGAGCGAAACCAAGCTACTCGCCGTTCTGGGCGTCACCGACTTACGGCCCGCTTTGGCGCATGAAATCGCGGCGTGGTTTAAAGCCAGCGCTGGATCTCTTGGCCCGGTGGGCGTCAAGAACATGCGCGTGCTTGCGGACCTGGCTCTCCAAGGCCGCCGCAACATGATCGCGGGCGCGAACAAAGACGATTACCATTTGAGGAACGTCACTCCCGGCGAAGATTTCCAGGCTGAATATTTTGATCTGCGGCAAGTGGCCGGCGGTGATGCATGCGCGAATTGCGGCCAGCCGTTGACGGTGGCCAAAGCTATTGAAATCGGCCACATCTTCAAGCTTGGCTACAAATATTCGGAATCCATGGGGCTGCGCGTTCTGGGCAAAGACGGCAAAGAGGTCACGCCCATTATGGGTTCCTATGGGATAGGAATCGAACGCATTCTGACCTGCGCCATTGAGTTGTTTAACGATAAAGACGGCATGTCGCTGCCGGCGGCCATCGCGCCGTTTACGGTGGTGATTACGCCCGTTAATTACGCCGAACCGTTGCAGCGTGAAGCGGCGGATCTGCTCTACGCCGAATGCGGCAAACGCGGCATAGATGTTCTGCTGGACGATCGCAACGAGCGTCCCGGCGTGAAGTTTAAGGACGCCGATCTGATCGGCATCCCGTACCGCATCACCATCGGGAAAAAGCTCAGCGAAGGCAAAGTAGAATTTATCGAGCGCCGCACGCGTGCCTCCGTGGAAGTGCCGCTATCCGAAGCGGTCGCGCATTTGCAGGAAAAACTAGGCGGCAAAATTTAATGGCTGTCGATTGGAAAGCGGTCCGGCGGGAATTCCCGTCGCTGGCCGGACGTACTTTTCTGAATACCGCCACTTTCGGGCAACTGCCGCTGCGTTCATCGGAGGCGGCGCGCCTGCACTTCGAGCGGCGTCAGCAAACCGCCGCCATGGACTTCCTCGCCTGGTTCGAAGAGATGGAACCGTTGCGAGCCTCCCTCGGGCGGCTGCTCAACGCGACTGCCGACGACATTGCTTTCATCCCGAATGCCAGCACCGCGCTGGCACTGGCGATCAGTTCCATCGACTGGCAGCCCGGCGACGAAATGCTGACGCTGCGCAACGAATTTCCCAACCAGCTGTACGCTCATGCAGCGGTTGGAGCGCATAGTGTCGAATGCGATTGGGGGGAGTTTGAGTCGAGGGTCAACGATCGAACCCGGCTCGCTTTGTTTAGCACAGTGAATTGGGCTACGGGCTTGCGGCCCGACCTGTCGAGCATCGTTCCGGCACTGCGCCGCCGCGGGATCGTCGTCTACCTCGACGGGACTCAGAGTGCCGGGGCGCTGCAGTTCGATAGCGCCGGGGCGCTGCCGGATTTTCTCGCAGTGGATGCCTATAAATGGATGATTTCGGCCAACGGGGCAGGCTTCCTCTTCGTTCACCCGGAAATGCGAAAGCGGCTGCCTCCCAGAGTTATCGGCTGGCGGAGCGACTACGATTGGCGCAGCGTCAACACGCTCCATCAAGGGCCGCCGCGCTTCGGCACAACCGCAGAGAAGTACGAACCGGGAATGCTGCCGTTTCCGTCGCTCTATTCGATGAAAGCGTCGGTTGAACTGATGGAGGACCTAGGTCCCGCCGCCATTGAAGCGCGCGTACTCCAACTGGCGGCAACCTTACGCGGTGAACTCAAGGCTCTGGGCGCGGAGTTCTATCCGGAGCAACCACACTGTCTGCCATCGCAAATCATAACCGCGCGCCTGCCGGACCAGGATGCCTCCGCGCTCGCCGGACACCTGGCGGAGCAGGGAATTATCATCTCGTCGCGCTATGGCTACCTGCGCATCTCACCGCACTTTTACAACAATGAAGAAGATGTGGAGGTCCTGCTGCAGGCTCTACGAACTGCCGTGCGGCAGGCGAAATCCGTGCGCGCTCATGCGTGATTGGGAATCCGCGGCTGGCTGATCGGGAATAAGGTAGATCGGCGCGTGTTCTTTCGGCAGAGTCCATAAAGAATGCTAGAATCCGCTTCCGCACGGACCGCGGCGGCTCATGAACAGATTTTTGCGACCGTCTTGGGATTCTGGCACAGCCGGGCTCTTGCGGTTGCGGCTGAATTGGAGCTAGCCGATCTCTTGGCGGAGGGCCCGCTTTCCGTGGATGTTCTCGCGATCCGGACCAAGACTCACGCTGCCAGTTTGTTCCGCCTGCTGCGGGCACTGGAAAGCGTGGGCATCTTCTCACAACTTTCCCCACGGGTATTCGTGAATACCCCGACCAGCGAATGCCTGCGCAAGCATGGCCCTCATTCCCAGTGGGCCTTTGTTCGCGCCGAACTCTCTACAGGCGGGGGTATGTACGAAGCTTGGGCGGGCCTGAGTGGCAGCATTCAAACAGGCCAAAAGCTTTCGATCGAATCTACGGTTATGACTTCTGGGAGTTTTGCCGGCGCAACGCGGAAGCTGGAACGCTCTTCAATGAAGCGATGCTCGCGGTAAGGAGAGCCACGGCCCCAGTAATTACGGCCTCCTACGACTGGAGCCGGTTTCCGGTAATTGCTGACATTGGCGGCGGCCTGGGTGGTCAATTAAGGGACATTCTGGACGCTTTTCCGTTCTGCCGCGGCATTCTGTTCGACCAGCCCGCCGTGGTGGCGCAGGCAATATCCCATGAACGTATGGAGCGCACCGGCGGAGATTTCTTCCAGTACGTGCCCGCCGAGGCTGGCCCGATTCGCAGGCATTGTCCGTTCTCGGCAAGGTGCGACAGGCAATGAAGCCTGACAGCCGTCTTGCTCTTCTCGATGACATTATTCCCGAGACGCCGGAATTTACGTTTGGCAAATGGTTGGATCTCCTAATGCTGGCAGTCCCGGGCGGGCGCGAACGAACCGAGACAGAATTTCGTGAACTTCTCTCTGCGGCCGGCTTTGAAGTCGAAGTAATCGTTCCCACGGCTGTACCGCTTAGCATCCTCATAGCGAAAACAGCATAGTGGGGAGCTCCGGTCAACGGAGGTAGTCTCGCATAGCTTTTGAAAGCGTTTGGCGCGATACTTGCCTCATGCTTACCAAAACGGCGTGTTTGCTGCTCGGCATGGGGTCGCTTTTTCTAGTTGCAGGATTTCGGGAGAGCGAGAATGCTCGAGATGCAGGCCCGGAATATACGAGCGATGGCCAACTCAAAGTTCCGGAGCATTACAGGGAGTGGATCTACCTGACTTCAGGCTTCGACATGAGTTATAACCCAAGCGCAAAGGCCGCCAGTCACCACCTGTTCGACAACGTGTTCGTCAACCCCGCGGCGTACAAGGTCTTTGTCGGGACAGGCACGTGGCCGGATAAGACGGTGTTCGTGCTAGAGATCCGCGGCGCGCAGGGCAAAGGTTCCATTAACCAGAGCGGAAATTATCAGGGCGCGGACATTACGGGGCTTGAACTGCACGTGAAGGACAGTGCGCGATTTCCTGCAAAATGGGCCTTTTTTGATTTCGCCGATCGCAAAACCGCCAAAGTGATTCCGCAATCGGCCGAGTGCTACTCCTGTCATGCGGACCACGCCGCAGTGGACACGACCTTTGTGCAGTTCTATCCAACCCTGCTGCCGGTGGCAAAGAGCAAGGGCACTCTTTCCGCGGCCTATCTGAAGGAAGGTGGCTCTGGCGGAAAGTAGCACCGGCCTGAACAGCTACAGCGGGGCCGGAGCAAGGCGCCGGGCCCGCTGTAAGTCCATTTTATTGGTGGCTATGCTTCAAATCGCGAACCACGCTATGAGCCATTTGAATTCCCGCAAATTGGTGCTCGATGAGGCTTCGAATCGGAGGGGACAGCGTCTGCTGCAGAGCCTCCTGATAGTTTTTCATCGCTGCATCTTCGCCGCTCTCGCACTCATTAATGAGCGCCGTATCGCCGTCGCTAGACAATGCTTCCTTTACACTGATCCAACCGCGATGCAGAGACGCCGCCACATGTCCCGAGTCAGCTGGATCACCACCGAGTTGCAAGACAGCCGATTGTAATTCTTGCGCGAAATGCCTGCGTTGGACGGCATACTTTGTAAACAAAGCTTTTAGTGAGGTGTCTTTTGCTTTTTCCGAAGCCTCGCTAAAACCCTTCTCGCCGTCTTTGCAGGTCTCGATTAGTCCGTTCAGAACTTTGATCTCATCCCTTACATCGGGTTCGATTTGTAGGGCCATTTTTCATCTCCTGCCTAATGGACCAACGCGAAGATAAAAGATTTCTCCTTTCCGCGACAAAGAATTCCGCCGAGTTCGTATCCAAACCCGCCAGTTACAAAATCTTTTTCCCCATAGCCGACATCACAAGCTCCACGCCGAGCAATGCCGTCCGGTTCGCCTCGTCCAGCACGGGATTCACTTCCACAATCTCCATGGAAAGCATGCGTGCTGAATCGCAGATAGTCTCCATCGCCAGGTGCGCCTCGCGGTAGGTCATGCCGCCGCGCACGGGCGTTCCCACGCCCGGCGCTTCGTCCGGGTCCACTGCGTCCATGTCCAGCGACAAATGAAAACCGGCCGTGCCGTCGTTTGCCGCGGCTACCGCCTTCTCCATCACCGCGCGCAGCCCCAGTTCGTCCAGATCGCGCATGGTGAACGCCGTGACACCCGATTCACGGACCAGGGCGCGCTCCCGCGGGTCCACATCCCGCAAGCCGACCAGCACCACGTTGCGTCCCGCGACCTTGGGTGCAAAGCCCAAAATATCGGTCAATTCCGCAGGCCCACGCCCTAAACAGCAGGCCAGCGGCATGCCATGCACATTGCCGCTCGGGCTCGATTCCGGCGTGTTCATGTCGGCGTGCGCGTCTATCCAGATCATGCCGATCTGCTCGCCGCGATCCCGGAAGGCCTTGGATACGCCGGCCACGGTGCCTGCCGCCACGGAATGGTCACCTCCTAGCACCAAGGGAAACTGGCCGGCCTGCAGCGCTTGCAATACCGTGCCCGCCAGACGCGTGCAAATCTTCGCAATGGGCGCAAGATATTTTGCGGTGTCCGAGCCCTCGGGCGTATTCTCCTGCTGCGCCACCGCGACGTTCCCCAGGTCTTCCACCAGGTAACCCATTGCCTGCAACTTCGCGTTCAGCCCAGCCAAACGCAAGGCCGATGGTCCCATGTCCACACCGCGCCGTCCCGCGCCCAAATCGAGCGGCGCTCCCAGAATGGCAATCCGCGAATGGCGCACGTTGACTCCAGGAATACGCTACGGCCGCGTTCGATACAGCATGCGGGGATAGGGAATGGTTTCGCGCACATGCTCCAGCCCGCACATCCAGGCTACGAAACGCTCTACGCCCATGCCGAACCCGCCGTGCGGCACACTGCCGAAACGCCGCAGATCCAGATACCATTCGAATGCCTCACGTGGAAGGCCGTGCTCGGCCAGACGCTTTTCGAGCAACGCCAGATCGTGAATACGTTGTCCGCCGCCGATAATCTCGCCATATCCTTCGGGTGCGATCACATCGATGCCCAAAGCTACTTCGGGCCGCTGCTCGTCCGGCTGGAAATAGAAAGCTTTGATTTCGGTTGGATAGCGGTCTACTATCACCGGCCGGTCTAAATTTTCGGTCAGCAGCGTCTCGTCGGTATTGCCAAAATCGCCGCCCCATTCAATCGCGCTGCCTTTGGCCGCCAGCGCCTTTACGGCGTCATCGTAACTCATGCGCGCGAACGGCGCCTTCACGCTTTCCAGCTTTGACGTGTCGCGTTCCAACACCTTCAGCTCTTCGCGCTTCTTGTCCAAAATTCGCGCCACCAGCGAAACGACTAACTCTTCCGCCACGCGCTTCACTTCCTCCAGGTCCGCATAGGCCATCTCCGGCTCCACCATCCAGAACTCCGTCAAGTGGCGGCGAGTTTTCGATTTCTCGGCCCGGAAGGTTGGACCGAAACAATACACCTTGCCGAATGCCATCGCGTTGGCTTCGTTATAGAGCTGTCCCGATTGCGTAAGGTAGACTTTCTCATCGTCGAAGTAATTCACTTCGAACAGCGTGGTCGTTCCTTCGCACGCGGCCGGGGTAAAAATGGGTGTGTCCACCAGCGTGAAGCCATGCGAATCGAAATAGTCACGAATGCCGGTGATCACCTCATGCCGCACGCGAATTGCGGCATGCTGCCTGCGGCTCCGCAGCCACAGATGCCGGTGATCCATCAAAAAATCTACGCCATGCTCCTTCGGCGTAATCGGATACGGATGCTCTTCGGGTACGCGCTGCACAATTCGCGCATCCGTGACATCCAGTTCATAACCGCCAGCCGCGCGCGCTTCGGCCCGGACTGTTCCCGTCACGATCAGCGAGCTTTCCTGAGTCAAACCCTTCAACGCTTCGAAGACTTCTTCGGGAAGGCTGCTCTTCACAGCCACGCATTGCATCGTTCCGCTGCCGTCGCGCACCACTGGAAAAACGATCTTGCCTGACTTGCGCAGGTTATACAGCCAGCCTTGAATCTGTACCTGCTTGCCGGCATGCGCGTGCGCGTCGCTGATGCGAATGACATCGCTCTCCAACCCACTCACTGGCTCACTCATGATCGTTTTCGTATTTATCCAAATCGTCTACCGCGCGTTTGGCGTCTTCGGCGGGGCGTTCGATGCCTCGGACTTCTTTCAGTTCCAGGACTGCTGGATACTGCTCCGGCCTGGAATTCAACAGGCGCATCGCTTCCCGCCAGTCCACAGTGCCTTGCCCCGGAAATAAATGCAAATCGGCGGCGCCGTCGTTATCGTGCAGATGCGTGGACCGGATACGCGTCTTCATTAATTCGAATTCGGCGGCCACTCCGTTGCCTATATGCGCGTGTCCCACATCGAAGCAATAGCCCAGCTTCAAGTGCGTCATCGTCAGAAAGTCGTTCAACCGCGCCGCGGAAGAGAACGCATTCGGGATATTTTCAAGCAACACTTCCACTCCGCGCTGCACGGCAAACATTCGGATTTCGTCCAGAGAAGAAAACGCTGAATCCCACCTGCGTTCGTCCATCTCTTCTCCCACCACGCCCACATGTTGAATCAAATAGCGGAAAGGCACGCTCTCGGCAATCTCAATGGCGCGTTTGATCTCATCGACCACTTCCATGCGCCGCGCCTTCAACTTGTGAGTGATATCCAGAACGGCGTTCGGCCCGGAACGGCCCCACACATCGTCGCTGTAAATCGGTGAGTGCAGGGAATGCATCTTCAACTGGGAATCGCGGAACCAATGTCCAAATTCGCTGATCTGACCCTTATCGTGATAATCCAGATGTTGGCGCGCGCAAAAAATCTCAACTGCCGGAAAGCCCGCGGTACGTATTCGCTCCAGCCCGGCCGTGGTGAGCCGTTGGTTCACGAAGAGATGCGTGGAAAGAACGTGCTGCATTTTGTTTGGAGTCTCGTTACCCTAAGCGCCTGACGGCCGCTGTAGTTTTGCTTGAAAAAACATTCAGTATCCCGACACCTTGCCGCTCATGCGCGATTCGGTGCCGCCTTCGAGCGTGCCGTTGTTCACCACAATGGCTTCCACGCGCGCCACGCCGCCTATCGGCTTGATTTCGTAACCCATTTGTCTCAAGCTCCCGGCCGCCTGCGGGTCAAAGCCGTTCTGCAAGTACAACACGTCCGGCTTCCACTGGTGGTGAAATCTGGGCAAATCCACCGCGTCCTGCGGGTTCATATGGAAGTCCAGCACGTCCAGAATGACCTGCATCACGCCAGTGGTGATGCGCGATCCGCCCGGCGCGCCCACCACCATGAACAATTTTCCGCCCCTGGTGATAATCGTCGGTGTCATGGACGAAAGCGGCCGCTTGCCCGGCTCGATGGCATTGGCGTCTCCGCCCACCACCCCGAACATATTCGGCGTGCCCGGCTTGGCCGCAAAGTCGTCCATTTCGTCGTTCAACAGAAAACCTAAACCCGGCGCCGTAATACCGTTGCCATACAAATTATTCAACGTGTAGGTCACGGCCACTGCGTTACCTTTGGCGTCTACCACGTTGTAGTGGGTGGTGTTGTCGCCTTCCGTCCACGAAACATGCGCGCTTTGTGTCTTCGGCAGCCCGGGCTCGACCGCTTCGCTCGGCGTTGCATGCTCGGGGTGTATGCTTTGGCGCCTCCACGTCAGATAAGCCGTGTCGAGCAATGACTTGACGGGTACGTTGTAAAACGCCGGATCTCCCAGGTATTCGCTTCTATCGGCGTAAAAGCGCCGCATCGCTTCGGCTTCGTAATGCGCGGCCTTAGGCGAATTGGGGCCGTCGCTTTCATATTGGGTGCCGGTTAACATCCCCATCATTTGGAGCAGCCCCACGCCGCCAGCACTCGGAGGAGGCGCGGTAATGATGTGGAAATCTTTATAGTTGCCTTCGAGTGGAATCCGTTCAATCGCCTTGTAGTTTTTCAGATCTTCGGCTGTAATCAGGCCGCCGTGCGCCGCCATGACCGCTTCCAGGCGTTTCGCCGTTTCGCCTTCATAAAAACCGCGCGCGCCGTTCTTTGAGATCCGCTCCAACGTGCCGGCCAAGTCGGTCTGTTTGAGCGTCTCGCCCGCTTTATAAGGATTGTGGTCCCGCAGGAAAATGCGTGTAGATTCCGGATCGGCGGCGATCGGGTTCTGTTTGCCGGTTAAGGATTCCGCTAGGCTCTGGCTCACCGG
>DATHIZ010000076.1:0-2848 GCA_035316385.1 Bryobacteraceae bacterium | reverse complement strand
GCTGTAGCATGAACTCCTGCAACGCACGGCGCGGCGGATCCATCGAAACCCCGCTCGGCCCATCCTCACCGCAAATCCCTTTCCACAAAGTGTCGTCGCAATCCAGCACGATCACCTTATATGGAGCCATGAACAACGAATGCGCATACCGCACCAGCGCGGTAGCCAGCGCACCGAAGTATTCCTCGGTGTATGGAATTTTCCCCAGCCGGTCGCCTGTAGCACTCTCCCAATTCGCCACCGGATAGCGCGTGTGAATTTCGTCAAAATGCAAAAACTGAACGCCCGGTGTCTCCTCCAGGCTCGACTCAATCAGACTCCCCATCTTCCGCGAAAGCGCGGCGCGCCCTGCATCCGCCATAAATGCGGTAGAGCCCGGACAAAGGCAAACGATGATCGGCGCAATGTGGTCGGCCGTAGTCTTTCGCAGCGCATCCAACAACTCGCAGACATGCGCCTGCACGGAACCCAGATCCTCCAACCTCACCAGCAGGACATTCACGCCATGCGTATTCTTCGCGAACTCGCCTGCGGGGTCCAGCAGAGACTGCACCAGCTGGTTATACGGGGAGAATCGCGCCTCGAAATTTACGCCAAGCTGCCGCCCCCAGAAAGAAATGGCCGCCTGTAGCGGCTCCGCGCTGAATGTAGCGCTGATAGCGAATCGAAACGAAGACATGAGTGAGATAGATGCACTTGCACTTTAATTCTACGATGACGGCCTGCTAAGATAACCGCAAATGCGCCAAATCCTCTATCGCGCGACGTTCGAGACTCCCATCGGCCCTATGCTTGCCGTAACCTCAGTCACCGGCCTCTGTGCGCTCGAATTCGAACTCCCAACGCGACAGAAACTCCTGGCTGCCCGCCTGGAAAAATGGTTCACTGAATACGAAATGGGCGAAATGGAATCCATGCCCGAAATCCGCAAAGCACACATCGCGAACTGGCTAACCGCCTACTTCCATCGCGAATTTCCAGCTCCGCCGCAGCTGGACCTTCGCGGCTCCGTGTTCGAACAAACCGTCTGGAAGGCCCTGCTCGAAATCCCCGTCGCGCAGACCACCACCTATGGAAGCCTCGCCGAATCGTTAGGCATTCCTGGCTCCGCCCGCGCCATCGGCACCGCCGTCCGCCGCAACCCCATCAGCCTCGTCGTGCCCTGCCATCGCGTCGTAGGTTCGGACGGAGCGCTCCGCGGCTACGGCGGCGGCGTCCCACAAAAGCAATGGCTATTGCAACATGAAGCGCGCTAAACAACCACCGCCCCACCGCCTAAGGGCGGTGGGGTTGGCTGGCGACTGAAAGTCGCAGGGCGCGGTTAAAGCCGCCTGTCAAGGTCACCGCGCCCACGGAGCCTTAAGCCGGCTCTCAGCCGGGAAAGGCTTCAATACTTTGTTCCGATACTTCGTGATCCACACCGCGTGATACTCGATGTCAAAAAACCGCGTGCGCACTCCGCCGGTACTCTGCCATCCTCTTATTCTGCAGTACTGTGGCTGAAAGCGGCCCGCCTAAAAGGCGGGGGGATTAGACCCGGCACATTGAACTAAACCGCCCGCACCTCAACCCGTTTGTAAACTTCCTTGGTCTGCGCCAGGCTCGCAAACGCCAGCCCCGGCAATTTGGCCGAGGCCGTCCCAGCCGCAACACCCCATCGCACTGCATCGCGAAAATCTTTCTTGTTGTTGATCGACCAGACAAAAGCCGCCGCCGCAGCGTCGCCGGCGCCAATCGGACAAACCGCATCAATCCGCGGCGGTATCACTTCGATCATCCCGCTCGCGTCCTTCGCCACTACACCCCGGCTCCCAAGCGACAGAATCACCGACTCCGACCCCATCGAATAAATCCGCTCCACCGCTTCCAAAAAATGTGTCCGCGTGATCAGCACCTTGTTCAACAGCCGTTCGGCTTCCTGCTGATTCGGCGTCACCACCGTGGGTGCCGCCTCCAGCCCGTGAAGCAACGCATCGCCGTCGGTATCCAGCAGCGTCTTCACCTTTCGTTTATGCGCAAGCTGAATCAGGCCGCTATAAAAGTCAGTCACGACGCCGGGCGGAAGACTGCCGCAGATCATCAGCCAGTCCGCACTCGCCAGGCTGGCCTCCACCGCTTTGGTGAGCGCCGATAGCTCCTCCGGTTCGATCTTCGGACCAAACTCGTTCAACTTCACCGTCAGCCCCTGCTTATCGGAAATCGTCAGGTTCGTTCGAGTCTCGTGAGAAATCCGGACCACCTGAACAGGAAAATTGCTGGTCTTCAGTAGCTCTTCGAACTTATTCCCAATAGTCCCACCGGACGTCGCAATCGCCAGCGTCTTCGCGCCGAAGGAATGGATCACGCGCGAAGCATTAATCCCTCGCCCTCCCGCCGATAAGCTTGTATCTAAAATATAGGCCCGGTCTTCAAATACCAGGCGGTCGGCAGAAACATTTCTGTCCAGTGCAGGATTGATTGTAAGAGTGACGATCAACCCTACAGTGTAACGGATGCTACGCTGGAAAATGCCCCAACGTGCGAAATTCCGGGCCTATCTTGCGCTCGTCGCCGTATATTTTTTCTGGGGCACCACGTATCTGGCAATTCGAATCGCGCTCGAAGCCTTCCCGGCTATCCTCCTGATCAGCGCGCGCTTCCTGCTCTCCGGAACGCTCATGGTGATCGGCGCGCGATGGAGCGGCGCCAAAATCCCCAAAGGCCGCGAATTGTGGCTCACCGCGCTGTTCGGAGTCATCATCCTCGGCGGCGGCAACGGTTCGCTCGTATGGGCCGAACAGACCATCCCCAGCGGCCTCGCGGCACTCCTGATGGTAACCGGGCCGTTCTGGATGGTGGGCCTCGGTGC
>DATHIZ010000075.1:0-3461 GCA_035316385.1 Bryobacteraceae bacterium | reverse complement strand
AAATTGAAGCGGCTCGGGAGCGCGGCATAGATATTGAGTTTGATATCTATCCTTACCAATGCGGCAGTACAGTTCTCACGCAGCTTCTTCCGCAGTGGACGCTCGATGGCGGCACCGCCGCGCTGCTCAACCGTTTACGTGATGCCGGTGTGCGTAAAGCAATTCTGGATGAGATGAGCGCGAGCAACCGCTATTGGGAAGACGTGACTATTTCATCGGTTGCCACTGACGCCAATGAACGCTTCGTCGGCAAAACGGTAACGGAAATTGCGGCTCTGCGTGGAGAAGATCCGGCAATCGCCGCAATTCATCTGCTGATCGAGGAAGAAGCCGCTGTCAATATTGTCTCGTTTAACCAGAGCGAGGAGAACCTGCGCCAGCTCATCACTCATCCCCTGTGCTCGGTGATCACCGATGGCTTTTACGTCAAAGGCAAAGCGCACCCTCGCCTGTACGGGACCTATCCGCAATTGCTCGGGGCGCTGGTCCGGGAGCAGGGCTGGCTGTCCCTGGCCCAGGCGATCCACAAAAGCACCGCTAAACCAGCCGCGCGGCTGAACCTGACCGATCGAGGCTTGTTACGTCCGGGTTACGCTGCTGACGCGGTTGTTTTCGATCCTGCCCGGATCGCCAGCCATTCCACCTACGATTCTCCGGCCGCCGATCCGCAAGGCATCCTGTACGTGATCAAGAACGGCGAAGTCGTTTTCCGCGGCGCAGCGGCATGAACCAACGCCGCTGGCTCGTTCTCGGCCTGGTGTTCCTGGGCATGCTGGTCAGCTACATCGACCGCGGCAACCTTAGCATCGGCGCCACCACCATCATGCAGGATATCCGCCTGCGGCCGGAACAGATGGGCCTACTGCTTTCCGCTTTCTTCTGGACGTACGCTTTGTTCCAGATACCGGCCGGTCTTCTGGTAGACCGTTATGGAATCCGCAGTGTTTACGCTATCGCCTTCACGCTCTGGTCTTTGGCATCGGCCAGCATTGCCGTTAGCCGTGGATTGCCTGATATCTTTACCTCGCGCCTGGTGCTCGGCTTGGCCGAGTCCGTCGGTCCACTGGCCAGCCTTGCCTTCATTCGCGCCAATTTCAAGGAGCGCGAAAATGGCCTCCCCGTAGCAATTTACATCGGAGGTCAGACCCTGGGCCCTGCTCTGGGAACTTTGCTAGGCAGCAAATTGCTGAACGCGTTCGGCTGGAGAGCGTTGTTCGCCGTAACCGGATTGGGCGCGTTGCTGTGGGTTCCGGCTTGGCTTTACTTTGCTCCGTCCGGAAGAACTGATAGCACCGGTCCGGCGCAGGCCGTTCGCTGGCCGTGGCGTGCCATCTTCGCGAGTCCAAGTTTCTGGACGATGTCCGCCTGCATCTTCTTTGCCTCGTACTTCTGGTACTTTCTTTTGACATGGATGCCCGCCTACCTGACCATGTCGCGAGGCTTCTCAACAGTCGGCATGGGCCAAGTTCTGTCCGCTCCGCTGTTTGCCATGGCCCTGACGAATCTTCTGAGCGGATGGCTGGCCGACCGGCTCGTCAAGAAAACCGGAGCCATATTCTGGGTACGCATTCTTTTCGCCGCCGGCGGACTTCTGGGCGCCGGTGGTATCCTGCTGCTCAATATCAGTTCCGCCCGCCCGTTTCTTTTACCCATCCTGGTACTTTGCATTTGTTCGTACGGGGTCTTCAGCTCCAATTTTTGGGCAATCTCTCAGAACGCTTCACCGGTGCCGATGGTGGGGCGGACAATCGGTTATCTGAATACGTTGTCGCAAATTGCAGGGGCCATCGCCCCGCTGGTGACTGGCTGGAGCCTGGGACCCGCTAAGGATTTTCGATTCGCGATCTGGGTGGCAGGTCTATGTCCCTTGGCGGCCTGCGTTTGCCTGTTGGCCGCCGGGAAAAATCTCTCGCGCCTCAGAGATAATTTAGAGTCAAACTAGTTCTTCTTGTCATCGAAAACCGGTACGGAGCTGAATTCTTTTTAATCTCCGTTCATTTGGGGTCCAGTGCAGTTAGCCACAATGGTTTCAACACGTTCAGTAGCACTTTTATTCGCTTGCATTAGTTCCCTGGCGCTGGAAGGTTGCGCCGATAAGCCCGTCGCGGCAGCCGGACCGCCGCCTCCGCCGAATGTGGAGGTTTTCAGCATCAAGCCGCAGAATGTCCCTATATACAGCGACTGGGTGGCGACCCTGGATGGCTATGTCAACGCCACCATCCAGCCTCAAGTTTCCGGCTACCTGGTTAAGCAAAACTACCGTGAAGGGTCGTTCGTTCACAAAGGTGACGTGCTGTTTGAAATCGATGCCCGGCCTTTCCAGGCTTTGCTTGCGCAAGCGCAGGGTCAGGTTGCGCAGGCCAAGGGGCAATTGGCCCAGGCCCAAGCCCAATTGGCTTTGGCCAAGATCAATGTTACGCGCGACACCCCGCTAGCCCAGGCCCACGCCATTGCGCAAAGCCAGTTGGATAACGATACGCAAGCGCAAGCGCAGATTGAGGCACTGATAGAGACGAACAAAGCGGCCATACAAGCCGCCGAAGCGGCGGTGCAGGCAACCGAGCTGAACGTTGGATTTACGCACGTGCGTTCTCTCGTTGACGGCATTGCGGGCATCGCCACCACGCAAATCGGAAATTTGGTCAGTACGGCGACCGTGCTGACCGCCGTCTCGCAAGTAGATCCAATCAAGGTGTATTTTCCGATCAGCGAGCAGGAGTACCTGCGCGTTGCCGACAAAATCAAACCCGGCGCTCAGGGTGACTTGCTGCGGCAGACCAACCCGGTGCCGTTGGAATTGACTTTGGCAAACGGAGCCGTCTATCCGCACAGCGGACGTATCATTTTCACTGATCGCCAGGTGGAGCAGCAGACCGGTACGATTCGCGTAGTGGGTATGTTTGCCAATCCTGGCAATATCCTGCGCCCCGGCCAGTTTGGACGCGTCCGAGCTCTGACAGCATTTAACAAAGACTCACTGCTCGTGCCGCAAAGAGCCGTGACTGAATTGCAGGGCCGCTACCAGGTAGCGGTCGTGGGGCCGGACAATAAAGTCGCTGTGCACGTAGTCGAGGTGGGTGACCGCACGGGTCCGAATTGGATTGTAAAGAGCGGTCTCAACCCGGGCGACCGTGTCATTTCCGAGGGAGTTGGAAAAGTGGGAGACGGCTCAATCGTCAATCCACTGCCTGAAAAAACTCCTGTTCCCAATAAATAACAGACAACATGTCCAAGTTTTTTATCAACCGTCCAATTGTCGCGATGGTGATCGCCATAATCATGGTGATCGTCGGAGTAGTGTCCGCGTTAAGATTGCCGATCGCGCAATTTCCAAACATTGTTCCACCCGAGATTCTGGTCCAAGGCACCTACCCGGGCGCCGATGCCCTCACCCTGGAACAATCGGTCGCCACACCGCTGGAAGCGCAAATCAGCGGCGTCGACAACATGAACTACATGTA
>DATHIZ010000074.1:0-10843 GCA_035316385.1 Bryobacteraceae bacterium | reverse complement strand
CTGATCAATGGCGTCTACCAGGCAAATCCGAGTTACGAAGAGACTAAGACCGCCAAGCTGGGCATCGTGGTTGCCGGCACCGACGAAGGCATTGTCATGGTGGAAGCCGGCGCCAATGAGGCATCCGAAGCGGAAGTCTTGGATGCGATTGAGTTTGGACACGATTGCTGCAAGAAGATTGCCATCGGCATCCGTGAGTTGGTCAAGCTGGCTGGGAAAACCAAGCGAGAATACAACCCACCGGCAGTGAATGAAAGTATGCTCACGAAGATTTCGGCCGCAGTGCGCGCTGAATTGAGCGATGCTTTGAACACGCAGAAATACGGCAAGCTCGAAAGCTACAGCCGGATCGATGCGGCCAAAGCCAAGGCGATTGTCTTGTTCACCGAAGAGGCGGAACAGCTCGAAGCCAAGAAGGTTTTCGACAGCCTGAAAGAGCGCATCTTCCGCGATGAGATGTTGAAAGACCGCCGCCGTCCGGATGGCCGCGCTCTCGATGAGATTCGTAAGATTACCTGTGAGATTGGTGTATTGCCGCGCACGCATGGTTCTGCAATCTTTACCCGCGGTGAAACGCAGGCATTGGTTACAACCACGCTGGGCAACAAAGACGACGAGCAGCGGATTGAGATGTTCGATTCCGCTGAAACCTCAAAGCGCTTCATGCTGCACTACAACTTCCCGCCGTTTAGCGTTGGCGAAGTTGGGTTTATGCGAGGACCGGGACGCCGCGAAATCGGTCACGGCGCGCTGGCGGAACGTTCTCTTTCCCCGGTCATTCCCGACGAAAAAGGTTTTCCGTACACATTGCGCGTGGTCAGCGACATCCTGGAATCAAACGGTTCCAGCTCCATGGCCAGTGTTTGCGGCGGTACGTTGTCCATGATGGATGCGGGCGTTCCAGTGACTTCCGCAGTTGCCGGTATTGCCATGGGTCTGGTGCTCGAAGGCAGTTCGTATGCCGTCCTCACCGACATTGCGGGCGCCGAGGACCACTACGGCGATATGGACTTCAAAGTGGCGGGCACCAAGGGCGGAATTACCGCTCTGCAGATGGACATCAAAGTCCCGAACGTCACCACGCAAATCATGAAGGAAGCGTTGGAGCAGGCCCGCAGGGGGCGGCTATCTATCCTTGACATCATGATCGCCACGATCGACAAGCCGCGTACCGAGCTATCGCAGTACGCGCCGCGTATCTACACCGTGCAGATTCCGACCGATAAGATCCGCGAGCTGATCGGACCCGGCGGCAAAGTGATTAAGGGAATCATTGAAGCGACGGGCGTCAAAATCGACGTGACCGACGATGGCACTGTGAACATTTTCGCCTCCGATGGCGGCTCCGCAAAGAAGGCGCTGCAAATGGTGGGCGATATTGCGGCCGTGGCGGAAGTCAACAAGACGTACTTGGGCAAAGTGGTTCGCATTGCCGATTTCGGAGCTTTCGTCGAAATTTTCCCGGGTACCGATGGGCTGTTGCACATTAGCGAGATCTCGGAAAGCCGCATCAAGAACGTGCGTGACGAGTTGAACGAAGGCGATCAGATTCTGGTGAAGGTTCTGGCGCTCGAGGGCAACAAGATCAAGCTCAGCCGCAAGGCGATCTTGAAGGAACAGCGGGAAAAACTGAAGACCGGCGCCGAGAAAAGCGAATAGCCTTTTAGGCGCTAAAAGCCCGGCAGGAGTTTGCGGTGTGAACCGCGCCACTCCTGCCGGGCTTTTTTTTGTCACGATCTCTCGGGAAACACCCTGAGACGCCGCTCAAGCCTCTCTCGCAAGAACTATATTAGTTTTGTGCGCGTGAGCACTTTACGATTGCCATGATCCTTGTCACTGGCCTGCGCCAGCTCGACGAAACGAAGCTGGCGCGCTTCGGCTTGCTCAGACGAATTGGTGACCAGCCGGCGCCTCTGACCGCCAATAGCAACCATTCGGCTCGGCTCAGCAGCGCATGAGACTAACCCTGAAGCAGCTACGGCGCCACGCAATTACGGCATCGCTGTTCCGGCCAACGTCGCTACGCCGGGCTATCGAGCGGCTGGGCTTCGTACAGGCCGATCCCATCCGGTCACCGGCGCGGGCTCAGGATCTCATCCTGCGCCATCGCGTAAAGGACTACCGCGCTGGCGATCTCGAGCGCCAGTACCCTTCTCTCAATGTGGAAGAGGATGTTCTGTACGCCTACGGCTTTATGCCGCAATCCACCTGGCAGCTCCTCCATCCACGGCTCGAACGAAAGCTCAGTTCCTCGGAACGGAGAGTGCTTGAGATTGTGTCCGCGCACAAGCGCATCCACCCGCGCGAACTGGAAGCGTATCTCGATCGAAAACGTGAGCTCAACGCCTGGGGCGGCTATTCCAAGGCAACCACTCGAACCCTGCAGGCGCTTCACTATCGCGGGCTCTTGCGGATTGCCGGACGCGAGAATGGCGTCCGCTTGTATGAGCCCACAACCAGGCAGCACGAGCCGATGGAGCCCGGTGAGCGGCTCCGCAAACTCGTCTTGCTGATTGCGGCGATTCTCGCTCCTCTGCCGGATCGCAGCTTGCGCGCGGCGCTGCAGCATTTGGCTCGCGCCACGCCTGGCTTGGCAGGAAGGCAATCGGCTGTAACGCGGCTCATCGAATCGGGAGACTTGGTAAGCGGCGTCATCGACGACGTCCGCTATGTCTGGCCGGCCGGGCACGTCGTCCGCCAGACGCCCGAGGACAATGTGCGCTTTCTGGCGCCGTTCGATCCCCTGGTTTGGGACCGCCGCAGATTTGAACATCTCTGGGGCTGGTCCTATCGATTCGAGGCATACACGCCGGCCCCTAAACGCAAGCTCGGCTATTACGCAATGCCCTTGTTGTGGCAAGACGACGTGGTCGGGTGGGTAAACGTCTCGAATCGGCAGGCAAAGCTGAGCGTGCAGCCAGGTTTCTCTAAGGGAGAAATAAAGGAACCGTCGTTTCAAAGGGAATTTGAAGCAGAGGTCGAGCGCTTCCGCCTCTTCCTAAATCGTGAAGTCTAGCTTCATTTTCGAAAGTCCGAAATACGAATCAGAGCCGGAAGCGTGAGCGACCACTATGCTCGGTCACTCACGAATTTCCTTGAGTAAACGGTATTGAGCATAAGAGCGCACATGCAATATGGAAGAAGGGTACTGTGCAGAAACAAACGAACACGATAAACATCGCCGGACCAGAAGCAAACTGTTCTTCCCCCGGAGACCGCATCGGGCGCATGGAACTCTTCGAAATTCACGACCACCCCCGCTTCCCGGCCTTCCTGCGGGATATGGTGACTGACGGGCTGCAAGCTGTCTGGGAATTCACCGATTTCTACAAGCAGGTTCTACCGCTACTGCGGAATGCCCTTGCCAGGGCGGGAGCAAGTGAAATTCTTGATCTTTGCTCTGGCGGCGGTGGTCCTTGGCTCCGGCTCGCGCCCGGCTTGGGAATGGGACAGTACGCCCCAATCACCGTTTGTCTGACCGACAAGTATCCGAATCAGGAGGCATTTGCGCGTGCCGCCGCAAACTCGGGTTCGAGGATTCGGTTTGATCCGCGGCCGGTAGCGGCGACGGAAGTGCCGGCCGATCTGGGCGGTTTCCGCACCATGTTCTCCTCGTTCCACCACTTCAGAGAGGCAGAGGCCCGCGAAGTATTGGCTAATGCCGTGCAGCGCTCAAAGGGCATCGCCATCTTTGAAGCCCCGCGGCGCGATGTAAGAACAGTTGTGGCGGTCTGCTTTATTCCCCTTCTTATCTTGTTTCTGACGCCGCGAATCCGCCCCTTCCGCTGGTCGCGGCTGCTATGGACCTACGTCTTTCCGCTAGTGCCGTTTGTCCTTTGGTTCGATGGATGGATGTCTTGCCTGCGTTCCTATTCGTGTCACGAACTAGGCGAATTGGTGCGGAGTCTGCCCGCCAAAGGGTATTGCTGGGAGTTGGGAACTAAACGCGATGGGTTCCTGCCGGTTACCTATCTGATTGGTTGCCCAACGGTATGCCCGGACGGTCCGGCGGTGAGTTTCCGGTAAGGCTGCAATGCTCCACTCCACCCAATTTGTTTGCACCAAATGCGTCCAGGTGCTACTACCTGGTAAGGCGCCGCATTGCCGTACGTGCCGAGGGCCGGCTGCGCGAGTAGGGATTTGAAATGTTCTGCCCACCCTGAGTGGCCCGGATGTTACCGATATTGTGGGAATAGGTATAGGACCCGCCGATCGTGAGCCCTTTCGAGGTTCCCGATGTTCGGATTCAGGAGAAAAAGCGGTCGCCGGGTATTGACCGGGGCCGATGCATTCACAGGCCCGGAGCCCTGATACGCCTGGTTCAGGTTGGCGGCCTGTAGCGCGTCTTCCGAACGTGAACCTACATAGGCCGCTTCGACGGTTACGTTGCCGGAAAGCTGGCGCTGCACGCCAAAGCTCCACTGGAGAACTTTTGGAGTCTTCAGATCCTGGTCCCATGCCCCGAATACACCAGCCGCGGCTACGCTCAAGAAGGCCACGCAGTCGGCGGCTCTCTCGGCCTCTATAACCTGTCTCGCCGCCGCTATACGGGTTTCCTGGATCTCGATCTGATGGCGCGTCTCATGAAACTTCCGCAGGTGGCCCTTCCGCGTTATCAATTTCGCTGACTTTCACAGTGACCAACCGTAAGCCGCATCCGGGAGAGCAAACAACCTACCTGAGCACGACGGCCACATAGTGTTTCTCCCCAATTTGAGCGGCAACGGAGAAGTTCTTTCGGCTGGTACCGAGGCCGCGCTGGACTTTCTGCTCAACGACAAACAATTTCTGCCGGAACTGGACCGCATTCGCATCACCGGCCACCGGCGCCCGGGTCCTTGACGTCCGCTCTATCTTCTGACGCTGATAGTCGGCGTCTGTTGACTCCGAGCCGGAAGCGTTAGCGACCACGATGCTCGGTCACTCACGAATTTCCTAAGTAAGCGACATTGCCCGTACGCCCGCCGCTGCCAAGTCATTCGTATCGCAGAGCCGCAATAGGATCGATGGCGCTCGCCCGCCGTGCCGGGACAAGGCCCGAAACCAACGCCATCAGCCCCAGTAATGCAATAGCCGCCGCGCCGGTCCACGCGTCTGTCGGCGTTACACCGAACAACTGCGAAGAAATGTACCGGCTCAATACGTATGCGCTCGGGATGCCCACCAGGAGGCCGCCTCCCAACAGGATCAGCATTTCGCGCATGACCAGCCACAACACGCTCGATCTCGGCGCGCCTAACGCCATTCGCAACCCGAGCTCTCCGGTCCGCCGCGTAACCACGAACGCCATCACGCCATAAAGCCCAAGCGCGGCCAGCACTGTCGCAAGTACACCAAATACCGTCGATAGAAAGGCGATCAGCCGCTCCGTGCTCAGCGTCTTATCGAGCTGATTCTCCAGTGTCTCCAAGTCATACACCGGAACCGAGCTGTCGAGCTTCGCCAGAAGCCGCCGGAGCGTTGCGAACATGGCCGCCGCTGGTCTGGCGCTGCGGACGTAAAAAGTCACGGCCGCGGGACTCGCCGATTCCAGGTAAGGTAGAAACACCTGCCGGCGCACGCCTGCGCGAGGACCGGCGAACAGCGAGTTTTCCACCACCCCCACAATTCGTATCGAGGGCTTCGTGCCCGGGCCGTGACAACAGCCGATGCGCCGGCCGATCGGGTCTTGCGCGCCAAAGAAGTGTTCCGCAAACTTGCGATTGACGATAGCTACCGTCCACGGTTGCGGATCGTCTCCGCCATCCACTCGATCCCGGCCGTCAAAATCCCGGCCCTGGAGCAACGGTATACCCATGGCGCGCCAATATCCCGGAGATGCGAGGTTGTAGTACACCTGCATGTCTTCTCCCTGCTCTGCCTGGTGGCCCTCCACGGCAACGGTCAAGTCCCACTCACGTCCATTCAGTAGCGGCCACATCACATAGGCGGCCGACTTCACACCCGGTAGCGCCCGAATTTCGCGCAGGGCGTCGGTGTAGAAGTCACGAGTGCGCGCAACCGGGTAGCCATTCTTTGCCGGATCCACCTGAAACGACACCAGATTTTGGGCGCTCTCAAAACCCGTGTGAGTGTCTTTCAGATTGATGAGTGTCCTTGTAAATAGTCCCGCCCCCACCAGCAGCAAGAAAGAGAGCGCAACCTGCGCCATAACGAGCGCTTTTCGGAATCTCGCCGACCCGCTAGCTCCTTTCGCCGCGCCGGCCAGGTCTTTTAGCGCGGTCACCAGGTCCAGTCTCGTCGCCTGCAGCGCGGGAGCCACCCCGAACAGCAAGGCCGTTGCGAAAGCCACGCCAACACTGAACAGCAAGATTCGCCCGTCGGGCTCCGCGTGCAGCATCGGCGTTGCGCCATTCACCGGCAGCAGGCTCAGCAGCCCGCGCGTTGCCGCTACCGACAGCCCCAGTCCGAGGGCGGCGCCTGCTAAAGACAGCAAGATGCTTTCCACGAGCAGTTGTCTGATAAGCGCCTTGCGTCCTGCGCCAATTGCCAGACGTACGGCCGTTTCTCTCGGTCGCGTCATGGCCCGCGCCATCATCAGGCTCGCCACGTTCGAGCACGCGATCACCAGGATGAGAGCCGCCATGCACATTAGGACCGTGAGCGCCGTCGAATATTGCTGGCGTAGAACCGAATAGCCGCTAACTGCGGTCTCAACCAGTGCTGTGCGTTTCAGAAACTGGTCGCGGCCATGCTGCGAAAGCTTGGTCAGCGCCGGTTGCTCTGCTTCTTCTCGCAGGATTTGGTGAAACAACGGTTGCAGAGAGGCACGCGCCGATTCCACCGTGTACCCGCGCTTCAGGCGTGCGAAGATCTGTACCCATTGACTGCGGCGGTTTCGCAGGTCATCCCGGGCTGGAGTCATCACCGGTGTCATCAGAACCGGAACACGGATATCCGGCGAACGGGCGGGGTCCAGTCCCACGAAGCCGGCCGCCGACACGCCCACAATTTCCATCGGATAGTGGTTGACCAGGATTTTTTTGCCCACAACTTTCGGATCACCGGCGAAACGGCGCATCCAGTACTGGTAACTCAGCACTACGGATGGATGTCCTGTATAGATCCGGTCGTCCGCATCCGATGAAAATACCCGCCCAACTGCTGGGCCAATACCGAGAGCCTGAAAGTAGTTACCCGAAATCAGCTCGGCCTCCACTCGTTCCGTGCCGCCGTCGACAGTGACAGAAGACGGAGTCTCATACCGGCAGAACACAAATTCGAAGGCCTTGGCTTTGCGCTGGAAATCCTGGTACATCGGATAGGAAGCTGCGCGTGGACCGGCGTTGCCGCCGAAGTGTGGACCTGTTGACCAGATCATAACCAGGCGCTCGGGATCCTGCACCGGAAGCAAACGGAGCACCAGTTGGTCAAGTAACGTGAAAACCGCGGTATTCGCCCCAATGCCAAGCGCAAGCGATAAAACGGCAATGCTCGTGAACAACGGGTTCAAGCGGAATTGCCGCGCGCCATGCCGTATATCGCGCCAGAGCGTCTCAAGTGCGGGGATGGTTTGCATTTCCGTCCGGTCCTCCCGTAGTAAAGTTGTGTTGCCAAATTGGCGCCGTGCTGCCGAACCGGCGTATTCCTTTGGACATTGCATAGAAGATTAGCATAAGTCCACTGAGTTCGCACAAACCCGATACTGAAGGAAATGATCCTCAACACTACGCTAACCATTGGGACGAAAGGAAAAGGTCTGTACCCCTTCACGCGTTCCGTGGCGGACTGGCTCCGTAAACTGCCGGCTCGAAATGGAGCGCTCATCCTCTTCGTGCAACACACCTCCTGCTCCTTGGTGATTCAGGAAAACGCGGACCCGGATGTGACGTTGGATCTGCGCGATTTCTTTGAACGTTTGGTGCCTGAAGACGGCCATGGGTACCGCCACACGCTGGAGGGGCCGGACGATATGACTTCGCACATTCGCGCGGCCCTCACGCATACCAGCCTGACTGTACCCGTGATTGACGGAAGCCTGGCCCTAGGCACGTGGCAAGGGCTGTACGTATTTGAGCATCGCGCCCATCCCCACCAGCGGCGAGTGGTCTTGCAGCTTATGGCAGAGTAGGAAGCGTAAGTCGGATCCCATAGTTAGCTTCATTTTTTGAAGGTCCGAAATACCGAATCAGAGCCGGAAGCGTAAGCGACCACGATGGTCCATTACTCACGAACGCCCTAAGTAAACGGCATTGAGCGTAAGCGGCCCGGCTAGACTGTTTTTTTCGAACGTTCATTCTATTTGATCTAAAAAAGATTCAATCGTTGCCCGCTGCGTTCCGGAAGCGCAATAACTGCGGAAACGCCGCGAAGTAGCTTTCCAGCGTCAACGGCGCCGTTCCCGTGAAGCGGAGGACGCCAATTCGCCTGCTGCGATCGCCCCGAACCAACCCGCCGTTAATTCCACGTGCCAGGCCACCCGGTCCTGTTTGCTCAACCGCGCCCGCGTCGCTTCGGCGGACTCTTCCTCATACCGAAGCTCCCGCTGCGCACCGCGGAAAGCCGCGTGGCAACGTCGGCAACGCTCAGCGCCTCGGGTCCTGTCACGTCGTGAATTCCGCCCGGCTTCTGCAACACCACGGCTGCCGCCGTCCGTGCCGCGTCTTCCCGCGAAACGAAAGCGCCTCGCCCTTGCTGCGCCGGCCCGCGCACCACTCCGTCAGCGCCGAACTGTTCCAGGAACATGTCCATATAAAACGAGTTCCGGAGCACCGTGCACGGCAAGCCCGTGGCGAAAGGTATTGTTCGCTCAAATAGTGATCGCGCGAGAACGGATAGGGGGAGTCCGGCACGCTTCTTTGTAGCGACAAGTAAACAACGTGCTGTACCTGCGCATGCGCAGCCGCCTCAAAGGCGTTCTGGTGCAGCCGCGCGCGCTGCCCCGGTTCGCCGGACCCGGACACGACAAGGGCTGCGGTGACTCCCGCGAATGCGTCCTGCAAACTCGCCCGGTCGGCGAAGTCGCCGTGAACCGTCTCCGCCTTCGCGTACGTTGGCGCGTGTTCCGGATTGCGGGTTGCCAAATGCAAACGATGGCCTTGCCCGGCCAGCAACTCAGCCGCGCGGCGGGCAATGCGCCCGGAGTCGCGGGTAATCAGAAATCATACTCTCAGCGTAGAATTCCGCGGAGGAAACACAGCATCGCCACGGTCAGGAACAGGATTCTCCATCGGTGAAGCTTGTCCCACGCGTTGTGGTCTTGCCGCCACTGGCCGGAGTCGGGAAGGGATGCACCGACTCGGTTGTTGATCGGCACCAGGGCGAAAATCGTGTAGACAATAATCGCTGCCCACAAGACTGCCGCTGCCAGAAGCAGCGTCCTCCCCGCCTCCTCGCGCCGGAGATAGGCTTCCGTGCCCAGAAGGATCAGACAAAGGGCGTACCAGAAAGGCATCGCCTTGCCCAGAGAACGTGCCAGCAGGCTCGCCTGCGCTTGATCGTTCAGTTTCCAGATCGCGGGATTGACAAAAAGAGAGACAGCAAGCTCGTTGCCAATCATCAACCCGCTGCATAGAATAGTAAGCACATCCAGAAAATGCATGTTCAGTTGATGCTGCCGCGGCTATTTGCTCTCCTTCGATTTTGCCTCAATCAAGCGCTTCGTCAACAGCACAAGGCCCAGCAGTTGCGTCCATTCCGACACGATATTGCCGATCACTTGTCCCCATTTTGCCTCGGAGTCCATCTTCAGGTAGAACCATACCCAACCCGCTCCCGTGAGCGCCAGGAAGATTGTTAGTGAATGATTCTTCAGACCCTGAAGAAAGGCGTTCCGGAACTGGCGGCGCGGCCGTTTGCTTTCCGCGGAGCCGATCTCGTAAAAATATTTCGTCGCGAGTACGGTGACAACCACGCCTGTCCAGTCCGCGATTGCATTGCCGAAAAACGAACCCCGGTGCGTTTTCGGATCGCCGTAGGCATACAGGACGATCCACGTGAGTAGAATGCCAATCGCGGTCAGGCTGAGTGCATGCATCTTCAGGAATCCACCCTTTGGGCGGAGAAGACTGGTCGTGGTCATGGCCCCAGTGTCCCACTGCCTCACCGTTTGAAGCGGCGTGTGTACTCGCCTGCGGTGGTGCCTAGAATTCGCAGGAACACGCGCCTCATCGAATCCGCGGTCCGAAAGCCGCACGTCTCCGCGATTTCTTTCAAACCCATCTCCGAACTGTCGATCATCTGCTGCGCTGCTTCAACGCGCATGCGATCCACCAGCTGTCCCGGGTTCATGCCGGTCTCCCGCAGGCACACTCGCGTGAAATGACGCGGGCTCATGCTCATCCGTTCGGCAAGCTGTTCCACGCGCAACTGATCCTGCAAATGCTCTAACATCCAGACCTGCAGTTCTCGCAAGGGCAGGGAGGCCGTGGCTTGGCGGGAGAGCATGTGACTGTATTGCACCTGGCCGCCCGGCCGGACCAGAAACATGACCAGTTGCCGCGCCACCGCCAGCGCCGCGCTGTGCCCGTGGTCCTCCTCGATCAAAGCCAGCGACAAATCAATGCCTGCTGTGATTCCTGCCGACGTGTACACATTTCCATCACGCAGGAAAATAGGGTCCGGCCTCACCGTTACGGAAGGAAATTCGCGGGCCAGCCGCGCGCAATACGACCAATGAGTAACGGCTTGCTTGCCATCCAGAATCCCCGCGGCCGCCAGTACGAACGCGCCTGTACAGATCGCGGCGATGCGGCGCGACTGCGGCGCCGACCGGGTGATCCAGCCTATGAGTTCATCGTCGTAAGTCCCGCTCTCCGCTCCCGGCCCGCCGGCGATCAGAAGTGTATCAATAGGTCCGCTAACGTCGCCCAGCGCTGTGGCCGCTCCTATCGGGAAGCCGCGG
>DATHIZ010000073.1:0-23844 GCA_035316385.1 Bryobacteraceae bacterium | reverse complement strand
ATCGGCAATCGGCTTGTGCCAGCGCTCTTTGCCGGTCTTAGCCTCCAGCGAGACGAGGTAATCGTCAGGGGTTTCCATGAACAGAAAGCCATTCCACATCCCAACTCCGCGATTGCCGATGTGCGTGCCACCCTTGGTTTTCCAAAAGTAGTGCCATAGCTGTCTACCGTCGCGTGCATCCACGGCCCAGGCATTGTCGGGCATAGTGATGTAAAGGGTGCCGTCCAGTTCCAGCGCGGAAGCCTTGATTGAGCCGCCACGGATGGCTATGTCGCCCGGCCCCTCGCCTCCGACGATCAGGTTCGGCTCTTCGCGGCCGCGTGCGCCTGGTCCTGGTCCTGGCCGGCGATCCGAGGCGCTGCCGGCGCCGGGATTCATTTCGCTCATCCAGGCCAGGGTGAGTTGCTTGACGTTGGATTGATTTACCTGTGTGAGCGCGCTGTAGCGCTTGCCGGAATAATCACCGTTGTATGTCGGCCAGGAGTCCTTCAAGGGCTTCAGGAGCTCAGATGGCGCTACACCGTTGCCTTGGCCCCTCACTAAGGCGGACGGCAACAGGAAGGTCGCGATTAGGAGCAGTTTGTTAAGAGTCATTTTAAAGTCACTAGATAGGCCGTCACGTCGTGGATGTCCCTGTCGGTGTAACCGGTTAACAGATCTCTATGGATCTTCATGGGATCGCGGACGGCAACTTTCGGCGTTTCGCCATTCCGGCGGAAGGTCCGGACCGTCCCGTCGGCGAGTTTTATGGATACTAGAAAATCATCGATTTGTATAAGCTGCCCCTCGACGCTTTCCCCGGATGGCAAGGTGATGGCAGCGACGGCAAGGTGGGCAGCCGATTGTGGCGCCCCGCGGCGAGCGCCGCCGGCGACCCAGGTTGACTGCAGCGTTTTGGGGTCTGGAATTTTTGTGGCGAGGCCGGCCAAATCTCCCGTGGCGGAGTGGCAACTGCTGCACTTGGCGGCGAAATACGCCTTGCCTTCAGCTGGATTGCCAACAAGCACGCTGGGAGCTTGCTTACCGGCCGACGGAGGGGTGCCTTGCCTTCCGATCATCGCAATAACACTACGAACGTAAGCGGCGACGGCCTTCGCGTCCTCAGGACTCAATCCGATCGCCGGCATGCCCATGCTTTGGCGGCTGCCCTGGATAATGGGAACAATTAATTCGCCGTCCAGGTCGCCCAGCGCCGCCTGCGACCGCAGCAAGTTAGGTCCGCCCAGGTCACCGCCTCGCAGGTCCGCGCCATGGCACCCCCTGCAGTTGATGCCGAACAGTGTATTGCCACGGGCGATCTGTGCCGCGTCGCCGGGTGGCCGCTTCTGTCCTGGAACGAATCCACCAGCCCGGTTTCCGGCGGCCGCGGGCGCTTGTTGTGCTGGAAGGCGGCTCGCCCCCGCAATCGCCAGTCCTAATACGGCTGCCGCAATCGAACTGTACTTGACCCTCATTTTTAACCTCATCTTTTAGAGATACACCCGCGATGCGCCGGAATACCGGCACTTTCATAGGTAAACTTAAAAACTTACCATTCGACGGGAGATCTTGCTAAGAAACCTTCACCAGCGCGGGTGAGCGTTTGCTCTTGACCTCGGGTGTGGCACGCCGGAAGCCGCGCAGGCCGGCAGCCTGCAAGGCGAGCCAAACCGCTCCATGTAGCTGCGCCTCGCCGCCCAGGCTGCTCGTCACCAGGCGGGGCCGGGCAAATTGATTCCGTTCCAACCTGCGCTGTATGGCCTCCAGAAGCGACGGGTGCCCTCCCACCCCGCCGCTAAGCACCACCAGCGAAAGATCCAAGACAAGGCTCAAATTCGTGATTGCCATGGCCAGTTGCGCGGCAGTGCGATGAAGGAGTTCGCGCGCTTGGCGGTCGCCGGCGGCGGCAAGGTCGAAGATGTCGGTTGCGCGTAGCGCCGCGGAGCCTGCCGGCGCCGTCCAGGCTCGCTCAATAGTTGCCCCGCCGATGGCGCTTTCCAGCGCGCCCGGTTGGTCGGTCGTGGGCGGCTCATCTGAAAGTCCGGGCAGCATCATGTAGCCTATTTCTCCGGCGGACCAGTTCGCACCATGATGAAGCACCCTATTCACCACAATCCCCGCGCCTATGCCTGTGCCGATTGCGAGAAAGATGAAATCCGCTACGTTCCGGGCCGCTCCCTGCCAACCCTCCCCTAGAGCGCCCAAATTGACGTCATTCTCGACGGTTGTGGCAATTCCAGTCTTGCTCTCCAACAAATCACGAAAAGGGACGTCCTGCCAGCCTGTCAGATTAGGGGCGGAGAGCACCCGGCCGGCGGTCGTATCCGTCACGCCCGGAGCACCGGCCGCTATTTGAAGTATTTTCTTCGGGAGCACTTTCTGTTGCTGGCTTAGATGTGTTATGCCCGAGGCAATCATGTCTGTTATGACTTTCGGGCTGCGTTCCGCTCTCAACAACGAGGCCCAACGCCCGATAATGGTGCCGTTAAGGTCTGCCAGCGCGAGACGTAGATTCGTTCCGCCAATATCTGCGCCAACCACGTAGCCATGGCGCGCATTGAATTCCAGCAGGTCTGGAGGGCGGCCGCCACTCGAACTGCCTTGACCGAGAGAGGTAGCCAGGTCCCGCCGTTGTAGATTTCGAATACCGGCAGAGACGGTCGGCGCGGTCAATCCCGACAGACGCACCAAATCCGCGCGTGAACACGGAGAATGTGCTCGAAGCAGCCGCAGAAGGTTAGCGACGTTGGCCTCCCGCATGCGTGACGCGCGGACTGGCGCGGATGACTCAGCGGAGTTCGAGCCATTATCTAACGACAGGGTCGTAGTCGAATTCATTTCAAGACTATACGCGATTGTCAAACTAACTTAACTATTTTCACTAAGTCTGTCAAGAACCCTTGACAGACCTACGGACGCCGCCTACAATCGACTTTAATCTAAGTTAAGCAACTTGTTTGGCGCCACGATCCATCTGTCAGCGCCGCCAGGCGATAGTGGCAATCCTGGAATTGACTGCCGCTCTCACCTATACCCTGTTCAACCAAGCTACCCATCGTCACCAAGCCTGTGACTGCTCACTGCATCAACTCTAGAGGAGGCTCTCTATATGTTCGTTTCTCGAAGCAGGGCGGCGGTCGCCCTGTGTCTCTTCGCATTGATGCCGGTCGTTCCGGCGTTGGCCCAGCTTACTTCCGCCGACATTGTCGGTCGAGTCACGGATAGTAGTGGAGCGGTCTTAGCGAAGGCGCAAGTCGCTGCCGAAAACGTAGCCACGCACGCCGTCCGAACCGTTGAAACCAATACCTCCGGTGAATTTGTCTTTACGCTTCTGCCTATCGGAAGCTATACGATCGCAATCAAAGCGGACGGCTTCAAGACGTTCACCATGTCCGGCCTACAGCTCGCCTCGGGAGACCGCCAACGCGTGGATGCACAGATGGAAATCGGCCAAATCGCGCAAACTCTAGAAGTACAGAGCCAGGCAGCCGTATTGCAGACCGATAGCTCGACCGTCGGAAGTACTGTCACCGAAAAAGCCGTTCAGGATCTTCCTCTGAACGGGCGCAACTACATAAACCTGGCGCAACTGGCGCCAGGAGCCAACTCCGGATCGGCTACCGCGTTTACGAGCGGCACGCGCCCTGATGATAGGCGGCCCAACCAGACTATCTCAGTCGGTGCGCAGGGCAGCCAGGTAAATAACTTCATGGTCGACGGTATGGACAACAACGATCGAGAGATCGGGACTGTGATCGTCCGGCCGTCGGTAGATGCACTCGCTGAGATAAGTGTGCAGACCAATCTGTACACCGCGGAAGTAGGGCGTGCCGCGGGCGGCGTTGTCAACCTGATCACAAAATCAGGCACAAACGCCGTGCACGGAACTTTGTATGAATACTTTCGAAACGACGATCTCGATGCCGCGCCCTTCCGCTTCGTCGCTTCGCAGCCCAAGGCGGAGTACCGTCTGAACCAATATGGCGGGAGCGCTGGAGGTCCCATTAAGAAAGACAAGACCTTCTTCTTTTTCGACTACGAAGAAATCAGCCTCCGCCAGGGGCAGCCGGCGACAGTTACGGTTCCCACGGCAGCCGAGAAGACCGGTGATTTTTCAGCGCTGCTGCCAAAGACGGTAATTTACGATCCCGCGACTCTTGCGACTGCCGCGGGCGTTTCCACTCGCTCGCCGTTTCCGAATAGCGTAATTCCTACCACCCGCATCAATCCGATCGCGGCGAACTTCATGCAGCTCTATCAGCCGCCGCAGACGTCAGCCCTGACCAGCAACTTCGCTTCCGCGTACCCGAAGATTCAGGATGCGGGCACGTTCGACGCCAAGATCGATCATCGCTTCCGCGACAAAGACTATATGTTCGGGCGCTACTCGTACAACGACACCACCACTTTTGTCCCGGGTGACGAGGGCGTGGTAGTGCCGGGAATTTACTCCGGCGGATCGGCAATTTCGTACCCGGGAACGTCGCGGGAACGGGCGCAAGGCATCCAACTGAACGAGGTGCACGTTTTCCGTCCGAATCTGCTCCTGGAGTTGAAGGGCGGGTGGGTGAGATGGGCAAACCATGTGGCGCCGATCAACGACGGCAACAACGTCGCCAACCAGTTCGGCATTCCTGGAGCAAACCACGATGCGGCGAGCACCGGTCTTACGAACGTAACGGTGAGCGGCTATGACGGTCTGGGAGACTCCCAGTGGGTTCCTCTCATCACCATCGACAATACCTTCCAATACCAGGGCAGTCTGACGTGGACCCATGGGGCGCACACCCTTAAGTTCGGAGCAGCCTTGATCCGCCGCCAGTTCCTGGAATACCAAAGCCAGAATCCAAAGGGCTTGTGGAGCTTTGGCACGGCTCCGACCTCCAGTACAACCGCGGCCGGAGGAAACGGACTCGCATCCTTCCTTCTTGGCATCCCTACCTCGGCTTCGCTGAACCAGGCGTTGAATTGGCCCGGCTTTCGCACCTGGGAACCCAGCGCTTACGCTCAGGACGATTGGAGGGTAAACAGTCATCTAACGCTGAATTTTGGTTTGCGCTATGAAATTTTTACTCCTTTCACCGAAGCTCATAACGAGATTTCGAATCTCAATTTGACGACATTTAAGGTGCAGACCGCCGGGCAGGACGGACTTTCCGCCACCGCCGGCGTGAAGACCTATTACACGAATTTTTCGCCACGCTTCGGCTTTGCCTCCACTTTTAAAAACAACCTGGTTGTACGCGGCGGCTTTGGCCTCACGTATATACCCGGGCAATATATGTCACAGGCGAACTTCGCGAATCCACCTTGGATCGCAACATGGTCACCCATTATCACAGCGAACGTTCCGGTTAACCAAACCTACAACATCAGTTCGGGCTTTCCCGCGCCGGTGGCAATGGATCCTGCCACGCTCAATACAACAGTTGGCGGCGCGACCTTGATGGCTACGGAATATAATCTCCGCCCCACCTACGTCGAGCAGTTTAATTTAACCGTGCAGAAGCAACTTGCCGGTAGTGTTTTCGGGGTTGGTTACGTCGGCTCTCTGACCCGTCACAACGCGCAATTTCCGAGTAACATCGACCAGCCTCTGCCCAACGTTCCCAGCGTAAATGTTCAGCCGACCCGGCCATATTACGCCCAATTGCCGGGAGTCAGCACGATCTCCTATGTCACGGACAACGGGACCCTCAATTACCATTCGATGCAGGCCACGTTTGAGCACCGCTATTCGAATGGATTCTCGCTCAACGCCAACTATACTCTGG
This sequence comes from Bryobacteraceae bacterium, assembly GCA_035316385.1. Classification (GTDB taxonomy): domain Bacteria; phylum Acidobacteriota; class Terriglobia; order Bryobacterales; family Bryobacteraceae; genus Bog-105. Next base: position 18,091 of record DATHIZ010000073.1, on the reverse strand, counting down.
CTCATGCGCTCCAAAGCGGCGGTCAAGGGCAACTAATTACCAACTGGGATCTTGAGTACGGCAACAGCCCACTCGATGTCCGTCACCGCGTGACACTGGCCGCAAACTACGAGCTGCCATTTGGAAAAGGTTCGACCGGCGTGATGAGGCAATTGATTCACGGGTGGCAGATTAACACCATATATTATTGGCAGACAGGCTTACCTTATTCGGTGACGGAGCTCGCGGCGCGGACCAATCTCGGCATTACGGAGCGGCCGAACCGGATTGCCAGTGGACAGCTGGCCAATCCTACTCTGAACGAATGGTTCGACACCAGCGCTTTCGCGGCGCAACCGCTGGGCCAGATTGGGAACTCAGGCCCTTATATCTTCTACGGACCGCACCTGTGGAGCTTAAATGCCTCAGTATTTAAGAATTTTCAACTCCGGGAATCGATGCAACTGCAGTTCCGGACCGAAGCTTACAATCTGACGAATTCACCGAGCTTTGGGAATCCAAACGCGCAATTAGGAAACGCTTCGTTCGGTATCATCAGCAGCATGAATGGAGGATACAATCCTCGTCAGCTGCAGCTTGCCCTGAAACTCCTGTTCTAGGCGACTTACTTAGCAATAAACAATACAAAACAAAAAATCATGTATTCACGAAGAGACGTCGGTAAGATCGCTCTGGGTTGCTTTTCTTCATCTGTGGCCGGAGCTGCGAAGATCAACTCCACCGTCGACGGTGTTCGCCTCGGCACGATAACCTATAGCTACCATGACTTGCCTCGTACTCCCGGTGGCAATCAGGTGGATGTGGTGATCGCTGCCTTAAAAGATAACGGCATCGGAATCATTGAGCTATTCTCTCCCCACGTTGAACCGTCTTTTCAGAAGCCGCTTCCTCCCGGGGATCCTGCCGCCCGGCGCGCGAGAATGAAAAGCCCCGAGGCGTTGCAGGCCCGGGAAGAACTTCGCAAGTGGCGGCTTGCCGCTCCGGACGAATACTTCAAGGCAACTCGCAAGAAATTCGACGATGCGGGCATTGACGTCTACGCGTACACCATCAATTTCAGGGACGATTTCACCGACGAAGAGATCGACCGCGGCTTCCAACATGCCAAGGCGATTGGCGTCAAGGTTATTTCCTGTTCCACCCAGCTAACCATGGCTCAAAGATTGGCGCCATTTGCGGAAAAGCACAAAATGTACGTCGCCATACACGGGCACAATAACGTGAGCGATCCCAATGAGTTTTCGACTCCCGCCACTTTTCAAAAAGCGTTGAATATGTCGCGATATTTCAAGGTCAATCTGGATATAGGCCACTTCACCGCGGCAAACTGTGATTCCCTTGCCTACATAAAGGAAAACCACAAACAAATCACCCACCTGCACGTCAAAGATATGAAGCGGAACGGCGGAACGTACACGGAGTTTGGGGAAGGCGATGCACCGATTAAGCAGGTCCTGTTGCTCCTGAAAGAAAAGAAGTATCCCATCCCATGTTTTGCCGAATACGAATACAAAGGGAATGGAACTGCGACGGAAGAAGTTGCTAGATGCATGACCTACATGAAGCAGGCGCTGACCTAGCAAGGCAGCGAGCGACGCGATTGGGGAGAGGAGCGCAGTTCCTATCCCCATCACGCTTTTGAGCAAGCCGCGCGGCTCGCCCGCTGTTACAACGTACGCAGGAATGCGAGCAAATCTGCCTTCTCCGGCTGCGTTAGTTGCAGTTCGAGAATAAGGTTGAAGAATTCCACCGTATCATCAAGAGTCAACAGGCGCCCATCATGCATGTAGGGCGGAGAGTCTTTCACGCCGCGCAGGGGAAACGTCTTGATCGGGCCGTCGGCAGAGGCCATCATGCTATTGATCGTGTGCGCTTTGTAAAAGCGTTCCGCTTGCAGGTTATGCATCAGATTGTCCGTATAATACGGGCCCGGATGGCATTCCGCGCAGCGGGCCTTGCCGAAGAATAACTGTTGTCCGCGCAACTCGCCCGCGCTAGCCCTGCGGGGATTTAGCTTGCCATCCAGGCCGAGTTTCGGGGCTGGCGGGAAATCGAGCAGTTCTTGGAATTCCGCCATGGCATGTACTTGGCTGCCGCGGTCCAGGATGTTGACGCCCTTCTTTTGCGCGATCACCGGATCGCCGTCAAAATAGGCGGCTCGCTGCTCGAACTCTGTAAAATCCTCTACAGTCTTGAGCGCCCGCTGGGAGCCGAAGAGCTGTTGAATGTTGACTCCACGCAGCGAAGGAGTATTGATCCGGTGCCGGAATTCCTGCGGTCGTATGTCGCCAACTAGGTGGGTGGCGCGATTTGTGTGTCCGTTCGTGTGGCAGTCAAGACAGGCTACTCCCCGGCTCGCATGTTCAGATCTGCGGTCTTCGGTTTGATTGAATTGTTGCTGAGGGAAGGGCGTCAGCAACAGACGCAAGCCGTCCAATTGCTTGGGATTGAGAAGCCCATTGAAGATCTCGTAGTAGTTCTCAATCGTCACCAGCTTTCCTTGCGAGACATCGCCCAGATCGGGCCGGGTCGTCAGGTAGATGGGAGGCGGAAACTCCGGCAGGAAATGATCGGGAATGTCAAAATCGAGATCGAAACGGGTCAGGTCCCTATCTTCCTGCTTCTTGACCTCATCAATCTCGAACTTGGGGAAAAGCATTCCGCCTTCCGGATGATTCGGATGCGGCAGCGGCTGAAAGCCTTCCGGGAAAACGCCGCGCTCTTTGATATCCTCCGGCGTCATCTTGCCCAGTTGGTCCCAACTGACGCCCGCCGGCAACTTGACGCGTACGCCCTGCTGAACCGGCTTTCCCTTGGACATCGTGACTCCCTGAGCCGCATGGTCGCTCAAGTCATAGCGGCTAGCCAGCACCGCCATTTGGCGTTGCATCACTTCGCTCTTGGCCGCGCTCATACGGGCCATAATTGCGGCGAAACTCTCGTGGATATCGACCGGAGCATAGCTGGAAGGACGCTTTGCATCCTGGGCCAATAGGACCCCAAAGACAGTAAGCAAGCCGCCAGCGATTCCGGCCCACCGGAAACATTGTGTGCTCATTCTGACACTCTTCTTTCTTTTCTCGCCCCAAGTCCGGTCCGCACGCAGAAATGGCGCCGGAGCCGGGGCAGTGCTGTATCTGAGATGTCAACACCAGTCCATGCCAAAATAGTCCAGGGAATTTTTTGAGCAGCCCGGTGTTGTCTTAATCAAAGAGAATTTTTCTGACTTCGCTCGCCGATTGCATGTTGAGTTGTCATGCCTCGCTCTACCGGTACGCCCGCTCGTTGTGCGGTGAACAGGTAGCGGCGGAGGAGCTTCTTCAGGAGACCTACAAGAAGGCCCTGGCGGCAAAACGCGGGCCTGCGGAAGCCACGGTGGATCACGTCCGGCCATGGATGTTTACAATTATGCGAAACGCCTGGCAAAATGAGATTCGGCGGCAATCGCGTGCTCATGAAGTCTGGTTGGATGATGTTGATGCCTTGGAAGATCCTGACTCGCCTGATTCACTCTTAACCCGAAAACTTCTCGTTTCCGAGGTCCGCGCCGCGGTGGATTCCATGCCGGTCTTGTGGCGCGAAATTATCGTCATGCGCGATTTGGAGGAGCTATCCTACGGCGAAATCTCGTCGATTCTTGGATGCCCGGTTGGAACCGTGATGAGCCGCTTGGCGCGGGCGCGATCCGCCCTGCGGCAGATGCTGGTCGGCCGCGTCTCTATGCCTAGGGAGGTCGATCCGTGATCGGCTGTACCGAAGCCCGGCGTGATATTGCGCTCTATATTGACCACGAACTGGAGGGTCACGACGCGATCGAGATCGAAGCCCACCTCATCCTGTGCGCTTCCTGCCGGCTCGCCTACGAGGATTCACGCGCCGCCGTCGACGCTGTGCGGGGCGCCAGTCCTCTTTATGAAGTTCCCGGCAGTTGCTATCCGGCGATCAAAAAATTGGTAAAGTCCGGGCAGCGGAAACCGTTCCGCAATCGTTGGATGCTGCTGTGCGCCGCGGCTGCGCTCGTGGCGGGTGTCGCCATCGGCATGTGGTCTTCTCCGTGGCTGACCAGAAGAAATTCGACCCCCGCTCAATATGCATCCTTTGCGGCCGAAGCACACTTGCTCTACGCTAAGGGAGCATTTCCGCTCGATATCGTGTCGCGCCAGCCGCAGGTGGTCTCGGCTTGGCTGCGCGGAAGAGTGCCGTTTCATCTCAGACTCCCTGAATACCCCAACGGGGGCTGGCAGCAGAAACGCTATGCTCTTGTCGGTGCGCGCCTGGTCCAGTATCTCGATCAAGATGTCGCTTACCTCGCTTATGAAATGGATCACAAGCCGATCTCGGTGCTGATTGCCTCTTCTCCTCACCTGATTCGACCGGGAGGCGAAACTTACCGCTCCGGCGGCCTGACATTCCATTTCACCGAGGAGAAAGGCTTGCGGATGATTACCTGGACCGATCGCGGCCTGACCTACGCCCAAGTCTCCACTATCGCTTTGTCTGGGAAGGATTCCTGCGGAGTCTGTCACGGATCCAGTGAAGACCGGCCCAAACTTGAGAACCTGCGGCCCTGGCATTAGGCCTGCCCTCACAAGTGAATAATGCCGCGGCGCAGCGCAACCGTTACGGCTTCGGTTCGGTCTGTTACATTCAGTTTCGAGAAGATGTTGCGGACGTGCATTTTTACCGTATCCTCCGCAATCGAAAGCTCGGCTGCTATCTCTTTATTCCGTTTGCCTTTCGCTACAAGCAGCAATACTTGCACTTCGCGCCCGCTGACCGCGTCGTCTCTTATGTACTCCACCAGGCGCTGAGCGATGGCCGCGGGAATATGCCTGCCGCCTCGGAAAACGGTGCGGATCGCATTGAGCAACTCGTCACGCACCAAGCCTTTCGCAACATAACCTTGGGCTCCGGCGTCCAGCGCGCGTTGAATATCGGCATCACCGTCATACGAACTCAGCACGATCACCTTTGCCCCGGCGTCGAGATCTCGGATCCTTTCTATCAGCTCGAAGCCGCTCATGTCCGGGAGCCTCAGGTCGACAATGGTCACGTCTGGCTTATGTTCCTGAAATGCCTGGAGCGCCTTTTCTCCGTTCGGGGCGGTTGCCGCTATCTCGATGTCGGGTTGCATGGCTATGAGCGCGGACAGGCCATCGAGCACCACCGGATGGTCGTCGACGCATAGGACCTTAATCATGACTCTTTGCCTCGCAAAATGCGCGCTTACCAGGGACGGTCACGGTCGCACTGGTGCCTTCTCCGGCACGGCTTGCGATGGTAAGTACGCCGCCGATCCGTTCGGCGCGTTCTTTCATGCCAATCAATCCAAAATGCCCCGGTTTGCCGGCTTCGGCGATTCGCGGATCGATTCCACGGCCGTCATCCCTCACTTCGAGGCGAAGGTCCGATGTTCCATAAATCAGGCGGACCTCAATCTTTTTTGCCGCCGCATGCTGAAAGGCATTGGCAACGGCCTGCTTTCCGATTTGCACGAAATCTTCAACAACCGCCGGGTTCAGGCTGCGCGGCGTTCCTTCCACGATCAGGCTGGATACCACCTTGCTTTGCCGCTGAAATCCTTCAATGGTTCTCGACAGAACTCTGATGACATCGGCGGCGTCACGGGTCTTTGCGCGTAAGTCGCGGAGCACGTCGCGGCCCTGTTGCATCAACACACGGCATAAATCCAGCGCTCGGACCAGATGCTGCTTGGCCGCATGTGTTTCCTCAATTAACGAATCTGTCACTTCCAATTGCAAGCTGACCCCCATGGCATTCTGGAGCAGTTCATCGTGCAGATCTTGTGCAAGCCGCGTTCGCTCGGCCAGCCGCTCTTCAAGTCTGGCGTTCCAGGCTGCTTGCATGCGCTGCAGACGAAGCCTGTATAAGCCCCACGTGATAACTACTGCTGCTGCAAAACAGAATAGCTTGAATAACTGAGTCTGATAAAACGCCGGTAGGACACTGAAGCTGGTACTTGCCCCGTCTTCATTCCACACGCCATCGTTGTTCGCCGCCACAACGCGGAACCGGTACGCGCCGGGTCCCAAATTCGTATAGAACGCCTGCCTTCGAGCGCCGGCATTCTGCCACTCGTTGTCATACCCCTCCAGCCGGTAACGAAACTGTACTTTCCGCGGTTCAACCAGGCTCAGCCCCGCGTAATCGAACTGGATGTCCTTTGTGTGGGGCGGGAACTGAAGGGGTCGACCAGTCCTCGCCTCATGGCTGTCGGCGATCACTCGATCAATGACAACGGGCGGGGGCAGGACATTTTTCTCAATGTGCCGCGAGTCGATTACCGCAACGCCCGCCGACGTAGTGAGCCAGAGCTTCCCTTCGGAATCCAGATTTGCTGCCGATTGGGACTGCCGCACGGGATTTGCCGTGAGGCCGTCTCCGGAGTCGTAGAAATCGCACCGCAGGTTGTGTGCGGAAATGGGGCCGGCCGTACGCAATTCTGCGCGGCGAATTCGTGCGATTCCGGTGCTGAAACCGAGCCAGAAATTGTCGTCGCCATCCGCTCGCAGCCACAGAACGCGATTTCCGGGCAACCCTTGTTCAGAGTTCCAAGTGGTGAACTTCTTCCCGTCAAAGCGATACAGTCCGCTATCCGTTCCGAACCAAACCGCGTTGGGGTCTCCGGCGTATATATCGTTTACCGTTCCTGCCGGTGGCCCCTCCGCGCCAGGCAACTCGCGAAAAGAGCCCTCTTGGTAGAGCGCTAGCCCTCCGCCTAAGAAGCCGATCCAGAGCGTGCCGTCATTCCGGGCTCGCAAGGATGCAATTCTCCTGGAGCGCAGGCCCAAATCGCTCCCGATGTTGGTTAAAACGCCGTCTTTCCAACGATGCAAGCCCTTCAGTGCATCGGCAAGCCAGACGTAGCCTGCAGCGTCTTCTTCAATCACGGTCACGGAGGAAAGCTCCGTGGTGACCGGTTTCACCGTGGGGCTGTTTTCAAAATCGCCAACCGCGAAAACTCCACGAGTTGTACCGGCCCATATATTATTATCCCGCGTCGTCTTGAGGCTCAACACCTCGAGACCGCGAAGCAACTGTTGAATCCGCGGACCCTCGATGCGGGTCAGGCCAGCTTGTGTCCCTACCCATACAGCCTTACGGTTTGTCTCCACCGAGGTAACTTTGCCGCTTGGCAAGCCATCCAGCTTCGTCAGCGAAAAGATTTTTCCAAAACTGAAACGGTACAAGCCGTTATTCGTTCCAGCCCAGACATTTCCTTCCCGATCCTCAAACAAAGCCTCGACAAAATCGTTTGGAAGCTCAGTCGCGCGATCTCGGCCGTTGTCGGCTCTCCTGACTAGTCCTTCCGTCGAACCGGCGCTCCACAGGTATCCGTGCCTGTCGTGCAGAACCTGTGAGACTTCCTCGTCTTGCGGGAACGAACTGCTATCCAGCCAGTTCTTCCCATCCTTTCCTCTGTTTAGGAAAAATGTGAGACCGCTTAGTGACAGTTTGCGTGCTTGCACCGCTGCATCGTTTGTCGCGCGCGGCGCGGCTTGCGATCCGAGCAGCACATTGCTCGTGCCTGAAGTCAGCAGGTGAGTGATTTGACCCGGATCAATTCGTTCGGAGGGAACCAGGCCCGCTGAGGAAACCCTGCCAAACCTGTAGATCTCATTTTCCGCTATGACCCAGATATCGCCCTCGGGAGATTCGATGATGGCTCTAATCGCGCCTTCCACATGAACCTTCTGTAGATCTGTCCCGGCTACCCGGGCGATTAGTCCAGACGCCGAGCCGATCCATAAACTGCCGCTGCTGGCGGCACATAAGGCTGTTACAGCGCCCACGGGTGGTTCGGTGTTTGCGACAAGCTTTCGCTGTACAAAGTTTATGCCATCGAAGCGTACCAGGCCGTCCGAGGTTCCCAGCCACAAGTACCCGTCGCGCGTTTGCGTGATCGCATAAATCAACGTAGAGAGCAAGCCATCCTTATGCCCCCAGGAACTGCTCACATATCTTTCTAGAGCGGTCGCGTGGTTAGCGCTCACGGCTCCGAGCACGAAGAGCCAAAGAGTCGATTGAAATGCTTGCTGTAGTCCGCCTCTCAACATCGCCCGTCCACTTCTTACTGTGCCTCATCGGGAAAGAGCCTGCCGGAATTAGTTGCCGGTTGTTTTTACAGGACTTGGGACGCCCAGCCATCCCCCGCCCAGCGCCTTCACGAGCGCCACCGACGCAACCAGTTGCTGTCCGGAAATCTGTGTTTGCGTCCGCTGGTTGTTCAGCAGCATTGCCTGTGCGTTCACTACGTCGAGATAGCTGACCAGCCCTGTTTTATACCGGTTCATCGCCACCTCTTCCGTTCTTCGCGCATCGTCAACGGCTTTTGCCTCGGAATCAGCTTCACCCGCCAGAATGCGGAGTGCTGCCAGTTGGTCTTCAACCTGCTGATACGCGGTAAGCACGCTTTGCTCGTAGTTGGCCAAGGATTCTCGATAGGTTGCACGGGCCTGTTCTACTTGAGCCTTGAGCCTTCCACCGGTAAACACCGGAGCCAGAACTCCGCTTCCAATCGACGCGAGCGAGTTCTGCCACGAAAGCAGACTGGCTGGATTGACGCTCTCAAACCCGGCGGCTGCAGACAGACTAAACTGCGGAAATTGCGCGGCCCTCGCGACGCCGATTTGCGCGTTTGAAGCCGCCAGCGTTCTTTCCACCTGGCTGATATCTGGCCTTCGTTCCAGCAATTGAGAGGGAAGTCCGGCGGGAATCGAAGGAGGCGTTCCTCTCAAAGGGTTTCTAGCAAGCGAGAACGACGAAGCCGGCTGGCCGGTAAGAACCGCGATGACATGTTCCAACTGCGACCGCTGTATCTCAATCTGTTTTGCCTGCGCATCGGTTTGGTCAAACAGTGTTTGTGCAATGGCGACATCGTATTCACTTGCCAGTCCGCCCTGCATCCGCCGCTGCGTCAAATCTACTGCCTGCTGCAGCGCCTGCAAAGTAGAGATCAACACCTCACGCTCGGCGTCCAACTCACGCAGTCCGTAGTAATCGATGGCCAACCCGGTCTGCACAACCAGCCGGACGAAGCGCACATTTGCCTCGCCGCTTTGCTCCATGGCGTTCGCTGCTTCCATTGCGTGGCGAAGGCGCCCCCAAAAATCAATTTCATATCCCAGTAGCATCGAAACCTGAAAGTCGTTGTATGTTGCGGCCTTTCCGCCCGTATTGCCGTTGTTCGGGCGGTTCATCGCCTCGCGGTTCCGGCTGCCGGATCCCCCTGCCGCGACCGTCGGGAACAAGTACGATCGCGAGACCTTCAAGTAAGCTTGCGCTTGATCCACTCGCGCTATCGCTGCCTTCACATCCTGATTCGCCCGATCGGCTTGTATCTCCAATTGCTCAAGCTCTGGATCGTTAAAAACGAGCCACCAGTTGCTATAGGCAATCGCGTTCGTATTTTCATCGTTCGAACTCGCGCCTTCCTTAAACTGCGGTTGAACAGGCGCTGCTGGCTGGTGATACCGGGGTCCCACCATGCAGCCGGCGGAACTGATCAGCACAATCACAGCGGCAACTACTTTCAGTCTGTTCATAATCTGGATCTGCTGAATCATATTTAGTTCCCTACTGCATTGCTTTGGGGATGCTGCACTGAGACCTGGGTTCCCTCGGTGAGGGAGTCGGATGGATTGGCGATCACGGAATCATTTGCCTGCAAACCCGAGATAACTTCAACCGTCGTGCCGAGGTCTCGCGCAATGGTGATGTTGCGAAAAGCAACCCTATTGTCCCGATCCACAATCCCGACCTGCATGCCGGCCGTCTGGAAGATCAATGTGTTCGAAGGCAGAACCAGCGGGACCATCGGTGCGCGCAATTGAAAGGTGGCGTTCGCGTACGCACCGGGCAAAAGCTTGCCTGTCCCATTCGGGATATCTATTTCTGTTCGCATAGTCCGCGAGCTCGGATCTACAGCATTTGCCGAACGCGCCACTGTCGCTGAGAATGCCCGGCCGGGGTATCCGGCTATATGCACGGAGGCATGCATCCCCGGACTAACACTGCCGCTGTAGTCCTCGGGAACATTCACGAAGATACGCAGCGTATCAATCCTGGCTACGCGAAATAGCTCCTTCCCCCCAGTCGCGCTCCCGGAATTGATCAGATCACCTATATCGGTGTTCCTGGCCGTGACGATCCCGTCAAATGGCGCACACACCTTCTCGAATGCTTGCAATTGCTCGAGCCTCTGGGTCTCGGCGGAAGCGGCATCGCGGCTGGCAGTCAACATGGCGAGGTTCTGGTTGTTCTGGTCCACTTCCTGTTGCGCGACAGAATGCGACGCAATCAGATCCTGATAACGGCTTGCCGTAATCTTCGCCAGTTTCAGGTTGGCGTCACTCTGAACCAGCATTGCCTGAGCCTGGCTTAGCTGTTGATCGAGTTCCGGAGTCTCTATCTGCGCCAGTAGCTCTCCTGCCTTGACTTGGGCTCCGATGTCTTTCGTCCAGGAGCGCAGGTATCCGTTGGTACGCGCGAATATCGGCGATTCCGTGAAGGCTTCGGTGGTTCCCGGCAAGTCCAATTCGGCAACCGAGTCGCCTCGTTTTGGATGGACAACAGAAACATGCTGCACCGCAAGAGTCTTGGTTACAGCGTCAACGCGCGCATTGGCGTCGGCGCGCGCACGGAGCGTAAACATGGCCAGTGTTCCGAGTGACACCGGCAGAAGAAGGAACCACAGAAGGCGTCTAGCGCCCGCGGTTGCACGAGAGTCTTGTGTTGTGGAACTCATTGCGTGAATAACTCTTTCTTTCGAGAATGAACAAAGCTGAAGATGACCGGCACAAAAAATAATGTGGCGACGGTCGCAAAAAGGAGACCGCCGATAACGGCCCGGCCCAACGGAGCATTCTGCTCGCCGCCTTCACCTAGGCCGAGAGACATCGGGAGCATGCCAATCATCATGGCTAGAGCCGTCATCATGACGGGCCGTAGCCTGGTGGCGCCAGCTTCCAGCGCCGCCCGAAGCGCGTTCCCTGTCTCCAGCAGGCGTTCATTCGCAAATGTGACGACTAGAACGCTATTCGATGTTGCTACGCCGATACTCATGATTGCGCCCATCAAGGCAGGCACGCTGAGCGTGGTCCGCGTAAGAAATAGGCACCAGCAGATTCCGGCCAGAGCACCGGGTAGGGCTGCAACGATAATCAAGGCATCCCCCCACGACTGAAAATTCACGACGATGAGCAGATAGACCAGCAGAATGGCGAATGCGAGACCCACCAGCAGGCCGATGAACGATGACCGCATGGTTGCAACCTGTCCGCGCGTAACGATGGTAGTGCCTCGTGGCAGCTTGGCGGACGCGGTAATCTTCGCAAGCTGTCCGGAAACGGCGCCAAGATCCCGCCCTTGCACGCTCGCATAAACATCGATCACCGGTCGCACGTTGTAGTGGCTGATGACGGCTGGTTCGGCTCCTCTCGCGGGCGTCGCAATGTTTTCGAGCAGCTGATTCTGTGTCGCTGTGCCGCTGTTTACTGGAATCGAGCCGAGCGTATTCAGCGAGTTCATCTGGTATTGCGGAGTCTGCACTGCCAAAAAGTAGCTCACGCCATTCTTCGGGTCGAGCCAGAAATTGGGCGCGGTCTGGAAGCTTGAACTCAATGACGTAAGAAGGTTGGTCACGATATCCCGTTCTTGCAGTCCCAGTTGGTTGCTTTTATCTCGGTCGACCGTATAAAGAAATCGAGGCTGGTCCATCAGCTGGTGAACATGGGTGTCCACAGTTCCGGGAACCGCCCGGATCTGATCGGCAAGTTTTGCCGCAAGCGAGAAGTTCGACTTCAGATCGTTGCCGACAATCTGCACGTCAATTGGGGCGGGCAAGCCGAAATTCAGAATCTGGCTCACAATATCAGCCGGTTGAAAAAAGAATGTTGTGCCCGGAAACAGCTCCGGCAACTTCTCGCGTAAAGCTTCTATGTACGGCTCCGTCGGGCGATGTTTCGCCTGCAGCGAGACAAGTATTTCGGCGTCAAGGGAGCCGATCGTTCCGCCATTGCTGTAAGAAAGATTGATTCCGCTTGTCGGCAGACCGATATTGTCGAGAATGCCCATGAGATCTTGTTGCGGTATGGTCTTGCGGATGACTCCTTCAACTTCGTCTGTAAGCCTTGCCGTGTTTTCAATTCGTGTTCCTGTCGGCGCCCTCAAATGCAGCCGGAACTGGCCCGCATCTACCGTCGGAAAAAAATCTTCACCAAGGTGGGTTCCAAGAAGCAGGCTAACCAGGCAGAACAGCAGGAACGTACTCGCGAAGATCGTCCTGTGTTCAAGACACGTGGAGAGCAGCCTTCCATAGCCATCCTTCAGGCGCTCGAATCCACGTTCGAAGCCACTATGAAGCTGCCCAAACCACGAAGGCCTTTTGTCCTGTGCGCCTGGCTTATACTTTTCCGCTTCCGCGCGCAGCAAGAACTTGACCATTGTCGGCACAAGCGTTCGCGAGAAAAAATAGGAAGCGAGCAGGGCAAAAATCACCGATTCCGCAAGCGGCACAAAAAGGTACCGTGCAACGCCCGTCAGAAAAAACATGGGGACGAAGACAATGCAAATGCTAATGGTGGCAACAAACGCGGGCACGGCGACTTCCTGGGCGCCCGTTAAGATCGAGTCCTCCAACTCCTGGCCGGTCGCCAGGTGCCGTTCGACGTTTTCGATTTCCACGGTCGCGTCGTCCACCAGAATGCCGACCGCCAACGCCAGGCCGCTCAGAGTCATGATGTTGATCGTTTCGCCGAGCGCGCTGAGTACAATGAGCGAGGTCACGATTGACAGCGGAATGGATGTGGCGATGATCAAGGTGCTCCGCCAGCTTCCAAGAAAGACGAGAATCATCAAGGCCGTCAACACGCCTGCAATGAGGCTTTCGCGCACCACGCCTTGCAATGAAGCTTTGACAAAAATAGATTGATCGAAGAGCGGCCGGATTACGAGTTCCGGCGGAAGCGAAGCCGCAAGCTTGGGCAAGAGAGCGCGCACACTCGACACAATGTTCAAAGTCGACGCATTGCCCGATTTCTGCACCGTCATCAGCACGCCGCGCTGTCCATCCTGGCGGACGACGTTCTGCTGTACGGCATAGCCATCGCGGACGTTGGCGACATCCCGCATGAAAACCGTACCGCCATTGACCGTCCTGATAGGCACCCTGTTCAAAGCGTTGATCGTCTCCGGCGTCGCGTTCAGTTCAATGTTGTACTCGGTCCGGCCCATCTTTGCGGTTCCGGAACCCAGAATCACGTTCTGCGCATTCACGGCATTCACCACATCCATCGGAGACAGCCCGTGCGACAGCAGGCGATTCGAATCAATATCAACCATCACCTGGCGAACCTTTCCTCCGTAGGGAATAGGCAGGGATGCACCTTGCACTGTGGCCAGTTGAGGACGCAGTTGGTTATTTCCAAGATCGTTAAGCTGTTGCTCGGAAAGACCCCGGCCGCTCAGTCCCAGTTGAAGGATTGGTACCGTGGCCGCGTTATAGCTCAGCACCAGCGGGGGCGTGGTTCCCTGAGGAAACTGTTTTATGCCGACCTGCGACTCCGCAATCACTTCGGAAATAGCGCTATCGGTGTTCGCATTTGGCTGAAAAAAGATTTTGACGACGGAAACTCCGTTCAGCGATTGCGATTCAATGTGTTCGATGTTGTTGACGCTAGTCGTAAGCGATCGTTCAAAAATGGAGACAATCCTGTTAGCCATCTCGCTCGGCACAAGTCCTGTATAGGTCCACACGACGCTGATCACGGGGATGTTGATGGCTGGAAAGATGTCGATCGGCGTGCGAAGCAGCACAACCGGAGTGATTAACAATAGCAGGAGCGATAAAACGACAAAGGTATAAGGTCGTCTAAGAGCGAGTTTTACAATCCACATAGCGGCAGCTTCCTTCCAAATGCGAGCGGCGTTTCAACAAGGCTAATTTCAGTACTCGCCACGTCTGAAACGGTTTTGATCCGGAAAACGAATGCGTTTCCATCCGAATAAACGTGCGTCTGCCGAGAACGCTCCCGGCCCAACCAGTGCCAGTGCAGTGGACAACAATGCGAAAAAGAGCAGGGCAGAGACGGAAACGCTCTGCCCCGCGAGGCCACTATGCACTGTGGCCTGAATGGTCGCGGCAATAGACGCCACAATCGTGGCGGCGCTCGTCGCGGCCGAAGTCCATAAGCCTGCGATGACGAGCAGGCCGGCGAAAGACAGGATCAGTCCGAAGATCAATTCGACACGCGTTCCTTCGTTGCTGCCGGCTGCTGCGAGCAGATTGCCAAGAACCAGGCGGCCTTGCTCGATCAAACCGCCTCCGGTGGCAAACCGCAAAAGCAAAAGCCCAACACCTGCATTTCCGTCTGGAAATGACGAATAGAGCTTCAGCATTGCCGGCCCTTGTTTCGCGTCTGTCTCGCCTCAGTCATCTGATTTGAGAGTAGAAAATTTTGCGAATTTGCAAAACGCTACGTTGGGTGCACGAACGATAGCTATTTTGGGTAGGTTCTTGAGTCTGAAGATTCTCTCCGGCTATAGTGAATGACCACTACGGTCGGTACATGCGCGGAATTCTTATCTTTTTGGCCATAAATGGCCTTGTGGCCGCCCAGCAGCAAAATCGTTTTCAACCTGGGATTGAGCCTTTCGTCAGCGTCAACGATCCAGTAGTTGCACTGGTGCACGTGCGTGTCCTTGACGGAACCGGAGCACCCGCCGCCGAAAATCAGACCATCATTATTGATCACGGAAAGATTGCCGCGTTGGGAGGCGCGGCGACTACACTTGTTCCTGCCGGCGCCCGGCGCATGGACCTGTCCGGGCATACCGTTATTCCGGGACTGGTCGGCATGCACGAACATCTGTTTTATCCTTCCGGTCAGGGCATCCCTACTTACGACGAACAGGCGTTCAGCTTTCCACGGCAATATCTCGCCAATGGCGTCACGCGGCGCGCACGGCAGGCAGTATGAAGCCGGCCACGGACCTGAAGGTGTACATCACCGGTCCTTATCTCGAAGGCGGCGCCACTAACTTTCTGCAGATGCTTCCACTGCGCAATGCGGACGATGCGCGCAAAACCGTCGACTACTGGCTCAACGTGAATGATAAGATCGGCACCGTGACACCCGGCAAACAGGCTGACTTGGTTCTGGTTCAGGGCAACCCCGCCGCGAAAATCTCTGATGTCCGAAACGTGAAAATCGTATTCAAGGATGGCGTCGGCTACGATCCGGGGAAGTTGATTCAGTCCGTGACCGGCTCGGTCGGCTTGCACTAATCGCTTTCCGCTGAGTATCCCGCCGCCGTTCGCACCGGCCGCGACCCGCGCTGAGACAGCTGGAAACCGCGGCTGGTTATGGAGTCCTCAGCAGGCTGAGTGCGTCCCATGGTCCAGCCCATTCGCAAGGTTGCCCCACCGTGCGGTAAACCGTCACGTCATCAGGCGTGGACAGACTCACGTACGTATTCACGCTCTTTTAAAGTGTCAACGCCCGCGGGTCCACTCGAGTGCGCGCACAGCGTTCCGAGTCTCGGGATAAGATTCGGCGAGATTTCTTTGCCATCCACCAGAAGCGTCGTGTGCTTCATGCCTTGTGCATCGTAAACGTAATGTGCGGTGCGCCACTCCTTCACCATCTCCCGAGTAATGTTGCCGTAGTTGTTATGCATGAGCCACATGAATGTCCAGCACCGCGTGCCCGTGCCGTTGAGTCCAGTTCCGCGGGATTGTGTGCATAGTGGCCGTGCTGGCTCATCGGATGCGATTGGTCACAGACGTTATTCTCATCGCAGCTATAGTTTCCTTCGACACTGTTAGTTGACACGATATAGTTCGCGCTAGTCTCGCCCATCTCGCCGGGTTTTCTGATGGCATAGCGCGCGACGCCTTTCTGATCTGCCGGAATGCTCTCCACCACATAAGCCTCACGTTTATCCGACACCACCCAATTGGCGCCTTGCTTGCATTTTCCAATGACAACTTTATTGCCGCTCTTCTTTCGATAGGCGGGACGCCCCACCGTAAGCAGTTCCACTGCTTGTTTTGCGGTGCTCGCGAACGCCGCGGCATAGAAATCTCCCATCTGCCAGTCGAGACCAGGCTGGCGGTATCCGGAAAATGGCGCCGCGGCGGTCGGACGATGTCGACACTTCCACCTACATATCCGCTCACCGTTACGCCCGCATCATTCAGAGCGTGCTCGCTGCCGATCTCGCCGGCGGTGTCCGTCACGGTGAACTTGTGCGCCTGCCGGTCACTCGGATTAACGACGAACGTCACCAGGTATTCCTGCGGGAAGAAGTGCTGGTCCTCGGAGCTGACGTGAATCGCCTTGTGATCCTTAGTCGCCGCGCCAAAGATCACAGCGCCACTGCACGCCGGACCATCGGAGGTGACAGGCTTCACACCCGGAGGCTTGCCTTGCAGTCCGAAATAGCTATTGATCATCAAGATCTTCTGATAATTCGTCATGCTGCCCGCGTATGCGGACGAGTCCAGATCTTCCTTCGCGCCCTCGGCTTATGGAGATTCTTCAAAATCCCGTGCGGAGAACGAAGGCCGTCGAGTTCGTGAACGCCGGATTGGCCAGCGGCAAACTGAAACCCGTTATTGCCAAAACCTTCTCTCGATCAAATCGTTGAGGCGCACAGATATATGGAGTCGAACGCGCAGATCGGCAAGATCGTCGTCACTGTCTGAGAGGATACCAGTCACATGGAGGTGCTTTTTGCCAAAACGTGAAACATTCTGGCAAGTTATTGGCTTAGTTTCAGGCTAAGAGTAGAAAGAGGTACAGCCGCGCTAACTCTTATGCGTGGTGCGTCTGGATCGGCGGGCGCCGCAAATACACGGCCATCGCGCGGCATGAACGCTTCGGGATCGCCCAGGGGGAATAGATAAGGCCTACGAGTCATGAACAGATGTCTAGAGAACCATTAGCGACTTTTGTGGTAGTTTATAGCGGCGCGCAGTGCCGAAACAACATGGTATGCGAACTACTGCACTTGCCGGAGAAACTGGACATAGATCAATACTTTCCCGAACAACATATGAATGAAAATGATTCCGGGAAAGAAAAATGGATCTGCTCTGTTCCGCAAAATAAGGTTGACGCTATTGAGCAGGCGGAAGCGATTTAGGGTACAAGAGCAATTGCGACGTAACCTCGTCCGGAGTGAGGACATATATACTCACCATGTCGTTGCACCGCGGCCTTCATATCAGCTTCAGAATAGGTGACCGCCCCAGTGGGAAGTCGAAGGCTTTCAGCAGGCACAGTCACGCTACGTATGCCCCCCTCGAACCCTGCGGGGGTGAACAGCGTGAGCAGGCGAAGCTGAGGTGAACGGATAACAAATGCGTGCGGTATGAGTTTGAGAGCAAAGATGCATTCCCCCGTCTCCACCTTGAACGCCTCCTAAATATACGTCGAACTCTCCGTCGAGAACGTAGAAGAGTTCGTCCTCACACGAATGCACGTGCGGGGGCGGCTCAGTTCCAGGAGCTAAAGTTGACTCCGTCAACGTAAAGGCTCCATTCGTATCTTTCGATTCTGCGAGGTTTGTTATCAGAATCCCCATATAACATTTAGATAATTCCAGAGATGGAGTTCGCTTGAAGGCTTTCAAAGCGATGACGCGCTACTCATTTTTTCCTTTCAGGTCTGTTCCAATATCAACCAACGTTTTGCTTTATTCCAGAACCTCGCGGCGCTTGTATGAGCCGCGCGATTACCCGCCTAACAAAGCAAGGCATCCAGTGTAGTGGCGAGCGTGAATGAGCGCGAGATGCCACTACTTGAACGCTTGGAAGGTTCCAAATAGAATCGTTCGAAATGGATGACGAACCGTTTGTTGGTCCCCTTGTTTAAAAGCTTAGCTCGACTTTGGCCATTTATAAAGGTGGTACAGCTAATTTGGAATTGACCTCCGGAAGTGGTCGCGTTGACGCCTTTGCCTTGGTTGTTTGTTTCTCTATTGAGTGCTTTTGCACCGTTGTTTTCCGATCGTGTCTGGCAGCAGGCGCAAGTACTGCTGATAGGAGCAATGCTAGCTCCAGGCA
>DATHIZ010000072.1:0-5651 GCA_035316385.1 Bryobacteraceae bacterium | reverse complement strand
CTTGGTGGCTCCGTAAGCGGCTATCGCTTTCAGTGATTCCACGGCGCACGCTATGTCCTCCGGCGGAGCGCCTGGCGCCACGGCGGCATGCACGCGGATGCTCGGAGAGCCCAGAATAAGCGCGGCTTCCACCCACTTTTGCCAGCTCTCTTGCGTGGCGGCTTTTTGTTCGCTCGTTCCACAGGGCTGCACGCGCACATCGCAGGGAATGTTGACCACGCGAAGACTGGCGTCTTGCAGTTGCTGGTGAAGCTTGCGAACGTATGCTGGTTCCGCGGATTCAAAGTGGGCGCTCCAGGGCTCTATGCCGTAGACATGGAACTTTTCAACGACGGTGGCGGCGAATTGCGCCAGCGGCATCTTCGGCGTTCCCGAGCCATTAGACTGAGGCCGGTTGGGAGAAAGGATGACTGAGCGAAACGGGTACGTGGAGACGGAAAGACGGTGCGCGGGATCGGTCGGGAAGTTCGCCGTTGGCTCGGCTCCAGCCCGGGCCGCCCGAAGCGTCTGGAAAGGCGCGGCCAGGACGAGCGAGGCGGTGGCCAGAAAATTGCGGCGATGAATAGGAGTGTTCACCTCCGCAGTGTACTCGGTTGCTTTCAACAATTAGCGGGAACAGCGAGTTAGTAAGTGGTGTCTGCACAAGTGAAATGAAGAAACCATACGTGATGACGCTCTCGTTGCTGCTGCAGGTGTTTGGGTTGAGCGTGTTGACGCTGATCCCGTTGCTCTATACGCAGGTTTTGCCCAGCGCGCAATTGCGAAGCGTCCTGGCTGCGCCTGTTCCCCCTCGCGCCGCCCCGCCGCAGGTGCGGGGCTCAGTCTACTAAATCACCGGCGAAAGCGGCTACGCGGATCTTCTTGAAGGAATCGATATTTGCGCCGCGCGTGACACCGCGGCAAATAAATCCAGTGCAGGATATTGCGGTCGCGCCCGATATCGGACCTGCGGATGGAGTTCCCGGCGGAACCGGCACGGGCGGAGTTCCAGGAGGTTGGAGTGAAGCCGCGCCCGCTCCTGCTCCGCCGTCACCGCCAGCGGTACGGAAGGCCGCGCCCGGCCCAGTGCGCGTGGGCGGCGTCGTCATTGAATCAAACCTGATCCACCGCGTGCAGCCGCTCTATCCGCCGCTGGCAAGATCCTCCCGCGTGCAAGGAACGGTAGAGTTCACGGCAGTCATCAGCAAGCAGGGAACGATCGAAAATCTGCGGATCTTCCTGGCTGCGTCGCGGTTGCCCAGACCAGGCAAGAACTGGAAAAGCGGATAGCCGAAGCAATTGCTTTTCACATAGAGGGCCTGATGGAATGCGGCGACCCGGTTCCAGAACCGACTTCTGAAGTCGATTATTTCGAACCTGCCGCAGTGGCCTAGGCGCAGCTATCGCAATGAGCACCGTTCTCACTGATCCCGCTTATCACTTAGAACGAATTGACGGGCGTGAGGTCCGCAAGCCGTTGCCGAAAAAACTGCACGCCTTTATCCAGTCGTATCTCATCCGCGTCCTTTCGGCAACGGCGCCACCGAATCTTCGGGTCTTGTCGGACTTCAATGCTCTGTGCGGCGATGATCGCATCATCCCCGATGTCACGGTTCTTCCGCGAAGCGCCCGCTTAAAGCAGGAACTCCCATGTGTTGGGTCATTTGGCCCGAAGGCCGTCAAGCTTGGATGTATACAGCGGACGCTTTGCGCGAGTCGTACGAAACCCTAAGCGCCGCCAATACCATCAAGGTCAGCCTAGCCGAAATGTGGGCTGACCTTGACGAGGCGTAGTCAATAACTAAGCGAACGCCGCCGCTTCGCTTTCTTCCATCGCGGCGCTGAAATAAGCGCAATCGGGGTGATGAAAAACCAGCGCCGATACACTGGCTTCCGGCTCCATCATGAAGCCTTCCGTCAACTGCACGCCCATCTCCTCTGGCCGCAAAAGCTGAAAGAGCTTGGACTGGTCTTCCAGATTCGGACACGCCGGGTAACCGAAGCTATAGCGCTTGCCGCGGTACCGCGACGTAAAGCGCTCCTGCATGGTCATGGTCGGCGAATCGGGAAATCCCCATTCTTCGCGGATGCGGCGATGCAGCCACTCCGCGCACGCCTCCGCGGTTTCAATACCTAGTGCCTGCAGTCCATGTGCTTTGAAGTACTGCGCATTTGCCTTCGCTTCTTCCGAACGCGCCACAACGCCCTCGCCGGCGCTGACCACGAACAACGCCACATGATCGCGGTGTCCTTCTTGCGCATCAAGGATGTAATCGCTTAAGCACAAACCATCCGATTTCGCCTGCCGCCCAAAATGGAAGCTTTCGATGGGCGAGGCGCCGCCGGGAGTAAACAGATGCAGCGTGTTGCCATCGCGCTCGGCCTCAAAAAACTGCCAGACTGCGCGCGCCTTCATAAACGACGCCGCTTCTTTCTTCACGTCTTCCAGGTTGTGAAATAGCTCAAGCGCCTTGGGGTCGCGTTCGGCCAGCAGCTTCTCAAAGTTTCCCTTAAAACCGAGGTGGCGGCCGTAGAGCATGAACGGATTGATGTAGCTCCAAACCTCGGCCAGATTCGGAATGAGGCGCACTTTGCGGTCCAGGTATGGTGCAAGTGGAAGCGGAATATCGGTCCGCACCTTCGGACTGCGATTTTCGCCCGACGGCACCGGCACTTGCTCCAACTCTGCCGCTGCGGCCGGTGGCACATCATGGAAAATGTGCTGCGCCAGAACCTGTTCGCGTATCGCTGGATCCATGATCTCGTTCATCAGGCGCAGACCGGTCATGGCGTCCTTGGCGTAGAACGTGGGTGAAGTATAGCTCGGGGCGATCTTGGTTTTTGTGAACTTTTCGGAAAGCGCGGCGCCGCCTACCAGCAGCGGAACGCCGATGCCCGCATCTTTCAAATCGCCGGCCGTTGTCACCATCTGCTGGGCGCTCTTCACCAGCAGCCCGGAGAGCGCGATCGCGTCCGGCTTGTGGTGCTGGAACGCTTTGATGAGTTCATCGGCAGGCACCTTGATGCCGAGGTTCACCACCGTATAACCGTTGTTGCTGAGAATGATCTCGACGAGATTTTTCCCGATATCATGCACGTCGCCCTTCACCGTGGCAAGCACAATTTTGCCGCGTGCCGCCGATTCGGACTTCTCCATGTACTGCTCAAGATGATTGACGGCTGCCTTCATCGCTTCCGCGGACTGTAGTACTTCGGCGACGATCAATTCATTGTTGTTGAAGAGGCGTCCGACTTCGGCCATGCCCGTCATCAGCGGACCGTTGATGATATCGAGCGGCGCCGCACCTTCGCCCCGCTTCAATTCCAGATCCGGAATGAGGCCGTCTTTCGTGCCTTCCACGATGTAGTTGGCCAGGCGTTCGTCCAGCGGAAGATCGGCGGTTTTCTTCTTTTGCCTGCCCGTGGCCCCGCGGAAATGCTCGGAGACGGCGGTAATGTGGAACTGATTCACCGCGGCCTTCTGCTCGCGGGATTGCTGCCGCCAATCTTCGGGTAGTCCTTCGAGCACGGCGGCGTTAGGATGGCCGGCCGGAACATCCACGGGAGGCGTATTGAAAAGAAGCGCTTCGGCCAGGCGGCGTTCTTCTTCGGGAATACTCGCAAAACGCTCCAGCTTTTCGGCGTTTACAATGGCCAGGTCAAGGCCGGCCTTCGTGCAGTAATACAGAAAAACCGAATTCACTACTTCACGCGCCGCGGCAGGCAGGCCGAAAGAAATATTGGAGATGCCCAGCACGGTCTTGACGTGCGGAATTTGCTGCTTGATCAGGCGAATGGCCTCAATCGTCTCCACCGCTCCGCCAATATAATTTTCATCGCCGGTGGCGCAGGGGAACACCAGCGGATCAATGATGATGTCCTCCGGCTCAATGCCATACTTCCCCGTGAGTAAATCGACCGACCGCCGCGCCACGGCCAGTTTTCGCTCACGCGTGAAAGCCTGCGCCTGCAGCGGATCTTCATCTATGCAGCCAACCACGAGAGACGCACCGTACTTACGAGCCATCGGGCAGATGCGTTCAAACTTCTCTTCGCCATCTTCCAGGTTCACCGAATTGATAATGCTCTTGCCCTGGCAGTAGGTCAGCGAAAGCTCGATCGAGCGCGGATCGGTCGTATCGATCATGATCGGCGCTTTGATCTTGCGAATCAGCTTTTCATAGAACGGCGGAATGTCGGCGAACTCATCCCGCTCGCTGGTTTGCAGGCACACGTCGATAATGTGCGCGCCGTTGCGGATCTGCCAGCGGGCTATCTCGGTGGCTTCTTCCCACTTCTCATCGGCGATCATCTTCTTGAACAGCCGCGAGCCGATAACATTGGTGCGCTCGCCCACGATCAGCGGACGGTTGCTATCCTCCGCTTCCACTACCTCAATACCGGAAAAATAGCTCCGGTGACTCGGCTCTTTGATGCCGCGCGGTTTCTTATCAAGCACCATCTGCGCCATGGCGCGAATATGATCGGGCCGCGTGCCGCAGCAACCGCCAACTATGTTCAGCCAGCCATGGTCCACGAACCGCTCCACTTGCGTGGCCAGAGTCGTCGGAGTCTCCAGGTATTGGCCTTCTTCATCCGGCAGTCCGGCATTGGGGTAACAGGAAATGCGTGTGTTGGAGAGTTCGTGCAGCGACCGGATGTGATCGGTCATGAACTCCGGGCCGGTGGCGCAGTTCAGACCGATGGACAATAGCGGCGCGTGCGAAAGCGACGCGTAGAGCGCATCCGCTGTCTGCCCGGCCAACATAGTCCCGGTGGCTTCAATCGTGCCGGAGACCATGGTTGGAATAGTGTAGCCGAGTTCACGCCCAAGGCGGTCAATGGCCACGAGTCCGGCTTTGATGTTACGCGTATCCTGACACGTTTCAAGCAGCAGGATATCCGCCCCGCCCTCGATTAGCCCTTTGGCCTGCTCGTAATAGTTCGCGATCAGGTCCGGGAACGTGACGCCGCCGGTCACCGTGATCGCCTTGGTCGTCGGACCCATGGACCCGGCCACGAAACGTAAACGGCCGGGCGTGGAAAACTCCGCGGCGGCTTGCCGCGCAAGCTGGGCGGCGCCCACATTTAGCTCATAAGCCTTGGCTTGTAAGTTATATTCGGCCAGCACAATCTGCGTGCTGCCGAAACTGTTGGTCTCCACGATATCGGAGCCGGCTTCATAATACGCACGGTGGACATCGAGGATGACATCCGGACGGGTCAGAATCAGATTTTCATTACACCCTTCGAGCTCGGGACCGCCAAAATCCTCGGCTGTCAGTTGACGGTCTTGCAGCATGGTTCCCATGGCGCCGTCGAGTACAAGGACACGTGTAGCAAGAGCGTCTTCGAGAGCTTGGCGCCGGATGCGCTGCTCCTCATTGGTTGGAAATGACATAGGAGGTAAGCGAAGGCTACCTCCTATTGTAACGGCAGTCTATTACTTACTCAATTAGTGCGGACCATTAGGCCCCGATCCGCGCTCACCCGCCATCGTCTACGCGGAAAAGTGCGGGCCGGCCGGTCCTGATTGTGCTCGTACATTTACACTGCCAACCGCCAGTACGAGCACGAAGCGGATGCGCTACTCCTTGCTGGGCTGGAATACCGGGTTGAAATACTGGGTTTGAAATACCGATCGCAAAAAAACAAAGGAGGCAGGCGTGCGG
>DATHIZ010000071.1:0-6026 GCA_035316385.1 Bryobacteraceae bacterium | reverse complement strand
CCGTCGCTCAGCGCCTTTTTCATGGTGTCGAACACAGTTTCGACCGCCATTTCAGCTTTCGTCTTAGTGATCCCAGTGCGGTTCACGACTTCGTTAATGATGTCTAATTTGATCAAAAAGCCTCCAGTGCGTTACGAAGTCCAGTGGCGCGGCTTGAGGACAGCGCGACATCCGGCACCCGATTCAGCCGCAATCTCAATGATAGGAAGGACTTTAGCGTAAGTCAATGCATTCAGGGCCGAGGACCCCATACTCCCTGCGCCGGAAGAAACCACAGGTCGGTAAGCTGCCGTACCAGTACATAGCGTAACCCGCCACTCAGAGCATTTTTTGCCTGACGGGCAGACATAGCACTGAGTTTCTACCACCAACCATGTTACAGATCCAGCTTCAAACCGTTTGTTAACAGTCAGTTAACGTTTCCCGCTGTTTGGCATTTAAATTGCTCTTTCCCCTCCTGGAATGGGAGTAAAAGAGGTATGAAATCGTTCCGAGTACTACTGGTCGAAGACAGTGCTAGCGATGTGCGGCTTTTTCGCGAAGCACTAAAAGAAACCAGTGGAATCATCCAATTGGCGGTAGTACAAGACGGCTTCCAAGCAACAGAGTACTTTCGCCAAGCCGAGGTTGGGCTGAAAGCCCGGCCTGATTTGGTCCTGCTCGACTGGAACCTTCCTCTTAAGGATGGCCGCGAGGTTCTCAGAGATATCAAAGCCTCGGCAACCCTCAAGCAGATTCCGGTTTTGATCATGACCAGTTCGAAGGCTGCGGATGATATCCGTTCTGCGTATAGCTTAAATGCAAACTGTTACCTGGCTAAGCCAAGCTCCCTACCGGAATACATCGACGTAGCCCGATCGATTGAAGATTTCTGGTTTAAGACAGCGACACTGCCCGAGAATTTCCCGCGTTCCTACCGCGAGCACCACGCTCGCCTAGCGAGTTGAGCCGGATCAATCAGTTTTTCGGAAGCGCTTCGCGAGCTGCCTTGAGGGCGGCTTCATAATCCGGATGACTGCCGACTTCCTTCACGTATTCCACATGTTGCAGCGTATCCGAGGGGTCGAGCACGAAGATTGCTCGGCTTTCGATACGTAGTTCAGGAATGAGCGTCCCATAATTTTCACCGAAGGACGCCGTCCTGTGATCGGAAAGCATGCCGGCGTGGTTAATGCCAAAATTGCCGCACCAGCGTTTCTGCGCGAAAGGCAAATCCATGCTGAAGGTCAAAACCTTCACACCGTCCAGCTTGCCCACTTCTTCCTCAAACCGTTGAGTTTGCGCGTCGCACACCGGCGTGTCGAGGGAAGGCACAACACTGAAAATGCGCACCTGGTTGCCCGTTTTTGCCAGGTTTACCGGCTGCAGAGAACTATCGATTACTTCAAAATCGGGAGCTTTTTCGCCGACCTGCAGCTCAGGGCCGGACAGAGGAAATGATTTCCCCATGAGCGAGGTCGCGCGCGACGATACTGTACTATTTGCCATCGGGGATCAGTGTACCAAGCATGGGGCAAAACCGTAAATAAAATAATCCTCCACTAGGCGATTATTTGAGGCAGTTCGCACGCAAAATTCCGGCATTCGTAAACCGTAATTCGGCCCTTCCGTTCAAGGCTTGCGAGGAAGGGTGAAACAGAGGCCAGATCGAGTGCGGCCGAGTCGTCCATCTCGAACAGCAGGCGGTAGGGGGCGAACTGTCTGGCGCGCTCCTCCAGCAGGACTTTCGCTTCGGGATCTTGGTCCCCGCTGCGAATGACAATCTGCTCTGGCTCGGATAACCAGCGGCCTAACGCCACCAACATCTGGGGCGCGATCGCCGGCTGTGCCTTGAGCTTAGGAGCGAATGCCCGCAAAGACCGTGTCGCCCGGTCGCGGAAGTTTTCATCACCTGTTATATGAGCCAAGCGCAGCAGCACGTCGGTCGCGACGGAATTGCCGGACGGTTCGGCACCATCGTAATCATCTTGCAGGCGCAACAGCAGATCCCCCACGTTTTCCTCGGTGCTGAAAAAGCCGCTTCCCTCCCGATTCTCGAACCGAGACAAACCCCGGTTGGCCAAATCCACCGCAGTGCGGAGATAACGGCTCTCTGAGGACGCTTCATAGAGATCAAGCAATGCTTGAGCAAAAAACGCGTAGTCGTCTAGAAACGCAGGTATTGCAGCTTCGCCATCGCAATAGCGGCGCGTGAGTTGCCCGCTCCCCGCGTCGTACATCCGAGTCATCAAAAAAGCGGCCGCTCGACGGGCTGCGGTCAGATAACGAGCCTCACCCAGGACGCGAAATCCTCTCGCCAAAGCCGATATATAGAGAGCATTCCAGGAAGTGAGTATCTTGTTGTCCAGGTGCGGACGGGGACGTCGGCTTCTCGCGGCTAAGAGAACTTTGGATGCCGCGCTCAGACGGTCTGCAAGCTCCGGAGCGGTTTCCGGACCTTCGTTGAACAGGATGTTCCGGCCCGTAAATTCGCCCTGCGGATCGTGTTCAACGTTTCCATCCGGTTTCACTCCGAAGTGATTGCAAAATAAGGTGGATTCCTTTCCTAATAGCTCCTCGATTTCGCGTTTTCGCCAGATGTAAAAAGAACCTTCGCCGGAGTGCTTGGGGTTTTCGGGATCGGGACTATCAGCATCTTCGGCGGAATAGAAACCGCCCTCCGCATCCGTGAGGTCGCGCTGGATGTAATCGAAAATCCCACGGGCCACAGTGGCGAACTGCTCGTCTCTGGTGATCTGAAATGCTTCCAGGTAGGAAATGGCCAGTTGAGCCTGATCGTAGAGCATTTTTTCAAAATGCGGCACGAACCAATGCTCGTCGACCGAATAGCGGTGGAAGCCTCCTCCTAAGTGATCGTGCATGCCCCCGGCCGCCATGGCGCGCAGCGTGGTCAAAACCATATCTAACGCTTCATCATTGCCTCTTAAATGATAGTAAGCAAGCAAGTAGTTCAACACCACAGGACGCGGAAATTTAGGTGCATTTCCAAATCCGCCGAGTACCGGGTCAAAGGACCGGCGGAAATATTGGAAGCCCGAATCGAACAGTTCAGCATTTGGCTCAAGCGAAGCTTTTGCCGGCGCGGCCATGGAGCGAAGTTGTTCGGCGATGTTGTTGCCGGAAACTTCCACTTTGTCGCGGTCCTGTTTCCAGGCCTGGGCAAGATGCGCCAGCAAATCGCGAAATCCAGGGCGGCCGTAGCGGGAGCCAGGTGGAAAGTAGGTCCCCCCGAAGAACGGTTTCAGCTCCGGCGTCAGGAAAACCGACATGGGCCAGCCGCCGCTTCCGGTGGAAGACTGAATGAACAGCATATAGATGCGATCCACGTCGGGGCGCTCCTCGCGGTCTACTTTCACGGGAACAAAATCGCGATTCAAAATCTCCGCCACCTGCACGTCTTCGAACGACTCGTGCGCCATGACGTGGCACCAATGGCAGGTGGAATAGCCGATAGAAAGGAAAATCGGCTTGTCTTCCAGGCGCGCTTTCTCGAAAGCGGCTTGGCCCCATGGTAGCCAGTCGACGGGGTTGTGTGCGTGTTGCCGAAGGTAAGGGCTCTTCTCCCGAATCAGCGCGTTTGTGTGCATCCCTGCCCTATTGGCGCCCTATTGGCCTTTTGGGGATGCAGCCAGACGGGCGCCCTTTGAACCGCGCGTGGCGGCGGCTCCGCCCTGCGAGAGAAGCTCTTCAATGTGCTCGCGCATGGTCGTTTCGCTCATCTGCTTCTCCCATTCCGGCCCGCTGGTGGCGGGGGTCTGGTAGCGGACAAATCCCTTCTTATCAATCAGAACCATTTGCGGAACCACCATGCGGTCCATGATGCTGAATCCCATAAAGGACATCATCTGCTCTTGCGGCAGAAAGCCGACCGGGAATTCCGCGCCATAGGTGTTGGCAAATGCCGAGACTTGCTCGCTGGCCGACTCTGCGCTGGTATTGTTCGCCAACACGTTGATGGCGAGATCGATGGCCTGAAAACCGCGGCTCCCGTAGTCGTGCTGGAATTTGGTCATGACTTTCGCGGCCGCCTGGCAGTGGGGGCAGGTGGTCATGATGAATTCGATGACAACCACCTTGCCGCGAAATTGACTCAACAGCTTAGGCCCCACTCCTGGAAGAGTGAACGCCAGTTCCGGGGCCTTGCGCTGCGCTGGACTGTCGCCGGCAAAAAGACTGCCCACGCTGAGAGCGAGCATGAGGAAGAGACTACAAGTTTTGTTCACGTTAGAGCCTTCCCTCACAGTTTACTCGCATATTGGCCGGCACTGGTTTCTGCCGATTGCTTCCGGCATCCTATTGCGGTATGACTGAGGGTGGCTGTGAACTCTGCCGATAGGATTCCGAACGTGAACCGAAGACAATTTAACCTGAGCGCCTTAGCCGCATTGGGCCTCCCCGCAGGCCGTTCTTTTGCGGAGACTTTCGACTATCCGTGGAAGCTGGGCATCATCACCGACGAGGTCGATTTCGACCTCGACCGGACGCTCAAGAGCTTCTATCCGAAATACGGGCTGAAGTGGGCGGAGATCCGCGAAATTTCCTTCGACGGCAAGCGCAACTATGTTTACCGCGATGCCTCGCCCAGCCAGCTGAAAAAAATCTGGCAGCAGCTCGACAATGCCGGCGTCAAAGTATCCGTGCTGGATACGGGCGTGTATAAGATCGCGCTGCCGGGGACCACTCTGGCGGGCAGCAACGCGAAAGACCTGCATGCCGCGACAGGAGATTATGGCCGGCAGCTCGAAAATTTGAAACGCGCGGCGGATGCGGCGCATGCGTTAGGCACAGACCGGCTTCGTATTTTCACCTTTAAGCGCGTGGTGAATCCGGACGAGATTTTCGACCGCATCGTGGACGAACTTCACAAAGCGCTGGTGGTCGCCAAGCAGCAGGACGTCACGCTGGTGGTGGAAAACGAATTTGATTGCAACACCGGTACCGGAAGCGAGACGGGTAAGCTCTTCCGGGCTATTGCGGACCGGCGGCTCATGCATAATTGGGACCCCGGCAACTGCGATGAGGCGGGCGAGCAGCCGTTCCCCAAAGCTTGGGATATGCTAGATCACAGCCGGATTAGCCACATCCATTTGAAGGATTCCACCGGCAAATCCTGGAAGCCGATTGGCGGCGGGGATATCGACTTCGCAGGCCAGTTCGCAGCGTTGAAGAAGATGAAGTACACGGGAACCATGTCGCTCGAAACGCACTACAGCAACGCCGCGAAAGACCGCTATACGTCGAGTGAAGAATCCATGGACGGCCTCATGCGCGTCCTCAAAAAGGTCTAAAAGGAACGATCATGCAGAACCAACCCGGAGAGAATAATGTCGATCAGCCTGAACGCCGCAGCTTCTTGAAAACGACCGTAGGCGCGGCCGGCTTAGCCACAGTGGCTTCAGCGAAAAAGATTCTTGGAGCGAATGACCGGGTTCGCGTCGCCGTCGTAGGCGTGCGCGGCCGGGGCTGGAACCATGTAGAGGGTTACAAGGCGAATCCCAATGTCGAGCTGGCCTATTTTTGCGACATTGATGAAAACATTCTGCGCAGCCGCTTAGCCGACGCGGAGAAGATGGGCATACCGAAGCCGAAGACGGAAGTGGATATCCGCAAAGTTCTGGAAGATAAGAATGTGGACGCGGTTTCCATCGCCACGCCGAACCACTGGCATTCGCTGATGGGCATTTGGGCGGCGCAAGCAGGCAAGGATATCTATATCGAAAAGCCGTGTTCGCACAACTGGTGGGAGGGCCGCCAGTTGGTGAAGGCCATCGAGAAATACAAAGTCATCTGCCAGCACGGCAGCCAGTGCCGCTCCAGCGCCGCCATTCTCGAAGCCATGGACGCCATGCAGTCCGGCGTGATCGGAAACGTCTACATGGCGCGCGGGCTCTGTTACAAGTGGCGCGAGACCATCGGGCATGCGGCGGAAGCTCAGGTGCCACCCGGAGTGCATTACGATTTATGGACCGGACCGGCGCCCATGAAGCCATTTACCAAAAATCGCTTCCATTACAACTGGCATTGGA
>DATHIZ010000070.1:0-6080 GCA_035316385.1 Bryobacteraceae bacterium | reverse complement strand
CGGTAGCCTCGCCGGTCTGTAATCCAGCCCGCTTTGCCGCAATTGGTCATGGCCACCGACATCCGGACGCCGCCCCGCGTCACCATATGCCGGAACGGGGCCATGACAAGAATTAAGTCTATTGCTTGCAGCAGCTTGGCGGATTCGTCGCGTACGAAACCGCGCAGCAGCCGGGCTCCGGCGGTCAGCTCTTCTGTTCTACCCTCGCCCGTATTTGAAAAATCGAACCCAATCGAAGTTCGTTTGGTAATTTTGCCCAAGCTCACCGTCTATGTCACGTTTGCGTCGAAAATACCGGTCTCCACCGTCTCGCCGTGCTTCATCTGCACAATGATCCGGTAATGCCCGGACGCGGGAAAGCCGTACGGGAAGCTGACTTCGTTCGGTAATCCGGCGCCCATTTTCATGCCGGGCATGTTCGTGTGCATGTCCATGTCCATCGGAGAATCGCTCTGGTTCCCGGTTAGCATCAACGCCGCCATAGCCGCCGTACCATCCGGGTGAATGTGTGCGAAAGCACTACCGTCTGTCTTGACGAAAGCCGCATGCCCCAACATTCCCATGTAGAACTTCATATCGTGCGGAGCGCTGCCGTCCGGAGCCAGCAGCCGGAATTGGAACAGACTTGCTTCCTTCGCATGGGGAAGGGAACTCCCCCGAAGCCACTCCATGCGATAACCATCCGGCAGCGTGAACGTGTTAGATTCAGCCGCCTCCGTCCAGGGTTTCGCCGAGCCGGTGGCGTCGTCTCCAGCCAGCGCGCGACCGGTGACGGCCGGCAGTTGCACTGTGGTGACCATCGTTTCGGCGAAGCCGTTCGTATGCACAATATCGCCGTAAAGCTTGTAGGCGCCCGCCGGCATGTCCGGCAGTATCAGCCGGAATAGTCCTGTCTCGACCGGGCTGGGGTGCAAGTGGTACACCACGTCCAGCCCCGGTTCTCGAAGTGCATACAGATGCATCAGGTGGTTATGGTCCGGAACCAGGTCGTCCATTTTGCGAACAAACAAAACCCGCGTGAACGCGCCCGGGCGTGATGACGCGTTCATCCAACCCGGTTCGGTCATCTTCAATGTCAGCACGCCCCCAGGCTCTAGCGCTGCATGCATCACCAGCGGTTTGTAGACGCGTGCATCAAACACCGCAGCCTCGCTGCTCCACCAGGCATTGCCACCCCATACCACCGCGGCCACCACAACCGCCGCGATAACGGCGCCGGTCGCGGCCCGCCGCTTATCGCTTGCGCCTGCCTCCGCGCCTGGTTCCAGTTTGGCCTCGCGGATGCCGGACCATGTCATGGCCACCAATCCCAGCACAAGAAACAGCCCCAATGCTCCCAGCATGACGCCCAATCCAAGCTGCATCTTCTTCACGCCTTGCGCAATGGAAGGAAGCGGAACAGCGAGCGTTCCGGTCCCCTGCCGTCCTGCCGCGGTGAGGCGAACCTGCCAGGAGCCATGTGCCATCAGCCAAACCGACCCCGTGAAGAACTGCGGATCTTGCGGCGAAACGGTGAGCTTGTCCGCTACAGGGGCGAACTGGGCGCCCTTTCCGCTCAGCGGCAGCGGCACAACGCGAAGCTCTCGCACGTCCGCCGTTCTGGAGCGGACCTCAATCTCGGCGACCCCAGGTATGACCGTTGGAGGCCGCACGGCGACGAAAAGCCGGTACGGTCCCGCATTGCCTTCAAGATAGATATCGGGGTTGCCGACATGGGCCTGTGCGGCCACCGTCAACAACGCCAACAGCAAGAGTCTTGTTCTCATTCAGCGCTTAATGCTCGACAGAAACATCCCGCGCGAGATGCCCCACCGGACGGCCAGCGTGCCGGCCGCGGCGGCGAACAGGATGCCTTCCCAAAACGAAGCTACGCCTTGAAACGGGTAGTACAGGCTGCGCGCCAGAAAGGAACCCGGAGGCAGCGCGTAATTGAAGTAGATGGTGCCGAAGAAGCGATTCCGGGATGCCGGTGTCATCAGGAAATCCGCGAAAGGCCATTCGACGGCCAGCAGCACCGCAACGTACACCAGGCCGCTCACAACCGCCGTTTTCCACGCAGGCCAGTTTTTCGTTCGCTGCCAAAGCAGATCCAGTGCGAAGGCCGGCGCCACCAGCAGCATCGGAAATTGCGGCGGGATAAAGTGCGTGACCTGCTGATAAACGGGTCCAAGCTTCGGCTCGGCCGCAAACAGCGGCAGCAACAGAATCAGGCCGATGTTGAACAGCATGTAAAATGCCGCAATGAAAGTAGCTGCAAACCGGAATCCCGTGGCGCGCGAGCCGATGGTCATGATAATGGGTGGCACAGCCGCCAGCAGAATGTAAACCAGCGAGCCGTGCAGCGCCGAACGCTCCGTGTATTCCATCAGCATGACCATTGCCATGGTCAGCATGATGCCGGAGACGTACAGAAACAGCCGCCGCAGCGCTTCTCTGTCTTTGCCCGTGGAACGGTTCATGTGCCCCGCGATCAGCACCAGTGTCCCGAAGGTCACCGCATAGACGCCCAGGAATAACAGGATGTGCGGCGGGCTGATAATCTTTACGTCCAACCCGTACGCATCGTGCCACCAGTTATCGAACGGCGCGGAGGTAAGCATCGCGACTCCGCCCCAGGAAGCGATAAATGCGCCAAGCGGTGCGCGAAAGCCGAGGACGCGTACCGAGGCGTCCCCTAACGGCGATCTTTTCACGAAGGTCGTATGCACAATGAGATAGCCGAACGCAATGCCAGCCAGCACGCCGCACAAGTAAATGGCCATGTGGGCCGGTGTCCAAAAGCTATCGCGGCCAATCGACTCATGCCACGAAATGTCCCAGTGCGCGCCGATAATCACCGACGTAACCGCTAAGGTTGCGCACCAGATGTACCAGGGAATCCTTGTCGCCGTCTCACCGGTCATGATTCATTATCGAATTTGTGCTTTTAGCAGTTTTTCCGCGTTCAACGCTCCGGCGGGAGTGTCCTCGTGCTTGAAGATCGCGAACGTCCGGTAGGAATTTGCCAGGTATTGCCGGACGCGATATTCCACGCTGGCCAGCTCCGACACCGTGTAGTCCGGTTTGCGGAGCCGCAGATAGACAAAATTGGCGGTCAGCACGTGCGGCGTCTCTAAATTCTCGTTCTCCGCCAGGCACAACGCAGTGTTGGTCTCGCGCAACAAGCTGTAGATTCGCTCGTCGAACCACGTTGCGTTGCGAAACTCGAAGGCTGCGGCGATGTCCTTCGGCAGCAGCCGCACGAAGCCCGCCAGCCGCTCATAGTCAGCCTTGAACGAGGGCGGCAGTTGAAACAGAATGGGGCCCAATCGCTCGGCGGCGCGCAGCGGCTCCAGCGATTCCAGGAAGTAGCGCGTGAAGTCCTCGGCATCCGCCAGCTTCAACGAATGCGTGATCTTCATGTGCGCTTTGGGCAGGAAGAGAAAGCCGCGCGGCGTTGCCGCAATCCACTTCTCGAACGTGGCAGCCGAAGCGATTCGCCGGTATGTGTAGTTCACTTCGACCGCGTTTAGCCGGGTCGCATAGTGGCCTAGAAACTTGGCGCTGGGTAATTTCTCCGGATAGAAATCGGGCTTCCAACTGGGATACGCAAAACCGGACGTGCCGCAATATAAATGAGCTTCAGACACCGATCAAAGACCTGCAAACCAATCGTATCCAAAGTTGGCCCAATAGTCCGCCGGTTTCGTGTCCGTGTAGCGAATCAAACCGATGCGCTTGATGTTCTTGATGCCGTACTTTACCGGAATCACCAGGCGGAGCGGCGCGCCATGCTCCGGCAGCAGGGGCTTGCCGTTCTGCTCATAGGCAAGTAGCGTCTGCGGATGCATGGCGCTTTTCATGTCCAGACTGACAAAATACTCCTCGTCCGGCGTCGACATAAAGACATACTGCGGCAAGGCGCGGCCCGGCGGGAAGTACTTCCTGGTGAAATCCGAGAAGCGCGCGCCGCCCCAATGCGCCACGTTGTTCCAACCTTCAATGCAGCAGAAGTTGGTGATCATCTCCACCTTCGGCAGCGCTTGCACGTCGGAAAGATGCAAAGGCAGCGGCTGCCCCGTGCCCGCATCCAACTGCAGGTTCTTGTCGGTCTCGCTGACATCTTCGTCGAGCCCGTAAGCGCCGTTCGGTTTCAGATTGCCGATTGCGCTAGCCGGGAACGTGGGCATCAAATGGTCATCGCTCAGATAGCCATGCGCCAGTTTAGCGTTGAAGTCCAGGACCTTGCGCTGCGGCCACGGCACGTATCTGTCTTTGGCCGACGAGGTGACAAATTCGTAGCCGCCGAACGCTGCCAGCGCCGCCAGTCCGCCCGTAAGGAAGCCCCGCCGCGTCTTTGCGCTTAACACCCGCCGCAACTCTGCTTCAGGCAGTGCAATCTCAGGATGCCGGTTAATCATTTTCTTTCACCAGTTCATACCCGATGACCATGCTTCGGAAGTTGTTCCAACCGGCCAGAATCACCTGCCCGACATGCACCACGAAGAACACGAGATAACCAATGGTAAGTCCGAAGTGAATGAAGCGGGCCGTTGCATAGCCGCCAAACAAGGCCGCCAGCCAGGAAAGCTGCGCCGGTTTGTAGATGGCCAAGCCTGTCAGGATGGATCCGGCGCCCATAACGATAATGGCCGTATAGCTGATCTGCTGAGCGGCGTTGTATTTGCTTTGCGGAGGGAGTACTTTTTTCAGGTGAAGATCGTACAGGGCGACATCCCAGGCATCCCTGAATGCGGAGAACGAGCGTGGAACCAGCAACCGCCACTCGCCGGAAATCAGCGTGTAAGCCACGTACAACAATCCATTGATGAGGAAGAACCACATGAAGAAGAAATGCAGCGCCATTCCTTCGCCCAGCCGTTGTGGCACGCCTAAGAACGTGAAAAGCCATTGGGGCACGAACGGAATGGAGGCAATTGTATAAACCGGGTAGGCCCAATAGATCAGCAAGCCGCTCCAGATCATGACAAACAACAGCGGGAAGTTGATCCAGTGGAACCAGCGAATGGCAAGCAAGTGTTTCAGCTTGAGTTTTTGCATCTCATGTACTTCTTCGCGGCTTCTCGCCAAATAGTTATGCGGCCAAACAGTTGTGCGATGTGCTCATGCTATCAGGTATAACGATAATCCGAGGGCGCTAGGCGGCGTGTCCGCAACGATTTTCAGGCTTCCGCGCCGCCTCGCTCCAGGCCCCCGGGAGTAGCCATGGCAAGACAGAGCGTTAAGAGGATGCTAGGCTGAGGACGAATGAGCGTTTCCAGAGTAACCGGCCTTGCCGCTGGAGCCTTGATCGGCGGTATGTCGGCGGCGGCTGCGTACGGCAGTGTCTCCAAAAGTTCGCAGTTGTTCGGTCCGTCCGTGAGTCGCGGTCCCGGGCGGCGCAAGTCCATTGCCTTGACCTTTGACGATGGGCCAAGCGAAGGCACGCTGCACCTGCTGGATTATCTTGAAGCCGAAGGCATCAAAGCGACCTTCTTCCAGTGCGGCATGAACGTGCGGCGGCTGCCCCACATCGCTGGACGAGTGGCGGCCTCCGGCAATGAGATCGGCAACCACACGTACACGCATCCGAAGCTGCCTTTCAAATCGCGCGCGTTCATCGACCATGAATTCAGCGAGGCCCAGAAAATTATAGAGTTCGAAACCGGCATTACGCCCATGCTCTTGCGCGCGCCCTATGGTTTCCGCTGGATAGGCATGCGAGACGTGCAATACCGGCTTTCCTTGCTTGGCGTGATGTGGACCGTAATTGGTTTCGACTGGCGCTGGCCGGCGCATCAGATCACCAGGCACGTGCTCCGGCGTTCCTCTCCGGGGGGCATCGTTTGCCTGCATGATGGACGAGCCGTGCAGACCCAGCCCGACATTCGCCACACCATCGAAGCTGTCAAGCAAATCGTGCCCAGGTTGCAGGATGAAGGGTATACTTTCGAAACGGTGAGCACGGTATTGCGGCGGTGAGCAAGCTGTATTTGATTGGCGCTGGTCCCGGCGATCCTGAGCTTTTGACCCTCAAGGCTGCCCGCGTGCTGCGCCAGTGTGACGTCATTCTGTACGATCGCCTGGTGAGCGCGGAAGTC
>DATHIZ010000069.1:0-20313 GCA_035316385.1 Bryobacteraceae bacterium | reverse complement strand
CCGTACAGGATATCTTCGGTTTTCAATGGCTCCCAACTCACATTCCAAGATGCTGCATTCAATAGGTTAGAAATCTCTCTGTTATCTTTTGGCGGACATTTTACGTCCACGAATGATTTTTCGTACTCGTTGGTGAGCGATCGTTTTCGACGTGGTGGACGGGCTTCTGTCCACGAACACCGATTTTCCCTATACAGCCAGTTTCAGCTTGACCGCAACTCCCGAGCCATCGCCGGCAGCGTTCGTGTTGACCGGCTTATGCGCCGCGCTTGCTATAAGGGGTCAAATGCACCAAACGTCAAAAATCGTAGGCTAAAGAATTTGGATTACTCGTTTGAGGTTACGAAGGGTCGTAGCGGCCTAGTATCCTCGCGCTACTTTCCCAGCAGCGGAGGTCCGAGATGAGTGACAGCAAACCTTTCTGCGATTGCCTGAAGGTCCAACTGATCACCAGCTGTAGCAATCAATCGCAATGCTTCTTCACAGCCTCCCGGCGTGGCGGTAATCATTAAGCGAATCGGAGTGCCGGTGGGATTTCCCCAGGCATGCGGTATACCCCGTGGGAGACTCACCATTGTTCCCGCGGCAGCGTCGAAGGTCTTTTCCCCGTACAGGAGCCGCGCCGTTCCTTCAACAACGAGTAGGTGCTCATCCTCCTTCTGGTGAACATGAACCGGCGTGCTATCGCCAGGGCTTGCGACGATCTCGGTAACGGAATAGGAACCATTCGTTGCCGAAGCTGGAATGCGAATCAAGAAGCGCTCTCCAGGTCTCGCTTGCAGCCACTCGCCGCGCACTTCATCCTCAATTACCTGTCCCTTACCTGCCATCGCTTAAAATCTCCTTTGAAACCTAGCCGATGGTTAGGACACGAAGACTGCGGATTTATTTCCCTAGCGAACTTGAAAGCGCTGGAACACTCCCGGGCCGAAGCTACCACTCAGAGGAGTTGGCGGCTGCCCGGCTCTCGACGCTTAAGAGGCGTTTGAGAAGTTCACGCCGGTGGCTACTGATAATTCTTTTTAGTGAAAGATGAGGGCCACAGCTTTTGCCGCCTTTTTCTCAGAATTCGGGAACGCTTGCTTCAGTCGGGTTCCCGGCCGGCAAGTGCGTTGAGGACGCGGGGCTTCACCAGGCCGGCGCCGGAATCCGATAGGTGGCCACTGTCGTTATAAAATTCGTTGCCGTTGCGGTCGGCGAATCGAACGATTCCATCTTCCGTGGAAAACAACGGTTCGATATCGATCACGACCACATTGTCTCCCCGGGCGTTTTTCACCAAGGCGTTTGACTCCAGGCGCGCGGCACGTTCCACAGGATCTTCCTGAAATGGCGGGCGGCTGCCGTTTCTCATGGACTCGCGATCCGCCGCTTTGGGCAACATCGGGGGCTGCGTAATTAGGATGAAGCGGTGAACGTAAGGCTTCAATTCCCGGATCGCCATGTCGAGCCTACTTTTGTCGCCGTTCAGCTTCCCTTGCCAGCTGCATACGAGCACAAGAAAGTCAGGCTTCACTCGTTTGACGACGGCGAATGAATCCAACCAGAGCGGGGTTTGTTCGCCCGAAGGACGAGGAAGCGGATCGCCCGCCGCCATGCTGATCACGTCGAGCTTCAAGCCTCGTTCGTAAGCGATGTTTTTCATCATTTTCCCGTACATGGAGCCATTACTGTCACCCATGAGTACGATGGAGCCATTCTTGCCCGATTGGTCGAAAAGAAGGCCCCCCTTGGAAATGTCGTCCCTCTCCGCATTAACGTAATTTGCTTTTCTTACGCTAATGCCCAAAGGAACAAAAAACAGCAGCGCAACGGCGAAGAACGCGAAGGCGGTGCGGCGCCTGCGCGGATCGTTAAAGAACACTCTTCCGGGATTTTCAATCAGGAAAAAACATAGAGTGGTGGCCGCTAGAGTCAACACTACTTTCAGCACGATACGAACGAATGGAGACGCCAAATAGAACTTGTAATCCACCAACGAAAATACCGGCCAATGCCAAAGGTAAAGCGAGTACGACATTCGCCCGATCAAGACCGCCGGCGCCCAGGACAGAAGCCTTTCGGACAAGCCGACCGAGCCGTTACCTGGCGCAAGCAAACACACTGTTCCGAGCACGGGCAGGGCGGCAAGGTAGCCTGGAAATGCTGCGCCCTCATTGATCGCGACTAAAGAGATGGCCACCAGCGCCAGCCCGCCCAAGGAGACAGAGGTCCACAGAAGCTTCCTATCACTCGAGGGCGGCCGGTTGGCACTATGGTTGGCAAGGATGCTTCCCGCCAACAACTCCCAAGCGCGGGTAGGAAGGAGGAAGAATGCCCATTGAGGCCTGGTATGCGTCAGCTGGATACAGGCGGCCAGACTTATGCCGCACAAGATTGCCAAGGCCGTTGTCCTATAGCGATTTGCCTTTAAATAGAGGAAAAAGAAGAAGACGGGGAATAGCATGTAAAACTGCTCTTCCACCGATAACGACCAATAGTGCAGAAAAGGTTGGGCGTCGGGTGAGATTGTGAAGTAGTTGCCCTGCCACATGTATTTCATGTTGGCGACGGATAGCACCGCGGAAGTGAGGTTGGCTCCGGCGGATGCCAGGTCCTGGGGGGAATAGATGAAAGAGGCCCCGATCAGCGTTGTGAGCGCAACTGTAAAGAACGCAGGAAACAAACGGGCAATGCGCCTTTGATAGAACTTCCCAAGAGTGAAGTGGTTGCGCTCATATTCTCGAAGGAGGATCGACGTGATCAGGTAGCCCGAGATCACAAAGAAGATGTCGACGCCAACGAATCCACCCGGCAGCCATCGCCGGTTCAAGTGAAATAGGAAAACCGATAATACTGCTACGGCTCTAAGTCCATCGATAGCGGGCCGGTACTGGACGGAAGCCGTGGGCGGGGCGGGGGCGACCGTCAATGCGAAATGGCCCCTCGGCTGGCGGCACGGCTGAAGCGTTCCCGAATGACGGGGTCTGTTGGCATATTTCTCTGCTGAGATGGCGTCACAATGCCTGTGCGGTAGCGTTGCACTGATGTTTTCACCCTAGTGATTCGGGGCATCCGCTACGGCGTAGCGCCGCGCGCCTCTCACCCCGTTATACCGTAGTGGTTGAATTTTGGGCCGCATTCCGAAGTACGGCCCATGTCATCTCTCGCTCGATGTTTTGCCGAGCGCTAACGGGCTCTACGCCTTAACGAATTGAAGATCGAACTCAATCTTGACGTCGTCGCCAACCATGAGTCCGCCAGTCTCGAGCGCGGCATTCCACGTGAGACCGAAGTCGCTACGCTTGATTTTCGTTTTGGCCGCGGCTCCGATTCTTGTGCCGCCCCAAGGATCCTTCGCTTCGGTAGAGACTTCCTCCACGTCCAAAACCACTTCTTTCGTGACACCGTGCAACGTAAGATCGCCCGTGACGCCGAAGTCTGAATCGCCCGTCTTTTTTACTTTCTTGGCCTTGAAGATTATTTCCGGATACTGCGCGGCGTCAAGAAAATCGGCGCTCTTCAGATGGCCATCGCGCTTCTCGTCGTTTGTGCTGATGGTATTCACATCAACGATGGCGTCTACTGTCGTTGCCGCGGGATTGGCGGGATCGTAGTGCACACTCCCCTTCACACCGCTAAAAGTACCTCGTACGTTACTCACCATTAGATGACGCACAACAAACTGTACGCTCGAATGGACTGAATCGATTTGATAAGTGCTCATAATCCTTTCTTTCCCTGTCGCTGTTGATGCAATCTGCTAAAGCAAGTTTAGCCCGGTTCGGTAGGATGATCCCATGAACCGAAATCAGGCATGGGAGATTGTCTGCGAGTTTGTCAAATCAGAGAGCCTTCGCAAGCATATGCTGGCGGTACAGACCTGTGTATCCGCATACGCAGTCAAGTTTGGTGAAGACGAAGAGAGGTGGGCAGTCACGGCTTTACTGCACGATTTCGATTGGGAAATCCATCCTGCGGCGCCCGACCATCCCATGAATGGTGAAGCCATACTGGCCGAGCGGGGTGTTGAAGAAGAGATTCGCCGGGCGATTCTTTCTCACGCCGATTATAGCGGGGTTCCGCGCGTCAGCCTCCTCGAGAAGGCTCTGTACGCGTGCGATGAGTTGTCCGGGTTTGTCACCGCCTGCTCTTATGTGAAGCCAAGCCGCAGCATTCACGAAGTCGACACAAAGGGCGTGCGTAAAAAACTCAAGGACAAAGCGTTTGCGCGAACCGTCAACCGGGACGATATTACAAGAGGCGCGGCTGAACTTGGGGTCGAGCTTGACGAGCATATCGAGTTCTGCATTCGCGCAATGCAGGCGCGGGCGGCCGAACTTGGGCTTGCCGGCAATTCCTAAACTTAGGAGCGTTATGTCATTCCGCGCGCAGCGTTGTAACCGGATCAATTCGGACCGCGCGGATGACGGCCGGCACGGCGGCGAGTGATGCGGCTACCAGCAACGTCAGGGAGGGAACTGTGAGCATGCCCGCGTCAGTAGGTTTCACTTGATAGAACAGCGACCCGATGGAACGCGCCGATGCCAAGCCGAGCGCGACACCCGCCAGTGAGCCGGCAAGCACCATCGAGAAGAGCTCGGCGGTAACCAGCCGCATGATGACACCAGGTTGCGCGCCTACCGCCATCCGGATACCGATTTCGCGGCGCCGCTGCAAAACTGAGTAGTCGAGCACGCCGAAGAGACCGAGACCGGCAAGTAACAGCGCCACGTAGGCGAAGAAAAGCGCTAGCATGGCCAGCAAGCGTTCGCGAACGGTATGCGAGCGGTTCAATTCCTCCTGCGTGCGGATGTTGCTGACGCGGAATTCGGACCGGGCGCGGGTTACTTCTTCGCGCAGGGTAGAGGCCAGCGCAAGCGGATTCGCGCTAGAGGTACGCACAACGAAGGTTGCACCGCGCAGCGCCTGCCATGTTCCCTTAGCGTCGAGCGACTGAATGGGAACATAGGCTACCGGCAAAATGGGCTCGCGCATATCGCGATAGCGGGCGTCGCGCACCAACCCTACGATTCGAAAGCCAGCGCGCCCATGCGCTTTCTCAAATGATTTTCCAATGGGGTTTTCGCCCTTGAAGTATTGCTTCGCGAATGCCTGATTCACAATCGCGACGCCCGGAGCGGCGTCGCTTGGGCGGAAATCTCGACCGTCAATGAGAGGGATCTTCATCGCATCTATCCAGAGTGGCGAGACGGGCAGAAAGAAGGCCAGAACGCCGCCTGGAGGCGCGCCGTTGATGGAAAGGAAGCTGTTGGAAGCATAGCCGCTGAGAAGCGGCCAAGCGGACACAGCGACTGCTTCGACGCCCGGCAGCGAACGCAGATGCTGGGCCACTTGATTCCAAAATACTGGCGGCTGAGCTCCGCGCGTGACGGTATCCAAATTCAGAAGCCGTTCCGCCGAAAAGCCCGTGGGCTGGTTGGATAAACGCTCAAAGGTAGCAACAAACAGGCCGGCTACAAACAGCACGAGAAAACAGAAAGCAACCTGTATAGCGACGAGCGCATGCATCAGGCGGCGGCGCGAGCGTGGGTCTTCCCCGCCCTTAAGCGCGCTGACCGGTTTGATGGCCGAGGCACGCAGCGCCGGAGCCAAGCCGAAGAGGAACGTTACGGCGAGCGTCAGAGCCACGCTGAATCCAAGCACTCGCCAATCCGCTGGAAGA
Organism: Bryobacteraceae bacterium; assembly: GCA_035316385.1. GTDB lineage: Bacteria > Acidobacteriota > Terriglobia > Bryobacterales > Bryobacteraceae > Bog-105. The sequence goes on along the minus strand of DATHIZ010000069.1, from coordinate 14,648 downwards.
ACCAGGCGCGCCGGATTATCGGGCGGGTTGATCCTGACGACGACGAACGGCGCGGACCACCAGGCGAACAATGCGCCGACGCCGGCCGCAATGAATGCAAGCCAGGCGCTTTCCACCAGCACCAGTTGGACGAGACGCCATCTTCCCGCGCCGATGGAGATACGCAAGGCCATTTCTCGCGCGCGGGCCGCCGCCTGCGCAGTCATGAGGTTGGCAACATTTGCGCAGGCAATGAGCAGCACGAGCGCGACGAGCACGCTGAGCGCAAGGAGCGAACGCCGGTACTCTTGCTGCATTCCGGAAACTCCCGCGGCGGCGGGCTCCAACAATACGGTCTGATTGAGGAAGACGTCTAGGCGCTGTTTGGGCAAGTCCGTGACTCCCTTCATCCGCTCGGCTTCAAATGCCCGCGAGATGGCGTGCAGACGAGCGCGAAGAGGTTCGACGGCTGGGCCTGCATTCACACCGGGCTTCAGCAGCGCGAACGTTCGCAGCCAAGTTGAGTCCGGACGGTCGACCGAAGCATTCATCATCGTGGGAAGGAAAATGTCGGTCACCGTGCCGGTCTCGGTACCGGTGAAGGGCCCGCGGACAACGCCGACGATTTCGTACACGTCGTTATTCATACGGAAGGTGCGCCCGATCACTTTTGGATCCTGTCCGAAGCGGCGCGACCAATAGTCGTGAGAGAGGACGGCATGAGGATGCGCGCCGGGTTTAAGATCGTCTTTTTCGGTCAACAGGCGCCCTAAAGCGGGCCGGAGTCCGAACGAACTGAACATCCAACCGGAAACGTATTGCGTGCACGCTTTCTCCATCTCCTGATCCGATGCGTAGGTCAAGTCCGTCCGGTCGGCATAGGAGATGGCGATCAACCCGGCTTGATCCTTTACAGCGGCACGCATCAGGCGGAACGACGGATAGGCCCAACTATCGTAGGTAGTGGGCTTGCCGTCAAAGCCTATTCCCTGGCGCGAAAGTACATATAAGCGGCCGGCATCCGCTATTGGAAGAGGCCGGAGTAGCAGGGCATCAACGAGCCGAAACGCCGATGTGCAGGCTCCGATGGCCAGTGCGAGCGATAAGATCGCGGCGGCCGAAGCCACTCTACTCTTTCCTAACCGCCGCCTGCCGAAGATGGCGTCGGCACGCAGCGAATCAAACCAGGTGCGCAGAGCGATGGACAAGGGGTCACGGTTGGACATACTCAGATATTGGCGAGTGCTTAGACTCCTGAACGGTCTCTCCGGTTAGTAGAGACACGCTAAGATGAAACAGATCAGGGAAAATCGTATTCTTTACCGGGCCTTAACACTTTCGAAACTGATCGCGCTGCTGGCAGTGGCTTTTCTCCTGTCGGCGACGTTGGATGAGGTTCCCGACTGCCCGGAGTTATTAAATTCCAGCCGCGGGCAGGTCGCATCCCTGCAACTCGGTCACGCTGCCGACTTTGCGGCGGCTCCCAGTGTTTCTTATCTGGATTTCCTAAACGTTCCTCCACGGGTAACGGCGCGGCTGCAGGATTTTGGTGAGATCTTAGCGATTGCGCCGCAGAGTCTTGTTTCCAGGTATGTTTACCAGTCAGCCGATCCGTCGCCTCCTTCCACCTAGCCATCCCCAGATTTCCCCAGTTATTGGACTGTCAAGTAGCTAACTACCGGGCGGTCTGTTACTTAAATTTGCTGTCACGGTGCAACCCCGGTTTAAGTACCAGGAAGGTTTGGCTTTGCGGACATCAGAAGTTCTACAAGCTTGGAGCAAGATCCTAAAGGGTGAACAGCCTTCGCTGTCGATTGAAATTACGCGGGAGTGTCCACTGCGCTGTCCCGGATGTTATGCCTATGAGGACGCGCATCTTGGCGGCGGAGTGACGCTACGTGAGTTGAACGACCGCAAAGGCCAGGAGCTAGTGGACGGCGTTCTGGCAGTTGTAGATCGCCTGAAACCTTTGCACCTGTCGATAGTGGGTGGAGATCCGCTGGTGCGCTATCGTGAACTGGAAACGATGGTTCCGCTCCTGCTCGCGCGCGGCATCCATGTCCAGGTAGTCACCAGCGCGTTTCGGGAACTCCCCGCGGAGTGGCCCACCCTGCCGAAGATGAACGTGGTGGTCTCGATCGATGGGCTTCAACCGGAGCACGACGTGCGCAGGAAGCCCGCAACGTACGAACGGATTCTGAAGAACATCGCGGGCCAGAAGATTACGATCCACTCCACTATCACCGCGCAAATGATGCAGCGGCCGGGATACCTGGAAGAGTTTCTTGCATTCTGGACACCACGGCCCGAGATTCACAAGGTATGGTTCAGCATATTTACGCCCCAGATTGGGGACCACTTACCTGAGATCTTGAGCAAGCAAGAACGGATGCAGGCGGTTGGCGAACTGATGGAGTTACGGAAGAAGTTCCCAAAGCTGGATATGGCGGAAGGATTGATCAAGCAGTTCGCCACGCCTCCGCACGGTCCGAAGGACTGCGTTTTTGCGCTGACGACGCAAACCATTTCGGCCGACTTGAAGACCAAAATCACACCTTGCCAGTTCGGCGGCAATCCCGACTGCAGCTCTTGCGGGTGTATTGCCTCCATGGGCCTGGCGGCGGTGGCGGCGCACAAGTTAGGCGGTGTCATTCCGGTTGGCTCCATTTTTAGAGCTTCCATCAAGATTGGCCAATTCCTTTCAAAAAGCGAACCGGAAACGCTCGCGCCACCTCCGGTCTTGCGGGTGCTGCCATGAGCGCCCCGCATGAACTGAAGCTTCTCCGAGAGCTGTCGGCACGCCTGGGTGCGAATCCGCTTTTGGTCCAGGCGAGTACCGGCAATACGTCCGTGAAAGTGAACGGCGTGCTGTGGATCAAGGCGTCCGGTAAATGGCTGACGCAGGCGGACCACGACGATTTTCTGGTGCCAGTAGAGTTGGGGGCCGCAAGGAGCGGGGATCTGACAAACGTGTCGTCGAACGGCGGGTCTTTCAATGGGGGGCGTTGCGCCTCCATCGAAACCGCTATGCATGCCGTGTTGCCGCACGCGGTCGTGATTCACGTGCACTCGGTGAACGTAATCGCGTGGGCGGTAAGGCGAGATGCGGAGAGGCAGTTGGCAGTCCGGCTCGATGGGCTTCGCTGGCAATGGATACCGTATACTCCTTCGGGTGTTCCCTTGGCGCAAAGGATAGAACAGGCAGTTTTTCGAGCCCGGGAGACCAACGTATTGGTATTAGGCAACCATGGACTGGTGATATGCGCGGATACGTGCGCGGCGGCGGAAGTCTTGCTGGCCGAGGTGGAAGAGCGACTCCGGCTGGAACCGCGTCCGACACCAGGTCCAGCAGAGACGCCGCTCCTTCCGGCGGCTCCGGAGGCAGCCTGGTATCTGCCTAGGTGCTCGCGGGTGAGCGCCTTAGCGACCGATCCACATTCCAGAAAAATTCTAGCTGGAGGAGTTCTGTATCCTTGTCAGGCGATTTTCTTGCCTGGCACAACGCCGGCGCGCGATGGCACATGGACTTACGGAAACCATTCGGGCAAGCAGCCTTTCTTTCTGGTGGAAGAGCAAGGCGTGCGGATCAGCCGGCACGTAACGCGGGCGGAGTTTGAAATTTTGAACGGCCTGGCGGAAGTAGTGCAACGGATCGATTCTGCAGCGAAGCTGAGGTATTTGGAAGAGACCGAGGTAAGGAGTGTGCTGGACGAAGGCGCTAGTTCTTACCGGCGGACTGCCGATCCGGATTATGCATCGGCAGCGGCGAATTAGGGGCAGGATTGCATTGCTATTGCGGCCGTCGCAGGTTCGCGGCGCGGGAATCCGTGGACCGCGTGAGTCCTTCCTTTCCCGTGTCCGCTATACTGAACTCGCGAAAGAAGAAACTATGCTCAAGACCGCTTCGACTTTGCTCACGTTGGCCTGTTTGGCAGCCGCCACCCTCGGCGCCGCCTCCGTCTATGACTACACCTTGAATTCTATTGATGGCAAGCCTACGTCCCTTTCGGAGTTTAAGGGCAAAGTGGTTCTGCTGGTAAATGTTGCCAGCCGCTGCGGTTACACTCCGCAATATACCGGACTCGAAGCGCTTTACGAGAAGAACAAAGACCGGGGTTTTGTGATTGTCGGCGTTCCGGCTAACAATTTCATGAGCCAGGAGCCGGGCACGAACGAAGAGATTAAGACGTTCTGCAAGAGCAAGTACGACGTGAAGTTTCCGATAATGTCTAAGCTTTCGGTCAAGGGTTCCGACAAGACTCCGCTTTACCAATACTTGACCAGCACGGAGCAGAATCCGAAGACAGGCGGCGAGATCAAATGGAATTTCACGAAGTTTCTGATTGGCCGGGATGGCCAGATTCTGGCCCGCTTCGAACCGGCGGTCACGCCCGAAGATCCAACGCTTACTTCGGCCGTGAACGCCGCATTGGAGAAGTAAAGAGCCGGCGTCAGCTACCGGCGCTCCCGCTTTGCGTTTTTCCCAGCGGCGCAGTTGCCGCCACTGAAGAGGCGAAGGCGTAGGTGACGTTTTCATTGGTAACGTCGCCATGATCCTTGATTAGTCCGCCGGATCCATCGAGGCAGGTCACAACACCGGTTTGGAACGCATAAGGTCCGCCCGGGGCTGCGGCTGTTTTCAGCTTGAGGAAGACGGATTCACTGGTTAACTGCGCGCCGTTGCGGCCAATGCCGCCGAATTCATCACTGGCGTCGCCAATTGCTTTTACATTGTCGCCGGCCAGGCGCGAAGCGATGGCATAATTCGCGCCGACGGCGGTGTCCTGAAACGAAAAAGTTTCCAGAAGAGGGCCCTTTACCACTTTTTTGTCGATCACGTCTCTGAAAAAGCCAGCCGTGCCTTTGCCGTTGTTCGGGCTAAATCCGTAATGTGAGAAGGCGGCTTCCAGCAGAGTGACGGAGTCCGGTTGCAGCAGAGGACTTTGCGCGAGAGATTTGGCGCAAGCGGCCATCAAGCGTCCGCCCAAACTATGTCCCACCAGATGGATCCTCATAGCGGCATTGCTCGCCTTCAGGTCTCGCACGGCTTTTGCCACTCCGTTTGCGCCGACAACGCCGGAACGATTTTTCATGATGTACCAGGTCGTCAAGTTGATAAATTTGTCCACGCCGCCGAGGATGGAGCCAAAGAACGAACCGATGCCTTGCGTGCTTCCATTCGCGGAGCCAGCGGTAAAGTCATCCAGAGACGCCACGCCTCCGCGATCGAAGCCGGCATCCGCGGCTTGCGTAGGCAGAATCACCGGCAAGCTCAGTTTCTGAAGCAACACGGATCCCGGCTGTTGGCGAATCTGTTGCAAACCCTCGGTTGCGTCGAGCTCGCCGCCGTCCGTTAGAGCGAGCAGCAAATCACTAAACTGGTCTTGCGCCGCTGCATCGTCTTCGACGTGCGGCAACAATGCGATGGCGGCATCCAGTTGGACGGCGTGTTCAGGGGAAACAGTTTTAAGGTCCTGCAGTTTTTGCACCAGGCTGGCGCTCAACGGCGCGTCGCCATCGGCAGCTTGCACACCGCCATCTTGCGACTTGAAGCTTTCCGGCAGCTGCAGCGAGGGCCAGAATAGGCCGGCTACAACGAACTTGCGCCCGGCAACCTCTTGGAATTCAGGCCGCGCGAGATGACCGCGAAAGGTCTGCAGAAACTTCGTGTAGAGCGATGTTGCGTCATCAGCGCTGTTGCGAAAACCATGCGCCAGAAAAATCGCGTCGGTCGCAGCGGCGGCGCGCTGCCCTAACTCATTGAATTCGGCGCCTTGCAGCACGCCTTTTTCGTCGAAGTTCAACGAAAAAAAATCAAATCCCTCTATTGACTTCATTCGTACTCCTTGAAAACCACGAAAGGCAGACGGCGAGACCGTCCGCCCCACCTCAACAACAGCCGCTAGACCGCTTGCAGCACCTTCATTAAGTCCAACAAGCCCGCTCCCTGGAAATTGCGTTCGCGGCGCAGATCAATTGCATTCTGCAGGAAAATTTCTTTCACCCGGTCGGGCTCACCAATGAACTCGCCGCGCACGGAGAGGAACGCGGCAACAGCCCCGGATACGTGCGGCGCCGCCATGCTTGTCCCGCTCAATTCGCAGTAGAGCACGGGCGGCAATTCCTTACCAGCATCATCCACCGATTTGTATTTCTGCGCTTCGGCGCCGGCAGCGCAAGACACGATGCGCTCACCGGGAGCAAGCAAATCGGGTTTCATGCGTCCATCACCGGTCGGCCCACGGGAAGAAAAATAGGAAACGCCGTAGGTATGCGGTTTCTCCCGATGCGTCGATCCCACGGTAATGGCCAAATTGGCATTGCCGGGATCGGTAATACTAAGGTCGCTGTACCGGGATTGCACCTGGCCGTTCGCCGTGACAAGGGACGAGTAGCCGCCATTGCCGGCGGACACTACCACCACCACACCGCTTTTCACCAGCCGATCCACTTCCACGCACAGCGGACTTTGCCCGCAGCCGAACCATCTCGGGTCGAAATCATAGCCTAGGCTCAGATTCGCGCCATGAATCAGCAGGCGCTTGCCGTTTTGATTCCACTTCTGAATCTGATCAATGGCCATGAGGATCCAACTCACCTTGCCTTGACCGGGTGTCTGCTTGGCGTTCTCGGTACCGGTGATATCGGCAATCACTTTGAGGCTGACCAATTTTGCCTTGGGCGCCACGCCAGAGATAGAGCGCAATAGTTCCGCTCGCTGCGGAATAGGTTTATCGGTCAGCTCGTCACGAACTTCCGTACCCACCACTCTCTCTCCGTTGGGGTCCTTCGCTGCCCAGCAACCAGCGATGATTCCAGCAACGTGCGTACCGTGGCCGAAACGATCGAGCAGCGCGCTGGGGTCCGATTGCGGAATGTCGCCGGGTTTATCAGCCGCGGACGTGGGTGCGTTTCTGCCGTCCGGCGTGAAATCGCGATGGACTACTGGCAGCAAGTTGAGGTCGGGCGCGAACCCATGTTGGTTCTCCAGGAAATGCGGATGATCTGCTTGGATGCCGGAATCAAGCACCGCCCACACGATGCCTTCGCCGTTCGCCTGAAAGGATCGCTGCGCCGCATCCGCCTTCACTGTAGTGAGTGACCTGGTCAGCGTGATGCTGACTTCCTGATCTTCCCAAATGCGATACACGACGCTGCCGGCGCGGCCATGTTGATCCGTCAGGTCACGCGCCTCTTTCGCCAATTCCAAAATTTGCTGCGCCGAAAGGCAGGCAAACAGGTACGGTATCAGCTCGACGTACCGCACCTTCCACTGGATGGCTCGTTCTTTGACGTATTTCATGGCGCCATCGACGCCGCCCGAAAAGAGCTCGTTAAGAGAAATAATTACGTCGAACGTTCTGTCGGGAGCACTGTCTTCCTTGATCGCTTTTGTTACACGAGAGAGTAAGGGCTCCGTCACGATGCTGCGCATCATGTCGAGTTTGATCTGTTCGCGCTGCTGTTTTTGATCCTGTTTGGGCTTAACGGGTTCCAAGGCGCCTGCTTTAGAGAACAGCGCTAGTTTACCCTGAACCGGGACAAAACGGTAAGGAATTTGGAATCATAATGAGTGAGTGCCGTCATCTTAGTTGAGCGAAGAAATATTCAGGGACTGGCCGTATCGCGCAATCGTAGAGGCCGCGGCGCCTCTTCTCTCGATGGACACTGGACAGACGACTCCCGATGAGATCGCGAAACTCATCTGTCGCGCTGCCACGGTTCGACGTCCTAAAGCGCGCTATGTGGCTCCGGTGGCTGCGCATGTCATTCAGTAAATGCGGGGTCCTTTACCATGGATTTCAATGGTTAGACTCTCGTCGGCATTGATTGTTTTGACCCTCATTAGCCTGCTGCAGCCGGTGCTTCCCGCGCAGATTCAGCAACAGGCGTTGCGGCGCTTGGAGGACGACTACTGGGACTTCGCCCTGCGTGAGCGGCCGGATCTAGGGTTGGTGGCAGGCGAGGTTCGCTATAACGACCGGCTGCCCAACTATTCGCTGGCGCATGTACAAGAGGTGAAGGCGCAGGAAGAGGGCTTGCTGCGCCGGGCGCTGGCGATTGACACCAGCCAATCAGGAGAACAAGAGCAACTGGACAAAGCGCTGCTGGTCCGGCTACTGAAAGATCGGCTCGAATCGATTCGATGGAAGACCTACGAGATGCCGGTGGACCAGTTCAATGGAGTGCAGATCTGGCTGCCGCAAATCGCCACGCTGGCTCCATTTAATACCGTGCGGCATTACCAGGACTGGATTGCGCGATTGCACCAAGTTCCGCGCGTACTAAACCAGGTGACCGAGGTATTGCGGCACGGCATGCAGGATCATCTGATGCCGCCGCGGTACCTGCTAGAAAAGGCCGTGGAGCAAACCAGACTGCTGGCCAGCGCCAGGGGACTTGCAAACCCATTTGCCGCGCCGGCGACGCATATTCCCGCAAACTTCGCGGCCGCCGACCGCAAACGCCTGCGGGAAGGGATTGTGGCGGCGGTGGACAATGAAGTGCGTCCTGCTTACACACAATTCCAAGAGTTTCTATCCAGCAACTATGCGCCGAAGGGCCGGTCTGAATTCGGGATCTGGTCGCTGCCGGATGGAGACGCGCGGTATCGTTTTGCGATTCATCTGCAGAGCAGTATGGACCTGCCTCCGGCCCAGATCCACCAGCTTGGTCTCACGCAAGTGGCCGAGGTCGAAAAGCAGATTGCCGCGCTGGCGAAGAAGGCGGGCTATCCGGATGCCAAGAGCTTCACAACAGCCGTCCATGCCGATCCGAGATTGAAGGCGAAATCGCGAGAGCAGATACTGGATAATTTCCGCCACTATATAGCGCAGATGGAGCCGAAGCTGCCTCAATTATTCGGATTGCTGCCGAAGAACCGGCTGGTAGTGACCTCGGTGCCGGCATATATGGAAAAGGACAGCTCCACACAATACCAACCGGGATCGGCCGATGGTTCGCGGGCCGGGCAGGTGTGGGTGGACACGTATGATCCAACGCAGCACGACATGCTGGACGACGAAGCGACGGCCTACCATGAGGGCGTCCCCGGCCATCACATGCAGATCTCTATCACACTGGAACGTCCCGGGCTGCATCCGTTTCATCGCGAATCGGCGGATGTCATGAACGCCTACGTGGAGGGCTGGGCCCTGTATGCGGAGAGGCTGGGGAAAGAGGTCGGCTTTTATCAGGCTCCGGCTAGCGACCTGGGCCGTCTGCAAAGCGAATTATTTCGCGCGGTGCGGCTCGTCGTGGATACCGGCGTTCATTACAAGCACTGGACCAGGCAGCAGATGGCGGACTACTTTCAGCAGCACATGGGGTTTCTTGAGCAAGCCGAGATAGACCGCTATATTGCGTGGCCCGGGCAGGCGCTGGGTTATAAGCTCGGGCAGTTGAAAATAATCGAGCTGCGCGAAAAAGCACACGCGCAGCTCGGTAAGAAGTTCGACCTCCGCTCCTTCCATGACGAGGTTCTCAGCGCTGGCCCCATGCCGCTTGATCTCTTGCAAACGCGGGTGGAGAACTGGCTGGCGCGGCAACGATGACGTAGCGCTTACTGGCGGTAAATGGGCGCGCCTGACGGAGCTCCTGTTGCGCCGCCATCGACGACGATCTCCGCCGCTTGTACATTCGAGGCGTCGTCGGAAGCAAGGAACAGAACGGCCTTAGCGACTTCTTCCGCTTCGCCGAAACGGCCGAGAGGGATGCCTTTCACAATGTGCTGCTCCAAGCCGGAGAACGCTTCGGGGGAAGGCGCCACGCCCGACCAGATCGGAGTTTTGGTTGCTCCGGGCGTAACGAGATTGACTCTGATTCCGCGCGGCGATAGTTCGGACGCTAGCACTCGCACCATGGCCCTGACGCCAGCTTTCGTCGCGGCGTATGCCGCGTATCCGGGCACACCAAGAACGGCGTGGACAGAGCCGTTCAGCACCACGGAGGCATTGGCATTCAGGTGTGGCGCGGCGGCCTGCACAGTAAAGAATACGCCGGTCAGGTTGGTTTTGAGAACCTGTTCGAAGGCCGCAAGAGTTGTTTTTCCAATCGGAGTTTGACCACCGATTCCCGCGTTCGCGAAGACTATATCGAGGTTGCCGATTTTCTCGACAGCTTTGGCCACGGCTCTCTCTGTCGCCTGCACATCAGTCGTGTCGGCCTGGATGGCGATTACATTGGAGCCAAGCTCTTTGGCTGCGGCATCAAGAGTAGTCTGATTGCGTCCGGTTATTGCAACTTTGGCGCCTTCCGCAACGAACAGCTTGGCCGTAGCCAAACCGATGCCGCTGTTTCCGCCAGTGATCAGGGCTGTTTTGTTTTTCAGTCTCATACGCGTTATGATGGTGATCGCCATTATAACTATTCAAACAAATGCGCCTGACCAAAGAAAAAGCAGCTGAGAACCGCCTGAGTATCCTGAACGCGGCGGGCCGCCTGTTTCGGGAGCGGGGATTTGATGGCGTCGGTCTTAACGACCTAATGAAAGCGGCGGGATTTACACAAGGCGGCTTTTACAATCACTTTCCCTCCAAGGAAGCGCTGGCTGCCGAATCCGCGGCGATGGAATTGAAGCGAACAAACGCTAGGCTCGTTGACGCGGACTTGCCGAAATTTCTTTCGAGCTACCTCTCGCCGGCGCACCGTGACAATAAGGCAGAGGGATGCACGCTCGCGGCTCTGGCTTGCGATGCGTCGCGGCATGGAGAGCAGGTTCAGGCAAGCTTTGCCGAGGCGATCGACGAAGAGTTGGACATTCTCGCGGGGCGTTTGGCGGAGACGAACGCGAAACCGAGGGCTGAGGCCCGTGAGCGCGCGGCGCAATTGTTGTCGCAGTTGGTCGGGGCCTTAATCCTGGCTCGGACCGTGGCAGGCGCAAACTCCTCGCTTTCGGATGAAATTCTGCAGGCGAACCGGCGGACGCTGGAGACATAAGGATTGCATAAACCGGGCGGCTGGATTATAATTGAGTAAACACTCATTAACAGTTGGAGTTCATTGGCACGCCCCAAAAGTGACGATAAACGAAGTGCGATTTTAGCGGCCGCCACGAAAGTATTTGCGGAACGCGGGCTTGGCGCCGCGCCGACGGCGACGATTTCGAAGGAGGCGGGAATCGCCGAAGGGACGCTCTTTACTTACTTCAAGACCAAGGACGAGTTGGTAAATGCCTTGTACCGGGAGATTAAACTGGAACTGGCTGATGTTCTGATGGCGGAGTTTCCCCGGCACAAAGATGTCCGCAAAAGGCTGCGGCACATCTGGGATGCCTATGTGAACTGGGGAGTGGCCAACCCGAATCAGCGTAAAGTAATGGCACAGCTTGGGGTGTCGGACCTGCTCACCGTCGAGACAAAGGCGGCTGGTTTAGCGCCATTTGCCGAAGTCCAAGCGACCGCCGATGAGGCAATCGCGCAGAATCTTTTCAAAGATTTTCCGCAGGCGTTCATCGCGGCGAGCATGCAGGCGCTGGCGGAGACAACCATGAGCTTCATGGCGGCGAACAGCGCGACTGCGGACAAATACCGAAACTTGGGATTCAAATTGTTCTGGAACGGGATTACGGCGGAGTAGTTCAGATTCCTGGATCATGAGTGAGTACTCAGACATCACTGTGATAGGTGGTCAGCATGAACGTACTTCTTTTCGGCGCGACTGGAATGGTGGGGCAAGGCGTTCTGCGGGAATGCCTGCTCGATCCGGATGTGCGGTTGGTGCAGACGGTGGGAAGGACCGGTACAGGCGTACAGCAACCAAAAATGCGGGAACTGATTCAGAAGGACCTCTTCCATTTTCCGAACGAAGCCAATTTCTCGGGGTTCGATGCCTGCTTTTTCTGTCTTGGAGTCTCGTCGGCCGGGATGAAGGAAGCGGATTATGAGCGCGTCACGTACGGCATCACCATGGCGGCGGCAGAGACTTTGTCCCGGTTGAATCCGAATATGACCTTTGTCTATGTCTCGGGCGCCGGCACGGATAGCTCCGAGCACGGACGGACCATGTGGGCGCGGGTGAAGGGCAGGACTGAAAATCAGCTGCTGCGCTTGCCCTTCCGGGACGCCTATATGTTCCGGCCCGGCGTCATTGAACCCTTACATGGGGCGCGCTCCAAGACAACCGTGTATCGCCTTTTCTACGTACTTACTAAACCGTTATTACGGGTGCTGAGGGCGGCTTTTCCCAATTTCATTCTGACGACGGAGCAGATCGGCCGCGCCATGCTGAACGCCGCCCGGCGCGGCGCTCCGAAGAAAATCCTGGAGAGCGCGGATATCCGGCTGCTCTCCACCTAAACATACTCTTTGAAAAAAATATTCTTATGTCTACTGTTTGGCTTATTACTGGAAGTTCGCGCGGGCTGGGACGTCATCTTGCGGAGGCGGTTCTACAAGCCGGTCACAAGCTCGTCGCCACCGCCCGTCAACCGGCGCAGCTCGCCGATCTGGTGCAGAAGTATGGAAAGCAGGTCCGCACTGTCGCGTTGAATGTGGCTGATCCGGCGGCAGCCCCTAATGCAATTCAGGCAGCGATTGACGCCTTTGGCCGTCTGGATGTAGTGGTCAACAACGCCGGTTACGGCAATATGGCGACGATTGAGGACGTTACTGACGAAGATTTCCGCGCGCAGATAGAAACCAATTTTTACGGCGTTGTGAACGTCACCAAGGCCGCGGTGCCGGTGCTGCGCAAACAAGGCAGCGGACATATTATTCAGATCTCTTCCATCGGCGGCCGGTTGGGGACGCCTGGCCTTAGCGCTTATCAATCGGCAAAGTGGGCCGTCGAAGGGTTCTCCGAGGTCCTCGCAAAAGAAGTGCAGCCCTTCGGCATCAAAGTTACGATTGTGGAGCCGGGCGGGTTTAGAACCGATTGGGGCAGCAGCATGACCATTGCCGAAATACGCGAAGAATACAAGCCCACCTTCGCCGCTTTGATTGAATGGAGACGCAGCAATCAAGGAAAGGAGCGCGGCGATCCCGCCAAGGCGGCACAAGTCATTCTGCAGATCGCCGGCATGGAAGAGCCTCCTCTGCGGCTATTGCTCGGCAGTGATGCCGTATACCTGGCGGGCCTCGCCGCGGAACAGCGGGCAGCCAGTGACGAAAAGTGGAAGTCGATCAGCCTTTCCACTGATTTCGAGGATACAGGCGCTTCGGAAGCGAAGCTGGCTGAATTGGTGCGCATGGCTCGAAAGTGAGCAAGCTCCCCTCGCCAAATACAATAGCGGGGGGACCGATTCCATTTCATGCATCTACGACTGTTGATTTGTTTCGCCGTGGCGGTGCTTCCGCTGACTTCCGCCATTACCCAACCGGTGCGCACGGATAAAGGTTTGGTTTCCGGGGTTCCGGGATCAGACCCGGACGTGATCGCCTTCAAAGGGATACCATTCGCCGCGCCGCCGGTTGGCGATTTGCGGTGGCGCGCGCCCGAGTTCGCGGTCGCTTGGCAAGGAGTGAAGAACGCCGAAGGGTTCTCGAGTAGTTGCGTTCAGAAAATCTCGCAAGAGCACAAGCCTTGGACGTACGAGTTCCTAGCGCACAACGAGGTGAGCGAAGATTGCCTTTACCTCAACGTCTGGACAAGCGCGAAAGCCGCCAACGAAAAGCGCGCGGTCTTCGTGTGGATTTACGGCGGCGGGTACACCGAAGGTTCCACCGCGGCGCCGCTCTACGATGGCGAAAAGCTGGCCAGTTGCGGCGTGGTTGTGGTCACACTGAACTATCGCCTGGGCGTCTTCGGGTTCCTGGCTCATCCGGACCTGACGCGGGAATCGAGGCACAAGTCTTCGGGCAACTACGGAACGCTCGATCAGATCGCGGCGCTCGAATGGGTGCACAAGAACATTGCGGCCTTTGGAGGTGATCCTGAACGGGTGACGCTCGGCGGACAATCCGCGGGGGCGGCTTCCGTGCATAACCTTACCGCGTCTGCGCTGGCCAAAGGATTGTTTCAGCGCGCCATAGTGGAGAGCGGATCCAATGTTGCTTCCGCTGCTACGGGCAGCCGGCCGGTCAATCTTTCCGAGGCCGAAGAGCAAGGCGCGAAATTCGCCGTAAGTAAGGATTCGCACTCCATAAAAGAGCTGCGCGCCAAGCCGTGGCAGGATTTACTGCCAAACGCAGCAAACGGCCCTTCTTTCGCGTTTCGCCCCATCATAGACGGGTGGGTGCTGACCGCGCCTGTCAATGAGGTCTTTGCGGCCGGGAGACAGAACGACGTGCCTACGTTAACGGGCTGGACGGCGGATGAAGCATCCTCCCAGGCTGATTATGGAAAGGTTCCGGCGGAGCAATGGCGGGAACGGATGCGGAAACGCTTCGGAGACCGGACCGATGCATTTTTGCAGCTTTACCCCGCTGCAACAGATGCACAGGCGAGCGCTTCACAGAAAGCCAGCGCACGCGAACAAAATCTGGTTTCGATGTATCTCTGGGCGGCAGATCGCGCCAGGACCGGAAAGACCAAAGTATTCACCTATTATTGGACTCACGCGCTGCCGGGACCCGATAGCGCCCGCTATGGTGCGTTCCATTCGTCCGAAGTTCCCTACGTTTTCGAATCGCTGAGCAAGGCAGACCGGCCGTGGACGGCCCAAGATCACGAAATTGCCAAAACGCTCGGAAGCTACTGGGTGAACTTCATCAATACGGGAGATCCCAACG
>DATHIZ010000068.1:0-10904 GCA_035316385.1 Bryobacteraceae bacterium | reverse complement strand
CGGAGGCGGTCCGAGGATGCTCTTAAGCACAGTGAAGAACGTTTGAAACTGGCGCTTGCGGCGGGCCAGATTGGGGTTTGGGATTGGGACGTCGTCCGGAACCGGATTGAATGGTCGGATCTTGTCTACGACATCCACGGTGTGGAGCGGGGAACGTTTCCCGGCGGCGTGGATGATTTTGCCGCGCTCGTTCATCCAGAGGACCGGGAGCGAATCAGCGAAGCGATTCAAGCGGCACTTCAGCAGGGTGCTCCGTATGATGTGGAATTCCGGGTGATCCATCCAAACGGGGACGTGCATTGGGTCTCAACGGTGGCGCTGGTTTTTCGAGATGAAACCGGCGAGGCTACTCGAATGCTGGGCGCGACGACGGACATTACAGCGCGAAAGCAGGCGGAGACTCATCTGCTGCAGCAATGGCGCACCTTTGACACGGCCCTTTCCAATACGCCCGACTTCACTTACATTTTTGACCTGCAGGGGCGCTTTACGTACGTCAACCGAGGGCTGCTTTCGCTTTTGCAAAAACCGCTCGAAGAGGTGGCCGGAAAAAACTTTTTTGACCTGGAGTACACGCCGGAACTTGCCGAGCGCCTGCAGCGGCAAATTCAACAAGTAATCGACAGCAGAGAGCCGCTACGGGACCGGACGCCATTTAGCGGGCCAACCGGGGAAACCCGGCACTATGAGTACATTTTTGTGCCGGTGCGGGGAGCGGGCGGACGAGTGGAGGCGGTTGCCGGTTCGACCCGCGACATCACGGAACAGAAGAAAGCGGAAGAAGCGTTTCGTAAGAGCGAAGAACGACTCAGTTTTGCGCTGGAAGCGAGCGGCGGCGTGGGCACATGGGATTGGGACATCCAAAACGACCGCGTCTATTCCAATCTTCAGTTCGCGAAAATTTTCTCAGTGGACCCGGTACGGGCGGTTGAAGGGACGCCGATTGCGGAGTTCGTGAGGCGCATGCACCCGGACGACCGAGGGCACATAGAGGAGAAAATTCAGCGGGCTCTGCAGACCGGCGGCGACTTCGCGGAAGAGTATCGAGTGGTTCAGCAGGATGGCTCCGTGCGCTGGATCTATGCGCGAGGACGCTGCCACTTAGATCAGTCAGGCCGCGGCGACCGCTTTCCAGGTGTGGCGTTTGATATCACCGAAAGGAAACGGGCGGAGGAGGCGCTGAGGGAAAGCCAGGACCGGCTACGCGCCATATACGACGGCACGTACGAGTATATTGGCCTGCTCGCGCCTGACGGAACATTGCTGGAGGCCAATCGCGCCTCGCTCACATTTGCGAACAACACACGCGAGGAGGTAGTGGGGCGGCCATTCTGGGAGACGCCGTGGTTTACCGGTACACCGGGAGGGCCGGAGGCTGCGCGGGATGGGGTGAGACGCGCGGCGTCGGGTGAGTTTGTCCGTTTTGAAGCAACAGTACGGCGCCCCTCGGGGGAGTGCCCGACTTTCGATATTTCCTTCCACCCCGTGCGGAACGAGCGCGGCGAAGTTGTGCTGATCGTGCCGGAAGGGCGCGACATCACGGAGCGAAAACGCATTGAAGAAGATCTGAGGTACTCGAACGAAGAGCTGAAGCGCGTGAACCGGGAGTTGGAAGAATTTGCGTACGTGTCGAGCCACGATCTGCAGGAGCCGCTGCGCATGGTGAACATCTACACGCAGCTGGTTCTGAAAGGCCTTGGAACCGACGGCGCGAAGCTCAGTCAGTATGCCGTCTTCGTCCGGCAGGGCGTCACGCGCATGGAGGCGCTTATCCATGACCTGCTGACCTTCTCACGCGCGGTGCATGACGAGGAACTACCAGTCGGAACCGCGCACCTAGCGACCTCACTCAGCGAAGCGATGTCAGTGCTCAAGGCTGAGATCGAAGAAACCGGCTGCGTTATCACCGTGCAGTCGCTGCCAGCAGTGCGCGGAGACACTCCACAGATAGCCCATGTGTTTCAAAATCTGCTGTCAAACGCGCTGAAATACAGGAAGCATGGAGTGCGTCCAGAAATTGTGATCTCGGCCCGGCAAGATGGGAACGATTGGATCATCTCTGTCCAGGACAACGGCATCGGCTTTGAACAGCAGTATGCGGAGCGCATCTTCGGGCTCTTCAAGCGTCTGCATAAAGAGGAGTATCCGGGAACGGGACTGGGTTTGGCGATTTGCCGGCGCATCGTGGAGCGGTACGGCGGGCGCATTTGGGGCGAGGGCAGACCTAGCGTTGGAGCTAGCTTTCATTTTTCGCTAACTGGCGTGGCGGAGCAAGACAGGGTGAATTCGCATTGATCAACGATCTCTGGTACAAGAACGCAGTCGTCTATTGCCTTTCGGTGGGCACTTATATGGATGCCGATGGAGATGGGGTCGGGGACTTCAAGGGTCTTATGCGGCGGCTTGACTATCTGGACGGGCTAGGCGTGACCGCAATCTGGCTGATGCCTTTCCAACCGTCGCCCGGCCGCGACGGCGGATACGACATTGCAGATTACTACAACGTGGATGCCAATTACGGAACGTTGGGAGACTTTGTTGAGTTCACGCATGGGTGCAAACAGCGCGGCATTCGCGTGCTGATGGATTTAGTAGTCAATCACACTTCCAACGCTCATCCCTGGTTCCGCGATGCGCGGAGTAATCCGCAATCGAAGTATCGAGACTGGTATGTGTGGTCAAAGAAGAAGCCGAAGAATGCCGCCACAGGTGTGGTCTTTCCGGGAGTTCAAAAATTCACCTGGACGTATGATGATGCCGCGAAATGCTACTATTTTCACCGCTTCTATGACTTCCAACCTGACCTGAATACGGCCAATCCGGAGGTACAGGCCGAGATCCTGAAGATCATGGGCTTCTGGATTCAGCTGGGAGTTTGCGGATTCCGGATGGACGCGGTTCCCTTTGTCATCGCCGAGAAAGGGCCTACCGTTTCGAAGCCGCAGGAGCAGTACGAGATGCTGCGTGCCTTCCGCGAGTTTCTGAGCTGGCGGCAAGGAGATGCGATCGTACTGGCCGAAGCGAATGTGCTGCCCGACGCGGATATAGATTACTTCGGAAAGGCCGGAGAACGGCTGCAGATGATGTTCAATTTCCAGGTGAACCAGACTCTGTTTTACGCAATGGCGGCGGCCGACTGCCGTCCGCTGGTGAAGGCGCTAAAGAGCACCAAACCCAGGCCGAGCACAGCACAATGGGGCCAGTTCCTGCGAAATCATGATGAGCTGGACCTGGGGAGGCTCAGCGAGGAGCAACGGCAAACGGTCTTTGCGGCATTCGGCGCGGAAGAAGGAATGCAGTTGTACGGGCGCGGCATTCGCCGCAGGCTTGCGCCGATGCTGCAAGGTGACCGTAGACGGCTAGAACTGGCGTACAGCCTGATGATGACGCTGCCCGGTACACCGGTTATTCGATATGGCGACGAGATCGCGATGGGAGACGACCTCAGTCTTCCCGAGCGGCTAGCAGCACGAACCCCCATGCAGTGGTCCACGGAACCGCAAGGAGGATTCACGCAAGCGGCCAAACCGATTTTGCCAGTGATCAGCGGCGGCGTGTACGGCTATGAACATGTGAACGTCGCCGAGCAGCGCCGCGATCCCAACTCGCTGCTCAATTGGATGGAGCGGCTGATCCGAATGCGCAAGGAAGTGCCGGAGGTTGGGTGGGGCGATTTTCAGATATTGCGCACGGGCACTCCCGAGGTGCTTGCCATCCGTTATGACTGGCGGAATAATTCAGTTGTCGCGGTACACAATCTGAGCGCCGTTCCGCGCGAGGTCTGGCTGGATCCGGGCTTAGAAGGGCCGAGCGGCGAACGGCTCATCAATCTCCTTTCCACGGAACACAGTGTTGCGGATACAGCTGGGAAACACTGCGTTCTACTCGAGGCGTATGGCTACCGCTGGTACCGCGCGGGTGGCCTCGCTTATCTGCTGAACCGCGCTAACTCGTGAGCGGCCTAAACTGGGGGTGCAAAGCGCTGCCCGTGTTTTCGACCTACTTCGAGCACGCGTTCAATTTCAGCGAGAGTTGGCCCGGTTTTAGCAGAGCCACCGGCATGCCGTGGAGTTCCTGCCTCATTGAAGAACTCACCTAGCCGGGCCGTGCAGGTAATGATTACGCGCACATCGCGATCACTCGTGTTACGGAATCCGTGGAGAGCGTCAGGAGGAATGTTGATCATATCGCCGGGAGCGGCGACACACCATTTCGTGCTTCCGTCGTTTTCCAATGCAAATTCCGGGTTCCCCTCCAGCACAAAAAACGCTTCCTGATCCGGATGCTGATGTAGAGGAATGCCTACTCCCGGCGGCACGGTGGCGGTCAGGAAGCAATAGTGGCCACCAGTATCGCGGGACCTTAATTTCCACTCCAGGTCTACTCCAAGGATGTTCGTCTTCTCATTGGTTGTCATCGTGTTATTCACTTCTTTTTGCTCCTTTTGGATTTCGGACTCTTTGGTGCATGGAGCGCTTCGAGGAGTACACGCACGACCCAGGCGCCGGCTTCCTGCGCTTGCGGTCCCGAAAGTCCGCCGCGGTCCCGCAACAACTGCCAGAACGGTGCACTGTACACTGCCACAAACACGGCGGTCACACGGGCCCGCTCCAGCGGCGTGCTTTCGCTGAGCGCGCCGGTCAGGCTCCGGGCAAAGGCGGCTCGGCCTTCCCCGCCCCCGCGCTCTCTCACCTCCGTGCCGGCTGAAGAGGTCAAGACTGCCCGCACAAGCGACTGGTGCTCATCGAACTCACGAAAGGCAGTCGCGATGAAAGGCGAAATATCTTCTTCACGGGCAGGAAATTTGGTATTGGTCACGTCGCGCAGCCTGATCCAGAGCGCCTGTAACAGCCGCGCGCGATCCGGGAAATGCCGATATACGGTCCGGGCGCCCATCCCAGCGATCTTTGCGATCGACTCATGGGAGAAGGCGCCGTCCGGGCTGTTACTCAGCATTTCCATTGCAACCTCAAGAATGCGGTCGCGGGTTTGGGCGGTGTGACTGTCCCGCAAAGTAAGGTGATCACGAGGCGTCATGACAGTATACTGTCATGACGGCATACGGTTGTCAATAGAAATCACAATCCGGTTTCGAGGCTATTAGGAGGGGAACAGGCTCTTAACGGTGCTTGGCTCTTACTAGGACGTGAATTTCGTCGTTTCGCGGATTGTTGAAGCGGCAGGTGACACGGCCTTCGGCGTCGAGGGAGATGATGGCCGGCAGGGGTGACTTCGGTCAGAAACCAACCGGCCGGCAGCTTTACCATGTTGCGCGGGCGGCCAAGGGTGCGATCCCATTTAAGTTCGCCATTCGTGAATTTATAGGATTGCGGGTCGGTGTAGGTTTCAACGACGCGCACGCGAACAGATTCGCCGGCGGCGAGTGGATGCGGCAGATCGCCTTGGACAACGACGCTGTCGTCGGCAGTGGGTGACAGGTAGTAGCCGAGAGCGTTCACCGATTTGCCGGCGACCTGGTGCGTTGGCAGCTTTTCGCCCGTGTCGAGATTATAGATTTCAGAAGTTGTGACAATGCTTCCTTTTCGGACGAAGCTGTGCACGGAGCTTTGGCCGGTGCGCGTCACTTTGAAATCGTGAGAGATGCGGAACTGGTGCGTTTCGGGCGGGAGCAACCAGTATTTCGCGATCCTGCTCAGCACGATGAATCTGGGCGGAAGAAGAGCGGCGATGAAGAGCAGCAAGGTGGCGCGGGTCATGGAAGTTTCTGCCCCGCAGCTTTGACGAGCAATTCGTCGTCACGGTCATTCACAAAGCTGACGCGCAGATGCCCGTCGGCTTGCGTGGAGACGATACCCGGCGCGCCACAAGCTACGAGTTCATAGCCGCGAGGCAGCACGATCACGTTGCGCTTGATGCCGAAAGAGCGCTGGAAAACCAGGTCCGTTCCGTCCGGATTGTAAGAGGCCGCATCGGTATACGTTTTGAAGATACGCACGCGAGCTTCGCCGTTGCGAGGAACGGGATGGGCGAGCGTGACCTAAATATACTGGCCGGAATTAGGATGGCCGCGCAGGCCATGCGATTGGGCTTCGGCGGCGCTCACCACTTCGAACTTCAGACCTTTGCCAGTAGCGGAATCGATGACGCGCTCGTTGGTTGCGACGGACCCGCGGCGGATGGGATTGAATAGATAGGGCGATCCTTCGACACTTGTGGACATGTCATAAATGATGGCGAAGGAGTGAGTCTCGGGCCCAAGCAGCTCATAGACGGTTAGTTCGTCAGAGGCGCGGGCCGCGAGGCCGCTCAGTGAAAGCATGAAGAGAAGCCGCATTGCGACGCGCAGCATAGATTACTAGATTAATATACGGCGGCCCGTTAGTGGCCGTTGTTGCTCTGGAACGAGAGACATTCGTGAGCTCGAACTAAGTGAAGCCCTGGCTGATGAGCCAGGGCTCTGGGGGCCACACTATAGGGTCTTCAGGAGATCCTCTCTTTCCTGGGTTGTAAAGCCAATTGAGAACCGCCGGTCGTAAAAATCGACGACATCGCTGAGTGTGGCGGCTGCTCCATCGTGGAAGTACGGAGCCCGTCCGGCCAACCCGCGGAGCTGCGGTATCTTGATCTTCCCTATATCGGCGCATTTACCTGTAATCAAAGCTAGTCCGAGATCGTGAGTGGTGACCGTCGGGCCGCCGAAGGGGAGTGCGCCAGCCGGGCACGTGAGCTTGAGCAGCGGGAGGTCCGGCGCCGGAAGGGCAGCAGTACTGGTGCCTGTGGTTCCCTGGTCGATTTCCGCGGATGCGATCGCGATGGATCCACCAGGGGTGTCATGACAGGCTGCGCAAGTTCCGGGGAGGTTGTTGCCGATCCCCGGCACATCATTGAGGCCGCCGACATTCGAGATCGTAAAAGTCCGACTGTTGAAGATGGCTTGGCCCCGAGCCACCGATTGGCGTTGTTTTGCCCGTTCCGCACCGTCATTTAAGTTCGCCCAAGCATCGTATTCGGTGAAAGGCGTCGCGAGTATGTGACCGGCCTGCGTAGCCTGCAGATTTAGCGGTCCACCGACCGCGCCCAGGGCAGTAAGGCTGTGCGCCTTGTTATCGAACACCTGCGCGCTGAACACAGAATTCTCGAAATTAACCATTTCTTGAACCTGAGCGCCAGTCGGGGCGCTGAGTGCCTGCGCATGTACAAAAGTTGCGTCAATGGCCTGGCTCTGGAGGGTGGGTTCACGACCATCCCACATGATATTGCCGCTCTCGGGCAAGCCGGTAGAAGGGTCATTCGGTAGCGGAGTGCCGCCCGCGGGATCAATAGTGGTAACGAACTTCAGATTGGCCGTCATCAACGGCCGCCGATACACGGATAGAACTGGAGTGGAGCTGGTCAGGCCGAAATTATTGTTGACCAGGCATCCGGTCGGGTCCTCCAGCACCTCGAGTTTAAACTCCGGAGTAATTGCCCGTCCATCACTCTGTAAAGGAGGAAAGGGAAGGAAGATTCGAATCACACCACGGTTCAAAAGAAGCGAGCGCGGATTCTTAGGATCGCCGATTGGAAGGAATCCGTCTGGTCCCCTGCCCCGGCGCCCTCCACTGGGCGATGGTTGAGTATCGTTAGCCGAAACTGCATCGGGGCAGTTCGCGCCATCGACAGGAGCGAAGAGCGGATCTCTTGCCTGTGTTGCCAGATACCGGCTCCTGATGTTATCGACTGAGATCGTCATGCCGCTGGATGGCTGATGGCAAGTGCTGCAAGACCGGCCATTCGTGCCAAGAGTTTCAAAAAAGGCATTGTGCGCGGTGAGAGTAGGCCCCGCGGTGTTCAAAGTCCCGATAACGCCAGTGGGATCCGGATCCTCCTGATCGACCGGAAATATTGTTGGAACGCTTCCATCGGCATTCTGTACAGATGCCGGCAGCGGAGAACCGAGCGCTTGGTTATATAAGGCAGCAAACCATCCCGGCTTTCGGTCTGGGTTGCTTTGTGCGTCGGCGGAACGCGTTTCCAGGAACACTGAGCCAGCTATAACTAGTGCGATTCCAGCCGAGGCCGCAACTTTTTTACTCGACTGCTTCTTGCAATCTATAAATAACGACAATATACTTATCTCCCACTTATTACTTATGTATTTGCGTGCACCCACTAAGTTGGGCGATGCGCCTAGAGTGCCGGGACGAGGAGTTAGCAGGTTGTCGAGTCCACGGCAGTTAGAAGACGTGGACTCGCATGCCGTTCAGCACCGACCGTTATTGATGCGCTCTCCTAATATGTGGTTTGCTTTCCGCGAACCCGAGTGATATTCCCGCCATGCCAGAACATCCATGCTTGCAATGGAAAGACCATCGCGCCGCGGGTTTATTCCAGCAACACTGGTAACCTGACCAGTATCTGACACAACTAATCAAAGATAGAGAGGTTGGAGAGGATGAAAGATGAGCACGGCGTAGGTGGCCTATGCTTGTGGTCACCGATGCCGGCGCCGATCAAAATGATGTGCTGCGTGGTTTTGACCAACTAAGCGGGCACGCATAGAATGGCGCATCCGTGCCGTAGCTAGCGAGCTGTGCCAGCCCGTCCACCGGAGTGCGGCAGGAGAGGAGTGCGCTTGAACCTGTGGGCTCAACGTCCGGATCAGAAAGTAACGTGTGCGATTCAGACTCTAAAATTCGGGAGCTACCCGGCGGCGGCGTCCGCTCAACAAATAGATGGCAGCGCGCAATTCGAGCAACGGATCGTCTGACGGTTCGATGCCATCAACGCGTGGAATGGGGTCAAAGATGATCTTCTTCTGCTCATGCCGATTGTCCGCGACCAGCTGATTGAGAACGAGGGCGCCGAGATGGATCTGGGGCCGATCCTCCGGCCAGGGGATGGTCGCGTCGTCCACCACATCGTCATCGTTCGCCACTTGTACCGAAATCTGGAAGCTAACCGGATCTTTAGCGATTCTATCGGTGAGTTCGCTGTAAAGAAAGTCCGCGCTTTTACTTTTCGTGACAGCGTCGTCCAGATGATCGTTGCCTGCATCCGGCGTGATCCGGTAGCGCCCGAAACGGCGAACTCCATCCTTGTTGATAAAGCTCATGGCCGTAACGCCGAAGTACGATTCCCTGGCAAGGCTGGAAGGACAAGGCTTGGGCGTTTGCACGAAGGCGAGCGCCTTTGGATGGGTTCCGAGAAACAGTTCGACCGGCGAAGGCGAGGGCTTGGAGGGATCGCTCGACGCAAGCGCGCGTAAGAACTGCAGGAACTCCTGACCTGTGCGGGTGGGAAATCCGTCGGTCGAATGGCTGACGATATCGGTATGCACGTGCTCGGCGAGATGGAAGCGAATCGCCATCCCGCGCGGATTTGCGTTGGGATCCGTGTCCGGTATCAGCGGGAGACCCGTGGAACTGGAAAAACGCACCGTCACTGGAGTGGATTGGCGAGAGATGTGCGGAGCCCTGGTTAACGAAGCTGCTTCAAGAGAAGGCGTAAACGTGCCGGTCAGCATGGCGCCTCTGGCATGCGCGGGGCGAAAGCCCGGATGCAAGCCGAAGATGGTGTCGAACGCCTGAATCACCTCCTGGCTGAGGGCAATCAGTTTCTCGTCTGAGGGAAGTGGCATGCGGGTCTCCTTATCAAAACAACCTATGCCGGCGCGACAGCCGCTTCTGTAGATTTATCGGACTGCTGCCACGTTGACGCGCCGCTTTGAGGCGATCCACGATCAGCGATGGTGGGTACGTCACTTCGATCACCTGACGTACCCACCGCTGCCATTTGTAATGCTAATGCTTGGTGATGGGAGTTTGTCGACTCTATTTAGACGAGGCGATGATCAGGGAGTCCCTTTTCAGCGTCTTTGTTGCGAGCCCGGTTACGCCGCCGCCCGCAACCGAACGCGATAAATGCACCGGACACCGAAATCAGCAGAACGCTGGAAGGCTCCGGTGAAGCGGCAAAGTTCGCGGCACTGAACGTTGGAAGTGCGTCAATGCCCGCCTGGCCGGTAAGATTTGTGAAGCGGGCGAGAACGGCGAGGTCGGCGGTGTTGGAGCCCAGGTCTGTCGAAAATACAAGGCGGGGCAAGTCGAGCGCGCTATTGAAATAGACGAAAAGACCAGGAGCGTCCGACGCGCCGTGAGCGGCGATCAGGCTGGCGGCGTTACCGGCGGCAAAAGGTGTTGCCGGATTAGCATCATCATCCGTGGTTTGCAGCACAATGACGTTCGCACCGGAGGTTGGTAAGTTGCCTATCTGGCCGTTGGCGAAATGAAGCCCATTCGTGATGCCAAAAACCGCCGTATTGAACGTAAAGACGTCCGAAGCCGGCGAGAAGGGTATGGAGGGTTCACCCTGCACGACCTGTCGTCCTGGTGTGGAGAGCGCAGTTGACCCGGCGAACGGATCAGAACCGAAACTGAAGGTAGATGCGTTTAAGTTTGCGCCGAGGGCCAAAAGGGCACCAGCGACACATGTCATGATTGCGCGCGAACCGCGGGATCGCCGCACGTTTGATTTGGAATAATTCATAGACTCCTTGTGATTACTTGGTTGGTAGTCGACGCCTATCCACAGTTGAAAAAGCTTTTTCGCTTCTAGGCGCCTCTCCTGCAATAAACACGCCTGGCTCTTATCCATTCCAACTATTTGCGCACGTTCAGCAAGGTGGGCTAGGGGCCGCCGGAGCGACGGAAATAAAGACAGGGAATAACAAACAGATTGCGGTGTCCTATCTCCTTGGTATGACAAAGAAGTAGGTGCAGCGTACCATAAAGGAGTTTCTAGTGTCCCGAGCGAGAAATACTTTGCATAAGTAGGCAGGCTTTCCGCATACTCGGGTATGGGTACGGGACGTCCCAGGAAAGCGCTGGAAATTACCGAAGAGGATCGCGGCAAGCTGAGCCTGATCGCGCGTCGGCGAAAGTCAAGTCAAGCGATGGCGCTAC
>DATHIZ010000067.1:0-4987 GCA_035316385.1 Bryobacteraceae bacterium | reverse complement strand
CATGGAAACGATGCCTCGTCGCTGAGCTCGTTTCAAGGCTCTGGTGCAGGTTAAGGGAAAGCCTGAAATCGGTCCGTTCTGTCATTCCATAGCGGCCGCCCCGCTCAAGTTCGATCCCGAACTCCTGGGGGCCCCAACCAGCTTCTAAGGAACTCACCCTGCCTGTTCCAACGGGATGAGTTCGAAGCCCATAGATTTGGCCTTGGCGCGCAGTTTGGTTTCTTGGTGTTTCTGATAGCGCAACTGATTGGCGGCGAACTTGCTGTCGTCGAATTCTTGACTCGTGGTCACTAAGTGAAAGATGATGCGGGCCAGCTTGTGGGCGGTAGCAGTGATTGCTTTGGGGGCACCGAGTTTGGCGCGCATCCGACGATAGAAGTCTCCGAGGGCACTCTTGCTGTGATGGAGAGACTGAGCTGCCATCCGCAGGGCCAAAGCCGCGCGACACTTTACCTTGCGCGTGCCGACCCACAGAACCTTACCACCGCTGATGTCGTTATCCGGGCAGAGCCCCATCCAGGATGCAAAAGCGGATGCACTACGAAACTTCGTAAAGTCGGGACCGATCTCTCCGAACAGAGTTTGCGCAATGCCGGTCCGAATCCCTGGGATCTTGGTCAAATCGATGCCGATGACACGATGGAGTTCCGACCGCAGAACAGCTTCGGGAGATGGGCTTTTCATTGACGGTTTCGAATTGTCGGCCTCTGATGCCAGCGGCGGTTCCGGCGGCTTGAACTCTTCCAAGTACCGCCGAATCTCGCGGTCGCAGTCGTCAATCATTTTCCTGTAGCTCCGGTAGGCGGCTAGCGATTGTCGCAGTGTAAACAAGTGCTCGGCCCGGTAGTCGCCGACCAGTGACTTGGCGATGACCTCTTCGCTGGCCTTGATGCGCTCGTTGCGCAGCTTGGCCAGCGCAGAAGGATCGCGCTCTCCCTCCAAGATTGCATCGACAATTGCCAAGCCGGTTTGGCCCACGATGTCGCTGATGACATGGTGCAGTTGCAGATTCATTTGGTCCAGTGCTTTCTGCATGTGGTTGACGTGGGTCGCGGCCATCTGCACGAGGCTTTCCCGATGCCGCAGCAACGAGCGGATCGCGCAAATCTCCTGCTCGGGCCGATACGATGCCCGAAGTAATCCGACCGAGTGCAAGAACTGCAGCCACTGACAATCGGACACGTCGGTCCGTCGCCCGGGCACGTTCTTCACGTGCCGCGCGTTGACCAAGCACACTTCGAAATCTCGCTCCTCCAGAATCTGGAACAATGGAATCCAATAAACACCGGTGGATTCCATCGCTACCGTCTTGACGCCGCATTGCCTCAGCCACTCCGCCGCCGCATACAGGTCTTGCGTGAAAGTGGGAAACGACCGCACATTCTCAGCCGCACGGTCCGCTGGAACCGCCACGAAAATCTCCGTGGCTCCAATATCGATGCCGGCTGCGTCTGGACGCATCACCGGCAACACGGCGTTGTTGGTTTTCTTACGATCCTTTTTGCGCTTACTCGCCATCGGTCTGCTCCTCGCCAACAGACAACAGCCCGGGTCGCGCAAAACGGGTACTCTTCTAATCGGGATCGTCGCGGACCCAAAACAACAGACCCCCGAACGTCACCACTGCATTGAACACGAGACTCGGAACCAGGCTAGCTACCGGGCTTGATAGCTCCATTGCTCGGCCGGTCTTAGCTGCTGCCGTCTGTGGCACTTGCGATCATACCCGCGCCCGTTCCTTGCCTGCAATGACCCGTTCTACGGGTCCCCAGGCTAGCTAGATGATCGTTCTGTTGAACCCACACCAAGGTTGCGGTTTAGTTTCTCCGCCCGCCGGAACATTCACAAGAGCCTGATGCTCCTAGGGATGGCGGCAAAAAAAAACCATTTTCCAATAGAAACGTTTTATAGGATAGTTTTCAACAGAACGATCATCTAGAGCACCTTGCGTGAATCGCCTTCACGCAGAGTGACGTGCTCGCGGTCCATGTATTCCAGCAGCGGGATGGCGTATTTTCTGCTGATGCCCGTCCAGTCCTTGAACACGCCCACGCTGAAATGTTCTCCCTTGTGCGTGGCCAGGAGTCCGCGCAATATGGCTAGCGCGGAATGATGAAAGACGAGATCGTCGCCCATGCGTATTAGTTTTTTGCCGCGGTAGAGGATCTGCAGCAGGCTACGGGCACGGGCCGCTTCCACGCCGGAACTTTGGATTACCTCTTGCACTCCCGGCACCGCCAGGCCCGCGCGTTCGAACGCAGATTCAATTTTGGCCAGCGCTTCTGCTTCGTCCTGCTTCAAGGCGAGCTTATGTGCGGCCAGGTGCACCACGTCGCCAGTAACCACAAGCTGTTTGTCGCTGGCCAGCAGCGCGTCGAACAGCGCCGGCGGCGCATCTGGCGCTTCACGGCTTCGCATCTCTTCTTTCGCCAGTCCGGGTAACAGCGGAAATTTGAGGTGGAACTCTGCTAACTGGGCTTTCCATTTCGCGACGGTGGCCTGCATCCAAGCTTTGTCGACGTACCAGGTTTGCGCCAAATGCGCCGCTACCGTAACGGCCGCCTTCTCGATTACTGCGGCCTGAAGGCCTGTCCGCGCGATGAGATCCGCGGTGCTTTGTCCGAAGCGGGATTCGCGGATCAAGAGCGCGACGCGCTGCTCTACGGTGCCTTCGGCGAGTAACTGCAACCGCTCCGGTGTGTCCTTGCGCGGAGGTGCAATGTCGAGGACCACTCCTCCGCCGATGGTCACTACCGGCGAAAACATTCGCACGATGAACCGGTCTCCGGGCAATAGCAGGATTGGATCGCGCAATCGAAGCCGGGCGTATTGCGGGGACCCCAAGCTGCGGTATTCGGCCACTACTTCCGAAGTCCCGGTGTGAAAGTGGACCGGGGCGCGGTTCTTCAGCGGTTTCGCGGAGGAGAGCAATTCGAATGCGCAGTCGATGATTTTCGATGTGTGAAATCGGCCCGGTTCGGCCAGGACGACGCCCCGGAACAGATCGCTCTCTTCGGCACCTGTTACGTTTAATGCCGTGCGCTGACCTGCGAGCGCTACCTTTGATGGCTTGCCGTGGACCTGCACGCCGCGAACCCGAAGGCGCCGGGAACCTGGATGCACTTCGACTTCCTGTTCAAGCGAAACCGACCCCGCCAGCATGGTGCCGGTGACTACGGTTCCGAAGCCGCGCATGGAAAACACGCGATCGACCGGCAGGCGCAGATATTGTGAATCGTCCTTGGGGAGAATGGTAGCCGCAACGTCGTTCAAAACCCGGCGAAGTTCGTCCAGGCCGGCGCCTGTGGTGGAGCTGACGGCGACTACGGGCGCGGATTCCAGAAAAGAACCTGTAACAAATTCCTCCACTTCGAGTCTTACAAGATCGACAATTTCGGCATCTACTGCGTCGGACTTCGTCAGTACTACGATCCCCTGCTTGATGTTAAGGAGGCGGCAAATCTCGAAATGCTCCCGCGTCTGTGGTTTGATGGACTCATCGGCCGCGATTACAAATAGCAGTAAATCAATACCCCCGACGCCGGCCAGCATATTTTTAATGAATTTTTCGTGTCCAGGAACGTCTATAAAAGCGATGCGCAAATTTTGTGCCAAATCTAAGTGCGCGAAACCCAGGTCGATGGAGATGCCGCGGCGCTTCTCCTCTTCAAGCCGGTCGGTATCGACGCCCGTGAGCGCGCGGACGAGCGCGGTCTTTCCGTGGTCGATATGGCCGGCCGTGCCCGCAACGATACTTTTCATGGCATCGTTCTTCATCCTACTACCTGTTTTCGCACAGGAAGCCAAACTGGCAGCCAAAGCCGAAGATGCGCCGACTGTTACGTTCCGCTCCGGTGTTTCAAACGTCCGCGTGGATGTACAGGTGGTGGAAGGTTCCAACGTTGTGACGGATTTGACGCAGAATGATTTCGTTGTGTTCGATGAGAAGCGGGAGCAGAAGATTCTCTATTTCGGCCGCGATGCAGAACCGGTCTCGCTGTTGCTGTTGTTAGATGTGAGCGGCAGCATGAAGAAGTATGTGGATCAGGTGGCGAGCGTGGCCCGCGAGGCGCTGCATTTCCTGAAGCCAGGCGACAGAGTAGCGGTGATGCTTTTCAGCAAAGGGTCGATGGTGCGGCGGGACTTTAGCGACGACCTCGACGCAGTGGCCAACGATCTTCGCAACGTAGACTGGGACGAACGCCTGGGAAGCGGAACCGCGATCAATGATGCGCTGGTGGATGCGTCCAAGTACATGCGCGAGAAGGCGGGCGAGTCCGGCCGGCGGGCGATTTTGATTCTCACCGATAATCTGGGCTTGAACTACAAGAGTCCCGACGATACTGTGATCCGGAACCTGTATGAAGCCGACGCGGTGCTGAATGCAATGGTGGCAGGGAAAGGCGAGCGCCCTGAGCCTATCCTCCCAGGGCACTATCGCAATCCGGATTTCACTCGCCCGGACGTGTTTTACATCGCCGACGAGACCGGCGGCGAAGCGGTTAAGCTTGGCCGCGCAAGTACGACATTTCCCGAGATGATTGAGCGCATCCGAACGCGCTACAGCCTGCAATATCAGTCGCCCCGGTTCGGGGTGACGGGCTTCCGGAACATTCGCGTGGAACTGACGCCACAGGCGAAATTGCGGCATTCCACAGCGCAATTGCGGGCCCGCAAAGGCTACTTCCTCACACGCTAAGCTCAGAAGGAATGCTTCTGGGTGCTGCCTTACTCCTTCTCTTTCTGACCTGCTGGAGCGTGATCCCAGCCCCCATCATGCTGATTTTTCCTCTTGCGGTGGGGGGTCCGGAACTGAGCCCGTGGCTGATGAGCGCCGCTGTTCTGATTGGCGTGCTTGCCCGGAAGAACCGGGCCGCACTCGCGGTTTGCGCGCTCAGCCTTGTTTGCAGCGGGGTGCCGCTGGTATCGCTTCTGGCCACGAGAGAGAGCCGCGCTACTGCGTTCCGCGAAGTGGTGGCCGAGGCTG
>DATHIZ010000066.1:0-21944 GCA_035316385.1 Bryobacteraceae bacterium | reverse complement strand
TCACAGGAGGCGATAAAGCTGCGCAGAATCGCGAATGTCTTGCCGCCGCGATCACTCCCGAAGAACGTCCAGTTGCGGCGACCGAGGGCAACACCGCGCAGCGAACGTTCGGTCCTGTTGTTGTCTATCGGCAAGTCGCCATCTTCCAAGTAGCGAGTCAATGCGGTCCAGTTAACCAGCAGGTAGGATACAGCCTTTCCTGTTTCGCTTTTGGGTAACAACGCGTCTTTAATCTTCACCAGGTATTCAAATAGCTTCTGGATCACAGGCGCGGATGTTTGCTCGCGCAGCAACCGCAATGCATCGCCATAAATCCCGAAGTTCCGGGCCCGCTTCTCCACTGCATACAGTTGAGCAATGTAAGCCAGCACCGAACCCATCCGGGCGGGATCTAACTCAAGAGCTTTATAGATGTGCCTTCTTCCATGAGCCCAACAGGCAACCTCGACCAATCCACGCTCCGGGTTGGTGAAGAAACTGTCATAGGCCACATAGGCATCTGCTTGCAGATAGCCGCGATAATTCTTCAGAAAACTTTCCGGTCCGGCGCGTTCGCGTGTCGGCGTGTAATCGTAAATCACGGCGGGATGGTCGCGGTCTCCCATATAAGGCCAGATCCGGCCTTTCCGAGCGTGAAGCAATTCGCTATCCAGCACTTTCACCGGCGTGTCATCGGTTCCCACGACTTTCGACGCGAACACAAAGTCTTTCAACTTGCCATATAGCGGCGCCAGTAGATCGGCGCGCTGACTCATCCATCCGCACATCGTTTGATCCGGGATCTCCACGCCGAAGCGCTTCATGATCTTGGCTTGCCGGTGGATCGGAAGATGATCCGCCAGCTTGCTCACAATCACGTGCGCCAATACGCTGGCGCTGGCTGTGCTCTTCTCGATGGGCTGCGTTGGTTTGGTCGCCGTCCTCACGGTGCAGGCGCAAGCATACTTCTGACAGGCGTCCTGAATGACCAGCATCTGCGCCGGAATGTATCGCAGCGAAGCTGTGACTGCTCCGCAGCCATTCGTAACGTTCGCTGACTTCTTCTCCAATGTGCCGCAGATCCCGATCACATTCAGAGCAATGTTTGTCCTGGTCGGATAAGTCATGCACCAGCCGCTCCCGTTTCAGATGACCAGGTAACGGCTGACGTCCACGCTTCTTGCCGGCAGCGTCACCGCCAGCGACTGGTGGATCATCTCCGTCTTTTTCTTCTTCGTCCTTTTGTTCGGTAGCTTCGGCGGGTCTAGCAACAGGCAACTCAATACCAATCTGGTGGGCGAACAACCGCAACTGGTCGGGACTTAACTGTTCACTCCGGGTGCCGCCACGAGTGGTCACCAACTGCTGCAATAAGCGCTGTGATTTATCCAATTGCCGAGTTAGATCGACGACGATCTGCTGAAGGATCTCAGGATCTTTCGGTAGGTTCTTGGGGTCAATCGCCACTCCTCTAATTGTAAAGAACAACCCTGTATTCGCAAAGCGAATAGTGGCTCCAACTCCAATGTTTATTGGGCTTGTAATGACTTGCGCTGGTATCGCTTGCGGCGCTTCGCCTGACTCAGATCGATGCCGCTCAACAGTGCCCCTAACTCCTGGGCATCCCCAATCTAGACTCTTGACTGATTTTCAAAAGGCTCCTAATGTCTACCGGAGACAGAACGCGAAGACACTTCTCCGTCCATTGAGTAGAGACTTGCCTCCCGGCCGTCGCAATGGCAGCACACAATGCTTCATGGACCGTGGCCTTTTCTTGGCGTGCGCGTAGCTGGAGGCGAAGTATCATATCCGGCGCCAGGCTCGTTGAACTAATGCGGCCGGCCGGAACATCCGGCTTCTGAGTGAGATCCGATGTCATTCCTGGCGCGCCGCTTGTGCGAGTATTCACGAAATGAATTCCGGACGTTCCGCCAGGCGTGTCGTGACGTAGCCCGAGTAGTTCGTCCTGAGATGGCGAACCCGGCAGCCATGTGAGAGGCTGTCTCCCGGCAGCCCAAATCGTGTCACGCAGAGCTGCTGCCAGCGATAGCCCGTCCGCGGTTGAATGATGCGCGGTCAGAATGATCACCGACCTCCGCGGAGCATGTAGAAGGACAGCGCGCACCAGCGGCGCACAATCTCCGTATAAAGGTGTTGACAATTCCCGCTCCACCTCCGATTCCCGCCGCGGTAGATTGTCACCCTGAACGACCCGCAGGAGATCGCAACTTTTGGTACGTGGCGGAAGTGAGGCACCGACATATGATCCTGTTCAATACATACGGAGAACAAGGGCTGATTATCCTGTACGGCAAGAAGAGCGTCGCGCCAGCCCGCGATGGCTGTTGGTCCTTCCAGTTCCGCCGCAATTGCAAAGTGCCCAACATTGCTGTTACTGACAAGCCACACGAGGTGTTCGAGTGTACCAAGCGATCGGAGATAGGCATTGCCCATGGGTGAAATTGTGGTTTCTCTCCTATCTTGAAGACCCATTGAAAGCTCGTTTATTCCGATGAAGTGTGTCAATGCGCGTAATGAAAACGCGAAAGAGATGAGTTTGGAGCGTCGAATTATCATCAGGCGGAACCACGGGATATGCCATCCAACCCAGCGCGCGTGCCAATTGCAGGCCGGTCGCGGGCGCCACGTTAGCGGCGGTGTTCATCCTGTGGACTGGTATTTGACAGCCGGTAAAGCCATAATCCGTCCACTTCTTTGTCAGCCAACGGAGTAAGCACCGCGGATATTTCGGGCGCGGGTTTGCGGTCGAAGGCAACGTAAGTAATCCCGAGTTGGCGCAGCAGCGGGTCCGACGGGGAAAAATAAAATGCGATCTCAGTCGGCCCAACGATGTCAACGTGCGGCTTCGATCCGGGCGGGAGTGAACGGGCAACTGTGAAGCCGAGGCGGTTCAGGACGTTCAAGTCCAACTGGTTTGCCGCAAACAACGGAACGGCATCCAAATCGGGAAGGTAGCGGGAAGAGGTGTAAACACGGCAGCCGGTGGCGGCGATCAGACTGGAACTGACGTTGGCGTCGAAACGGTCGCCGAAATTAGGGTCGGAAAAGACCAGCCATTTCCCCTTGCGCAATTCCGGATGGGTCTGGACGAACGCGTAGAACTCGGAAGAAGTGATGACCTCTAAGCCGCGGTGCACAGGATTCACGGTCCCAAATGCGATGGCGTGTGGGACGATGAGCGCGACGGCGAAAAGACGCTTCCGTCCGCTGATCAGCAACCAAACCAAGATGGAAACGAAGAGCGCCGCCAGGAAGACCACGCGCGATTGGAAAAAGTGCTCCAGATGGCGGTTAGTCAGCGTTAGCAGAGCGAATAATCCGGCAAGAACGCAAGCGGAGACAGCCGTAACATGCTCGATATTAACCTGGCCTGGGCGCGGGCGAAAGGCAGCCATGCATGTGCATACGAACGCAATATTGGCCAAGCCCAGCGCGGGCAAAGCGCGCGGTCCAAAGGTTCGAGCCAAGCCCAGATCAATGCCGTAGGAGAGCGGCAAGTGAAAGAGCATCCAAGGCAGCAGCAGCAGCGAGCATAATCCCAAGGCCGCCAGAGCCGATTTCTGGAATCGGGAAAGCTGTAGCTTGCCGAGGCACAGCAAGGTGAATGGCGCGAGCCACAGGAAGCCCGACAATTCGCAAATATTGCTGTGAAATCGCGGCGGAACGTTCCCGTCCGTCATCCACCATTGCAGGAAATTGGAAGGAATTTGCCACGGCGACATAGCGCCTGGCGCTATTCGATGCCCTGGATACACGGTGTTCGAGATACCGGCGATGGCCACCTGTAAGTCGCGGTAGACGAATAGGCCAGTTACGGCGATGAGTGCGATGGCCACACATCCGGCCGCTATTCTGGACGCGGCGGCTTCCCGGACGAAAATCTGGCGGCGCTCCGCGATGCACCAAGCTAAGAAGAACAGCACGGCCAACCACGCCAAGGGAATGAGGTGCGGCACATAGGCGCAAAGGCCGAAATTAATCGAACACAGGGCGGCCGCGAGCGCGGCCAGCGCCAGCACAATTTTGTTCCTGCCTACCGTGAGATAGCAAAATAACACCATGCTCAGGCAGATCATGCCGGTCAGTTCGGGAAGGGCGGAAGCCCAGGAATAGGTCCACTGGGTAAATTGCGAAAAAAAATACCAAAGACTTCCGGTGATAGAGGCCAGGCTCGAACGAGTGAGCAACAACAGCCAGGTAAAAACACCAACGGTCAGAAATAGCGCTTTACATTGCCAGTAAAAAGCGAACGCATGGTCGAGCGGCAGGACAAAAAACGGCCAGAATTGGGGCCGGAAAATAGTGGAGAAGTGACGCACGGGGATGTTGCCCATCAGGGCGACGGAATGGTTTCCCATTTGCGTGTCCTGGACTTCAAATGCATCGTCGCTGAGAGCTTGGTTCAGGATGTGGGGCGTCATGAAGGCCCATTCATCGGATCGGATAGGGTGCGGCGCGCCGATCCATTCTGTTGCGCGTGCTCCATATCCAAAGTGGGCGCTCATGACCCCTAGAGCCGATCCGTTCAAACCCGCCAAGCCGCCAGCCAGGAACAGCGCCAGGCAGATCGTATAAAACCACAGGGCCATGGCATCGAACGTGAGGAAGCCGGGAACCGATAAACGTTCCGCCAGGGCGGCAAAGCGCGCATCCACCAACCGAATGCCTCGCGAGACGGCTGCTCCACTTTGCGATACCAGCCGGCGCAGCAGAAGCATTGCCGAAAATATTGCCAGCAACAATGCATTCCCAATGAACAACAATCGGTCTTCCCCAGGGAGACCCACCCGCGGCAGCCGGGCCCGGGCCTTGAGCTTGAAAGTAAGCTGTGGATCCGGGGCTTGCGGCGCGGTCGCAATCTCAACCTCGGCCCCGTGTCTCTCTACGCTTGCGATTTGATTGAGAGGGACAATGTCCGCGGGGGCAATCGAAAGAACCTCGCGGCCATCCGGAGCGCGCAACGCTACGTGTCGAATGACTATCCGGCCAGCAATGGCAATAGGGTCGAAGCGGAGGTTGCGGATATCTTTGTCAGGCAGCGTAAATGCAAACGTTTGGAAGGAATTGAGCGAACCCGATTTAACTAAAACCGAGCTCGATTCATTCTGGTTAAAACTGTTCCCGGTATCGAAAAACACTTCCGCCGTAGACAAAGCAGTGGACGACATTTCAAGCGTGAGGTGGTATGGGTTCGAACGAGTGAGAACGTAGCCGTTGAAGGCTAGAGCACACGCCAGGAAAGCGAAGATCGTTGCTTTGATCATTTGATCAACTGAATAGGCTGCTGTGTGAGGACAAAAGGCGGATGTCAGGAGGCCTTATTGTAACGTCCGATAAAGTGCAAATGACGGCCAAAAAACACGCTTGCGGGAAAAGGATAGAGCGGGATATCTGTCTTGACTAGATCCTCTTGCAAGCGAACTTCGTTGAACAGCTGGCGCCACTGAGCACGGCTTTTGTAATTATTGGGAAGCGCCACGCCATATTGCGCGTTGCCAAACCAATCCATCAAGGTTAACGTTTGGTGATCGAATCCATTCTCGCTGTAGTGGTCTTTTATAATGATGCCGCGGCGCGCAATCCGCACCGCCTGCGCCAGAAATTTCTCCGGCTCGGTCATATGGTGCAGCACGTCGACAAACAACACGTAGTCGAAGCTCTCGGGCGCGAAGGGAATTGTGTTCCCATCGTAGATCTGGCAAGGAATCAAACACGTCTTCCGGGCCAAAACGTCAATACCCATAAAACGGCGCGGCGGACTTAATTGCTGCAGGTTGTGAGAGATGATTCCGTTTCCACAGCCGACATCCAAAATATCAGCCGCGCGCGGTACAACACTATCCAGAGAATCGGTCAGTGTCCGAATGCGCCTCGACGAAACCAGTTTGTTGTGCACTTCCTGGTGCGCTAGTGTGCTAATCGACAATCAAGCTCCCACTGTAGCGTCGCATAACGAGCAAGTATGACATCTTCCTCATTCTAAATGAGCTTAAAGCGGGCTGTTTCTCACCTGATCCAGGCGTGCACCGGGCATGGTCCGCGCGGATAATTTCCGTGTCGAATCTAGTGTAGTAGATTAGCTACTACATATGTCGAATGGTCCGCGAGAGAAGAAGTTGGAATTGGCTTACGGGTCGCTGGATCTGCTCGTGCTACAGACCCTGGTTTGGGGTGTTAAGCACGGGCACGGGATAGCCAAGTCGATTGAACGGACTTCCGACGACGCATTCCGGGTGGACCACGGCTCCTTGTATCCGGCGTTGCAGCGGCTATTGCAGGAGGGCTGGATCAATGCCGAATGGGGCGTCACGGAAAACAATCAGCGGGCAAAATATTACCAGCTGACGGTGCGAGGGCGAAAGAAACTGGCGGCAGAAACTTCGCGTTGGGAGCGCTTTGCGCAGGCAGTTACGTGCGTCCTCCGGCCAGCGGAAGAGGGGGAGGAATAACCATGGGCCTGGGGCGTGAGTTTGCGAAACTCCGAAGACTGCTAGCGTTGAGACGCCAAGACGATATTGCGCAAGAGATCTCGATTCATCTTGCAATGGAAGAGCAAGAAAATATTCACGCCGGCATGCCGGAGGAAGAAGCACGCTACGCTGCTTTGCGCAAGTTCGGCAATGTGACGGCGGCGAGCGAAAGGAGCCAGGGGATGTGGGGGTGGAATCTCATGGAACAATGCTCCCAGGACGTTCGCTATGCACTTACCGGTTTGCGGCGCAATCCGCTGTTCGCATTTTCGGCAGTGGCCACGTTGACGCTCGGTATCACCGCCGTTACAGCGGTCTTCAGCATTGTGGATGCGGTTCTGCTGCGGCCGTCTTCGTTTGTAAATCCGGAGTCGGTTACGCATATTGAGCAGTGGCATAACGATCAAGGTTGGAGTTCCATTCCTCCTTCGGTTTATGCGTGGCTGCGTGAACGACGCGATCTTTTTCAGGAAGTGATCGCGCAGCGGCGCGGCATGCTGACGGTTACCCGGGCGCCAGTGCCTGATCAGATGTTCGGCGCGATGGTGACTAGCAATGTGTTTTCACTGCTAGCCGCGAAACCGCTGTATGGGCGCACGCTGGAGCGAAGCGACGATTCGGCATCCGCGCCACCGGTACTGTTGTTGAGTTACCGCGCATGGCAGCAACTGTTTGCGAGCGATTCCCGGGTAGTGGGGAAGATGGCCGAAGTGGATGGCCGCGCGATTACCGTTATCGGGGTTATGCCGGAGAACTTCCTCATGCCCGGCAAACCGGCTGAGCTTTGGCTGCCGCTGCGATTGACAGCGGCGGACATAGCTGATGAACACGCGCCGTGGGTAGAAACGCTGGCACGGCTGAAACCGGGTCTTACTCTAAAGGCGGCGCAAGGCGCGCTGAATGCACTGGCGGCAACGCTGAACAGAGAACAGCAACCGAAACAGGAGAAGGTGCGGCTGCGAGCCGCAGTATGGCAAGCGGAGGACCGCCCGACCAGAAACATCATTCTGTGGCTGGCGCTCGGAACGGTAATGGGCCTTCTGGCAATCGGCTGTGCCAATGTATCGAGCCTGCTGCTGGCGCGAGGGTTGAGCCGGAGGCGGGACTATGCGATTCGAATAGCGACGGGAGCGAGTCACGGGCGCCTGATGCGGCAGTCATTTCTGGAGGCGCTGCTGCTCTCTTTTATGGGCTTGGTACTCGGACTTGTGTTTTCCGCCGGCATCGTTCATTTTCTGCGCGAGTCGTTAAACGCGGCGGCGCTTGGGATTCCCGATATTATCCACGCCCGGATTGATTTTCGTGTTGTTGTATTTAGCTTTGTTGTCTCCTCATTGGCCGCACTACTGTCAGCAGGGCTGCCGGCGTGGATAACCGCGTCCCTGGACCTTTCCGCGGGATTGCGTGAAAGCGGCACACAGACAGCCACGGGCCATCGCGTGCGGCGCTTGATGTTCGGCTTGACGGGAGTGCAGGCTGGCATCTGCATGGCGCTGCTGCTGATCTCCGGTTTACTGATTACCAGCCTGATGCGGCTAAAGAACGACGACCACGGGATTCGAGCCGACCGCGTTCTTACCATGCGGCTGCCATTCGGATCCTGGTTTCCCGCGCCTCGGACACCAGAGGAGAAGTTAAAGCAAACCAGGCGGTATCTGAATTTGCTCGACCGTGTTCGATCCGTCGACGGCGTGGTCTCGGCGGCGTTGTCGAGTAGCCTGCCGTTATCGAACGTGAACGTCTGGAGGCATTTGCGAACACCGTCAGAAACAGCAGGAGCAGACAGCGCTTTGATGTTGGTGCGGACTATGGCCGTGACAAAAGACTATTTTCGGGTCATGGGAA
Organism: Bryobacteraceae bacterium; assembly: GCA_035316385.1. Classification (GTDB taxonomy): domain Bacteria; phylum Acidobacteriota; class Terriglobia; order Bryobacterales; family Bryobacteraceae; genus Bog-105. The sequence goes on along the minus strand of DATHIZ010000066.1, from coordinate 13,629 downwards.
TTCCACTGGCCGCGGGGCAATTGTTTCGTCCATCAGACGGTCCGGCGCAACCCAAGGTCGTGATTATCAACCAGGCGTTTGCAGATCGATATTTCCACGGCGCGAATCCGGTGGGACGGTTTCTGCGCGGTGAGAACGGAAGCGACGCCGAACAGATTATCGGAATGACTCGAAACACAGCGCAGTTGGACCTGAACAAACCCGCGGAGCCCGAGTTATTCATCAGCTTCGATCAAATGTTGCTAACGCCGTTCTTAACAGGTCTGGTGGTACGCACGGCTTCCGCGCCGGAGAGTATCGCTCCCGCATTGCGCGCGGTGATTTCGCAAGAAGATCCACTGCAGCCAGTAGTGAAGGTGCGTACGCTTCGATCGCTAATCAGCGAGAACATTGCGCTGAGCCGATCGTCCGCTTGGATTCTTTCCATGTTTGCACTGGTTGCGCTAGTGCTTTCGAGCGCGGGCATCTATGGGGTAGTGTCGTTTGCGACCTTGGCGCGGCAACGGGATTTCGGAATCCGGCTATGTCTGGGTGCGACGCGCGGCGGTATTTTCAGGATCGCTACGTTGCAGGCGCTAGCGCCTGTCTGCATAGGGGTTTCGGCAGGAGTGGGAGCGGCGTCGTTTTTCAGCCGCGCCATCTCGGCGGTGTTGTACAAGGCCAAGACGTTTGACGCTGTGCCCGCGGTTGGTAGCTTGTTGGTGCTGCTGACGGTGGCGTTCACAGCGGCCGCAATACCGGCACTGCGGAGTGCGCGGACCGATCCGGCACGTACGCTGCGCAACAATTAGCCTCATGAAACAAGCGGCGACCCCGCTTAGTGCCTTTTATGGTGTAAAAGGAGTCTGCACCTATGCTCGCGCGACAGCTGCTCGATGACGCCATGGTTCAGGCAGATCGTTTGTCTCCGCTGGCAGGCGTTACTGCGCGGCTTCACATCGCTCGCGTTTTGACAGCATATAGCAAGCGGGATGCCCGCGCTTTATTACTTCGCGCGCTGCGGGAGATGGAGCATTTGGCGCTCAGCCATCGCGATGGGCAGCTAGTTCAGCATGAAGCGCACATGCTCACTGCGGCAATCGCTCCAGATTTGATCAGGAAGCTCCCGCCGCTCGATGAACGGATGATGCGTCACTACGAATTCCCGCTCTTTCGCGCCATGCTCGACCATGGCAACGCCGATGCCGCATTCGACCTCCTAATCCAATTTGACCATGCGGCGCAATTCCCTCATATGGCGGTACCGATGGTTTTGCAGCACTGCGGGATAATGAAAGAAAGCTCGCTCTTGTGCGCCGCGCGATTCAGGCTTGGCGGGATAGTCTTGTTACGCAAGCAGAATCATTCCCTCCCCGCCGCTCGTCTGCCAGATTCGAATTCCTTAACACGTTTACCGGCAGTCGGATGCTTCTCTGGAAGGAGAAGCTCTTGTGGTTGCCCGCGAACTCGTTGCAACAATTCTCAACAGGAAAGATACGCCCACTCAGGCACGTTTTGATCCTGAAGAGCGAGTGGCCTTTACGTCAGCGCGGCAATATCAGCTGTTTGAGCTGCTCGACGCTCTGCGGCGCCTTGATCTCGCGCTTGCTGATTCCTTGATCGAGACTCAACCGGAACTTGCTGCCGCCGCCGTGTTCTTCCCTTTCGGCATCCGCTCCGTACATGAGGCATGAGCAAAACGATCCGCAGCCCCGAGCGCATCTGGTAAGGCTGGCTACCTCATGGGTGGTTCCGGGCGGGACTTGGCTTTTGCGCATGCTATGGCTGAGGGGCAAGCGTCCAGGCAATTCGCGGCGGCGTTTCACCAGGCTATGGAAAACTTTCATCAAGACGCGTTCAGTACCTTCTCATTCGGCGATAACCCAGTATTGCAGGCGTTGCTCGTCTGGGCCTCTAACCCAGGGTTCAACAGCGGCATTGATGGCATATGTTTTCGCGCGATCACCGGTTACGAGCCGACCTCCCTAAATACTGATTCACAACGCTCGGCGACTCCCGCGCCTAGATGAGGGCGTGACCGACAGTGGTTTTGCCAACGTAATCGCTTTTGCGTACTTAGGGTAGAACTTTACTAACGAACGCAAGCATTGCAGTGTTGAATTGCTCCGGCCTTTGCAAGGGAGCGAAGTGGCTCACGCCTTTGAGGAGGATGAATTCGGCATTCGGGATGGCCTGGGCTAGATATCCTGCGTGTTCCTGTTTGATAAATTCTTCGTGCTCGCTTTGCACGATGACAACAGGGACGCTGATCTGCCCGAGATCCTGCGCGGAGTAGTTAGGTTGCGTCTGTTGCATCAGGGTGACGGCTTCGACAAACTCTTTGAAATCCTCCGGTGTAGCCGATAGCTGGGCATAGTCCTTACGGTGCCGATTGAAGCACCGGTTCAGAGTTGGACTTGCTTCAATCGGCTTTACGCCGCTCGGGTCCATGTTACAGGCGAAGAAAAATACGCCCGCAATGCGGGAGGGATCTCTCGTGGCGAGGATCAAAGCGGTGCATGCACCGTCGCTCCAGCCCACTAGGCCGGCTTTTTCAAAATGCAGCGCATCCATCACTGCCAGAACGTCGGATGCCATCAACTCATAAGAGAACGGCCGCCCGTCGCGCGTGCTGCGGCCATGGCCACGGCTATCTATCAGAACGGCGCGATAGCCGCTCCTGACGAGTGCTGGAACTTGATAACCCCAATTGCCGCTGTGACCGAGGCCGCCATGCAGCAAGATTACGGGCGAGCCGGCGCCGTAAGTGGCGTACCAGATTTGCGCTTCCTCGTGTTGAACGTAGCCTTGCTCCTTTGCGGCCGGCAACGGTGCGGCGCCGTCCGCTTCGAATTTCTTAAGTTCGTCATCGTAAACTTCCTCGTTCATGTCGGACCACATCTGTAAAACGACTTACTCGGCCCTCAATGTAATGGAAGGATCAACTGTCCAGCAGGCAATTCCAGACACGATTCCCAGCAGCACGATCACGCCGAGATAAGTAATCGGATCAAGCTGAGATATACCGAAGAGCAGTGTGGTCATTGCTCGGCTGGCGGCGACTGTTCCGCATAACCCAATCAGGATTCCGAGCCCGGTGAGCCGCAATCCCTGACGAAGTACCAAAGTCAGGATATCGGCACGAGAGGCACCAAGTGCAGCCCGCACTCCAATCTCACGCGTTCGCTCCGTCACGCCACCAGAGAGAACACCGTAGATGCCGACGGCTGCAAGCGCCAGCGCCACAATGCCAAATGCTTCGAACAGGATCAGCACAAAACGCCGCTCGGCTTCGGACAGGGCGAGCAGGTTATCCATAGTTGCCACCCTCACAATGGGCTGATCTTTGTCCACCGACCAAATTGCGCTTCTGACGGCAGAGGCAAGTTGTAGCGCATCACCGCCTGTGCGGACAACTAATGACAAGGTGTCATCCGCAAACCACGTCTGTTGCGTTGGAATGTAGACTGCATCTGGCTGGTCGATCGCCAGAGATGTCTGTTTCACATCTCCTACGACGCCCACGACGGTATACCACGGCCGGTTGGTGGGTCCCACGTGAAGCCGTTTGCCAATAACATCCTTACCGGGAAACTGACGCTTTGCCAAGGATGCACTAACTAGCGCCGCCTGTGGCGCCCCAGCCGTATCGTGCTCATCCAGAAAACGGCCGCTGCGTAGTGGAATACCCATGGTCTGACAGTAGTCCGGGGTCACTGCATAGCGGAAAACGTTGTGGCCGCCCTGGGGATCTTCACCTTCGAAGCGCGAGCCATAGGTACTCACCCGTGGTGGATCGTCGCTAAGCGGCAGAAGACTGGTAAACGCTGCCTGCTTGACTCCCGGCACCCGAAGCACGGCTTCAAGGGCCCGCCCGAAGAACCGGCGCCTCGCGTTGTTGCCGACGCCAGGGCCTGAAGAGAGATCGTCGAATTGGTGGCCGGAGCTTTGCACCTGCATGGTAAGCAACTGCGAGCTATTGAGGCCCGGATCTACCGCCAATAACTTTTGCATGCTGCGCAGGAGGAGTCCCGCGCCGACCAGCAGTATAAGTGCAAGTGCTACCTCTGTGACAACAAGTGCACGTCGGGTCCGTGAATGACTGCCGGCAACTCGCCACGAGCTTTGCTGCAGTCCAGCGTGCAGTTCGTCGAGGGAGAGATGTAGCGCCGGAATCAGCCCGGTCAGCAAAGCGACCAGCGTCGTGAGGCCAACTGCAAAAGCGAACACCACATAGTCAATGGCAATGGCATCGACTCGCGGCAGTCCTGCCGGGCTGAGTGCTACAACAGCCCGCACACCCATTGCCGCTAGCACCATGCCAAGAGCGCCACCGAGCGAAGCAAGCAACAAGCTCTCCGTGATGAGTTGCCGGATGATCCGCAACCGTCCGGCTCCGAGAGCAACTCGAACACCAAACTCTCCACGCCTTTGAGCGCTCCGTGCGAGCAGCAGATTGATTACATTCACGCACGCAAATTGTCAAAACGACAATGACTGCGCCGAGAACCGCGAGCAGCGCAGGCTTTATGCTATGCGCAATATCGTCTTGAAGTGAATCGACGATAAGCCCTTGCCGAAGCGAAGCCCACCGCGGCCTGGGAAACTCGGGCAGCGGTGTACGTGCGATTTGATCGAGTTCATGCCGGCCTTGCTCCAGGCTGCCACCTGGTTTTAAACGGCCTGCCAGGTGCAGATGAAGTCCCCACTCGCCCCTGTTAAAGTTCGTCGTAATCTGCCGCGTGTCATATTGCATTGGCGACCATATCTCCGTCGAAGGCGAGAGGACATTCTCAAACAAATGCGGCATCACACCGACAACGGTGTAGCTATCACCATCGAGCTTGACCTCATGTCCAACGATCGTCTGGTCACTATTGAAGCGCCGCCGCCACAATCTGTCGCTCAAAATTACGACCTTGGGGCCACGAAATGTATCCTCGGAGGGCTGGAAATTCCGGCCCAATACCGGAGTAACGCCGATTACACGGAAATAGCTCGCGCTTACGCTCTGGCCATTCAGCCGCTCTGGCCGTGCGCCTCCGGTGAGGGCAGGTTGCCAAGGCTCGAAGACGGTTATTGCGTCAAGTAAGCGGCTACGCTCCACGAGTTCGCGATATGTGCCAAATGCTGTTTCGGTGCGGGCGCCCTGGTAGGTGTTCCAAATTGTTATGATTCGGCTGGAATGGGGGTATGGCAGCGGCTCAAACAAAATCGGATTCACCACACTGAAAATTGCCGTGCTCGCGCCGACGCCGAGGGCCAGCGTTAATACGCTGACGATCGTGAACCCTGAATTGCCACGCAGTTGACGCGCTGCATAGCGGAGATCGGCTCCAAAAGCTCTAGGCGTGTTCTCCCATCCATACGAGCGCACCTGCTCCTGAACGGCACTCAAATTGCCCAATTCCAGCCTTGCGGCACGCCGCGCATCCGCAGCAGAAAGCCCACGCGCCATTCCTGCCGCGGTTGCCTCTTCAAAGTACTGCCGCACTTCATCAGAGAGATCCTGATCCGCCTTCGTTCGATTCATCAGGCTGCGCAAACCGTGTGTAAGTTGACGCCACAGAGACATGAGCTAACCCGCCGCTTTAAGGAGCCGCGCGATGGCCGACGTGCGGCGAGCCCATTCCACGGTTTCGATTTCAAGCTGTTTCTTCCCGGCGCGGGTGAGAGTATAGAACTTTGCGCGGCGCGAGTTCTCCGTCTGACGCCACTCTGCATCCAGCCATCCGGCGCGCTCCAGACGCTGCAGTGCCGTAAGGAGCGAGCCAGGATTAACCTTGAACACTCCACGCGAGATTTGTTCGACACGGCGAGCAATGCCAAAGCCATGCATCGGTTCAAGACTCAGCGTCTTCAGGATGAGCATGTCAAGCGTGCCTTGAATGACATCGGTATTCTGCTCACTCATAAAGCATCACGCTAGCACTGACACATTATGATTGTCAAGATGTGATCATCATATCGTAGGCCGCTCGCTGAAATGTGGGTTCTCGCCCAAAGAGAAGCAGGCTTTCATGCCATTGAGACTCGGCGCTCAAATGGATGGGCGCAGCCGTGTCCTGTACTACAGAAAGCTGTTCTCCAAAGCCAGCCTTTTGCCAAGCTATGATCGTCGGATAGGAACGTGTATGTATGCTGGACCTCAAGTCAGTAATTCACACAACCATCCCTGCTGTAAACCCGCTGGACGTCCAGCGTTTGTGGACCTTGCAATCACAACATTCCACGGATTCCGCCGTGGCTTATACGAAGGAAGCGATCTTGCAGGTGCGCGAGTCTCAGTCGCCTGATCCGATCGCGGTCTGGGCCAGAACGGCGCTCATCAGTATTTTGCTACAGCAGGGGCATCTAGAGAGCTGGCGTGAGGTGACGGTCTGAACAAAGCGGTGTTCGAAACGGCGGCGGTATTCCCGTTGCCAGCCGGTTTGCAACAATTCGATCCGAGCGAGTTTCTCAGCATGCTGCCTACGGAATAATCAAGCGGCTGGCATTAGTGTTCAACGGTAGGCGGCTGCCTGTATGCCATATAACTCCGAATACTGACCCCGCCTAGCCATGAGTTCATCGTGTGTGCCGACCTCCACGAGACGTGCGCCGTCGAGCACGACGATAAGGTCCGCCATGCGAACGGTTGAGAAACGGTGGGAGACCAAGACCGTGATACGCCCACCGTGGTTATTTCCGACGCCGTGCGCGGCTTCGGCGTAGCGTTCGAACAAAGCGTGTTCGGTCTCCGCATCCAGAGCAGCGGTGGGTTCGTCAAGGATAAGGAGCAGCGGCCGATCTCGCATAAAGCCACGGGCCAGCGCCAGCTTCTGCCACTGGCCAAACGATAGCTCAACTCCGCCTGGCCAGGTCGGACCAAGCTGGGTTTCGAGGCCGGATACGAGACGGGCGATGACGTCGCCGGCGCCGGCTCGCTCAACAGCCGAACTTACGGCGGCTTCATCATCAAGGCGGGGGATGTCACCTAGACCCACTGTGTGCGCCGCACGTAATTCGAAACGAAAGAAATCCTGGAATGCACCGGCAAGCCGGGACCGCCACTCCGCGGCAGGTACTCGCGCCAGGGGTGTGTCGTCCATGAAGATGGAACCTGACGACGGCTCGTACATCTTTGCGAGCAGCTTGACCAGCGTCGTTTTGCCAGCCCCGTTTTCGCCAACGATCGCGACCACCGAACCGGCCGGCAACCTGAGCGACACGTCATCCAACACCACGCGTGTTGTGCCGGGGTATTTGAACGACACGTGTTCGAGCCGGATACCAGTATGCAACACGGCGGGCACGGGCAGATCGCCTGATGCCGCGGCCGCAGCGGCATAATCCTCCAACCACGCGAGCCGGCGAGAACCGTCCATCCAGAAGCCGCGCAGGAATCCAATTTCACCCACCGTCGCACCTATATACGCCGACAGCCGCGCCCCAGCAGCGAGCACCAGGAGCACTTGGCTCGCCGGCGCGCCCAGGCCCTGCGATACGAATACCACCGCACCGACATACGCTAAGCCAAAGATCGCCCACCCGAGCGCATGCCACAAAGCCGACCGCCAGCGGACGCCAGCTACCGGCCGGTACCATCGCTCCCACGTAGACCGGCGATCTGTAATCAGGCGCTCCCCGATACCCGTGACTCGCACTTCCTTCCCGGGCGCCGCAGTGGTTGCGACAGAGAATAAATGACGCGCCAGCCGGTTGGTTTGCGCTCCACGCTCTTGCACCATTCTTTCGATTGCGGGCCGCCATGTGGATGTCAGCACGGTGGGGATAGCGAACACGGCGAGTAGAATGAGCGCCGGATGAATCGACGCCAGTAGCACCATCGTTACGCCCAATCGCAGGATCCATCCTAGCGTTGAAAACAAGGACAGGTACATGTGGTCTAGCACGAACACCTGGTCGCGAAGCATGGATAGCCTGTCGAGATACTCGGGGCGCTCCTGATGCGCGATCGTTGCTATAGACCCCTGCAGTTGCGCGACGTGCGACTCCAGCGCGATAGTCACCTTGTCGCGAAAGCGGCGCTGGACTCGCGTGCTCACTGTGCGCAGGAACCATGTTCCAGCGGTTGATAAGGCAAGTCCTATTGCCGCGCCTTGGACCATGCCCGGCTTGTGCTCCATCACTCCTTTGCCTAGCAGCATCAACCACAGCGCGAGTAACGCGTCAGGCAGCGCGGCCAGCTGAGATAATGCGAACGACGCAAGCATCAGGCGCGGCTGATTACGATATCCGAGCTGGCACAACCGCCACATTGACGAAAGAGCGGGAGGCAGGGGTTCAATCGAGGGGGCGCGCTTAGGAGAGGACGTCATAGGTTGCGCCCTCCTCGTCGCCCGGAACATTAAAGCGCTGGGCCTGCAGATCGAACATGGTCCTGTAACGGCCGCCTAGCGCCATCAGTTCGTCGTGAGTGCCCAACTCGATCACCCGTCCCCGCTCCAGCACGCAAATCCGATCGGCTTGGCGGACCGTGGAGAAACGGTGTGAGATCAAGATGGTGGTGCAATGGCGCGTTGCGGCCAGCAGGCGATCAAAGATCTCCGCTTCCCCGCGAACGTCGAGTTGCGCGGTCGGCTCATCGAGCAGTACAACCCCGGCTCCCATCGTGACCGCGGCCAGAGACCGCGCGAGGGCGATCCGCTGCCATTGGCCGCCCGACAAATCGGCGCCGTCGTCGTATCCGCGAGAAAGCACGGTATCCAGTGCCGCCAGGTTCGTCGCTCCCGCCGACTCAAGCGCGGCCCGTACGACGTAGTCTGGAGCACCATCCGGCGCGACGTTGTCGCGCAGCGGCAACTCCAGACGAAGGAAATCCTGGAACACGGCCGTGATACGAGACCGCCAAGAGGCGAGATCGAAGTCGCGAATGTCGACGCCATCGACCTCAATCACACCCGACTGCGGATCATACAGACGGCACAATAGCTTGGCGATGGTTGTTTTCCCGGCGCCATTCTGTCCGACAATCGCAAGCGATGAGCCTGCGGGAATCGTGAGATCCAAGTCCTGCAGCACCGGAATGCCGGGGCTTGGAGGAGTCGATTCGACCGCGGGATACTCGAATGTGACCTTGCGGAGGCGAATCTCACGTTCAGGTTTTTTATTCGCCAAGCGGTTGCCGGAACTAAGCGCGCCAGCGGCGCGCATGGCCGGCTCCAGCCGCAGCACCGAGGCAACCGGCGCCGCCGATCCATCGAGCGCCCAACTAAATCCGCCGAAGGCAATCATGGATACGCCGATGGCGCTCTGAATGTAGACGACGGCTTCGCCGAGACTGACGCGCCCACTGGTGGTCGCGTCCGCAAGCAACCAGAACACCAGCAAGTTGGCAGACACCACCAGGAGCAAGCTCCATAGGATAGGACGCTCGCGCAGACGTGTGGCTGCATACTGTAATTCGTGCAATCGAGTACGTCTCGCCTTGAACCGTTCGATCGTCCAACTGTCGAGACCGAATAGCCGTAGTTCCTTACTTGCCGGCGGATCTACAGCAATGCGGTAAGCGTAGTCGGCATCCCGTTGCGCGCCGCGTACTTCTTCGGTATTGCGATCGCGCCAAATTCCGCTCTCGCGCAAAAGCCAGTGCGTGGCCAGCCAAGCGCCCGCGAGCACGACCGGCGCCCACCATGCGTAATAGGCGAGAATCAAGGCGGACGCCACTCCACCAACTATTTCCACCATACCGTTTGCGATGAAATCCATGGAGATGGATAACGGAGGGCCGGTCATGCCAAGGTCGAAATCGCGCGCGGTCGTGAGGTCGCTGGTGAGTGCGGGACTCTCGAGATGACCCATTCCGCGCGGTCGCACGCATGCTTCCGTGAGCCTGTCGTAGAGCCATGCGGCGGTCCGGTCTCCAAGGTTGGCGCTGACAGCCTGATGAATTGGGTTCAGTACCTGAAGCAACACAAAAACCGCGCCAGCAAACGCGAGAGATCCGCCCAGCGAATGCCGGCGTTGTACCTCGCCCACCAGTATTCCCATGGCGATTCCGAAAACTGCCGGTAGGATACCCCTCAGCAGTACAATCGTCCACCAAGCGGCGGCGAGGCCAGGATCCGCCTTCGGCAGGCTGCCGAAAAATTTCCATTCCTTGCGCTCGGTGAGGGCCTGCAGCACCACTGTATTCTGCCACAAAAAAGCTCCCCCTTGAATTGGCCTTCTTGTGTTATGCTGCAAACCTTGAACGACACGTCGTACCGGCGGGCCGGCGCACTGCTTGTTGGACGGAACTCGCCGTGACTCGTAGGCCTCGGTGTATATGCGTTCCCAAAAGGCATGAAGGCAATTACCGCTTTCGTCGCAACCGCGTACGGACTGTCGATTGCGCTGAGTCTTGTCATCGGGCTCACCGGTGGACACCAGAGTTCCCACATTGGCCTGGGGTATCTGTCCATGTTCCTGCCGTCTGTTTCGGTGCTGATCGTCAACTTAGCGATGAATGAACCTCCGCGCATACGTTGGGATCACTTTCCGCTGAGGTATCTTCCGGTGGCGCTCTTTTTGATTCCCGGGGTGTTGCACGCAGTGATGCTGCCCTTGCTGGCGACCGTCGAAGGCGGAGTGCAGTGGCAGGACTGGTTGACGCTCCAGCCGGACGGTCTGTACCACACGCCGATGTCCCGCGGATGGGGCAACCTGACGATCCAGGGACTTGTGGGACGCATCGTCCTCAATGCCGTCGTGGGGCTGGCAATCGTCTCCTTCCTGGCATTTTTCGAGGAAATCGGTTGGCGAGCTTGGCTGCTTCCGCGGCTCCGGGGCCGGATTGGCGCCCGGCGCGCGGCTGTGGCCACCGCGATCATTTGGGCCCTTTGGCACGTGCCGTTTCAGCTCTCGGGAATCCTGCATATCGAGGGGGTTTCCCCGATAAAGCTCGCCCTAACCCTACCGCTTGGAACCATGGCCGCGGGCTTGATCCTCGGCTGGCTATGGCTTCGCACGGAAAGCATCTGGCTGGCCGCCATCGCTCATGGCGCGCTGAATGATTGGGGACAGTACGCGTTCAAGTATATGAAGGAATCCGTCACGCCTGACACCGATATGGCTGTGCTCGGCGCGGGATCTCTGACCCTGCTTATCGTCGGAGTTTCTCTACTTTGGCGCGGTGTACATGCTAAGTAAGTAAGACTATGCTCGCTGACCAGCTGCAGGCCATGCAGGCTCGAGCATCCGGCCGGAACGTGGACCAAGCGGCTTAGTAGCCACGCCTGCCGACAGGCACAAGATAAACAGGCTCATGAAGGGGAAGTTGTCGAGATTATTCTCGCTGAAAGAGTAGATGGCAAGGATGAGGCCAACATAGCGGACGCCAAGTGGAGCAGTGGTTATCATGCGGTACCAGGCGAACATAAACAGAGAGAAGCCAACAATACCTTCTTCAAACAGCAGCCGCAGGTACTCGTTGTGCGGGAGCACGCCGAGTATCGAAACAGACGAACCGGGACCGAATCCAATGAGTTCTTGCACCACTGTCCCTTCGCTGTACACCCCAAGCGTTCGACGCCAGTGCATTAGCCTCCAGACGGCGGAAGCGCTTCCCGAACCTAACACCTTTTCCTGCGCATAATAGGCGACGTCGCCGCCTTCGAACACAGTCGTGAACTGCGTGCGCATGACGGAAACCTGCTTAGTCAAACGCGTGTCGGGCAAAAACTGATCGGCGCCGACCGCTACTAAAGTAATTGCCACCACGCAGCCGAAGACGGCTAACCAAGTAGCCAGAAAACGAGCGTTCCGGGAGAGACCGGAAATTAAGTGCACCGTCAGACCAATGGCGTATGCAACCATTGCCCCGCTGGTGCCCGAGAAGGCAAGGACCACGACAACCATTGCATGTGCGCCAATGCGAATGATGAGGCGGTCATTGCGGTTAACCAGGAATAACAGCAAGAGTGGAATTAGAGCAAGATTATTTGGATTAGGGAAAAGGCCGGAGTGCCTGGTGTTACCATCCCAGGAGCCGCCGCGGAAAATTGTTAGAGAAATTATAAGTATGATCAGGGTTTGCGCGGCGAGCGCCCACCGCGTTTTAGAACTGGACGCGGCGGGTAATCGTAAAAGGCGCGATAGCGCCATAACCAGGCACAGGGATGCGTATTTGATGAAGGATCCTACCGACTCCGGTTCTCTGGACCAAATTACTTGCAGTAGCGATAGAGAGAGGGTCGCCATGCTGGCGATAGAGACGGCATCTACCCGTACCCACAAACGATCGACGACCGCCCACACGAGGATGCAGAGAATGAGCGCGCCGCCTAGCTCGTTCAACCCCCGCCGGTTCAGGAAGGCGCCCGCTGTAAACAGGATCCAGTAAGCCGCAAACGCCCATGCAATCCAGGTCCAGATCGTTTCGCCCTTTGCACTCCACAGCTGCCAAATGCTCACGCGGCCACTCGTATCACGACCGGGCGCCTGAATATCCGGAGTCGAAACAGTGTTCTCTGTCATTTGATTCTGCTGGCGGGCAGGCACAATGGGGCTATCTGTCGCCGTGGGTTTAACGAATCCGATCTTCTTGTAATTGACAACGCATCCCGCTGAGCATGCCCTGCAGTATTTTTTTTGCCCGGCTTGTAGAGCGCACTAAAACAAGCTCTCGAAAGACTGCCCTGAAAAAGAACGATGCAGTTGCGGTCCAGAAAGGAGGCCGGCTCACGCTCAGTTTTTTCGCGATCAGCCAGCGATTTCTGTGCGAATAAAAAAGCGCCAGGGAGCTTTGTATAAACCGATCCCCGTAGATCCGGGACTTTACACTTCCGAAGGGCAGCTTTCGTTGCAGCACAAAGGCGTTCACAATTAGTACAGTAGTTACACGCGACGCCAGGTACCCGTAATAGGTGTCGTCCCAAGTGATGAAAAAGTCAGCATCCGGAAAGCCAACTTGCGCGACAGTTTGACGCGAGACCAGCATCCCTTCAAAGCAACCTGTGTTGATCGACAGCGCTTGCGAGCCCGTTATAAAATTCGGGTCCGAAATCGGCGTCGTTGTGACAGTCCGTTCCGAGAAGCACTCGCCCCAGGGGAACGGCGTCCCATCCGGATTCCGCCGGCGGCCATGAATACATCCCGATGCCTCGCGAAATTCCAGTAACTGGGCGAGCCCATCGGAATACGGTTCCACATCATCGTCCATCAACCAGAACCAGTCGAACCCATCGGCAAACGCTGTTCGTAATCCCGCGGAAAATCCGCCTGCGCCTCCCATATTTGAAGCCAACGGCACGTACCGAATGGTCGGCTTGGTCAGAAACCCAGCCTGCTCCAACGTTTCCCTAGTGCCGTCGGTACTGGCGTTATCGATGATATAGATGCGATCCAGTGGCGCTGTCTGCGATAGCAGCCCTTGAAGACACTCGAGCAACAGCATCTTGCGGTTAAACGTAACAACGACGGCAGCGACGCTCGGAGCGCCCGAAGACGTCGCCGCCTGATGAACCGGTTTGCTCACCACTTCCGATTGGAACGCTTTACTGCTCCCGGCCGCACTTAGAATTGACATGTTTTTAACCTCTACAATCTGCCCTGGGGAAGTTCTAATAAATTGTTTTCGGGTTGAAGGACCTTGTCGCTGAACACCTTCAGCGCTCGCCCAACGGCTTGGTCCATGTTGTAGTACTTGTAATCCGCCAGACGGCCCGC